>CAJULH010000026.1 GCA_910587175.1 Candidatus Gastranaerophilales bacterium | reverse complement strand
ATAAAGGGCAAATTTATTTTTATATTGTTTAATAATATCTCTTAAAACTATCATTCATCTTTTCCAACTGTTTAATAATTTATTTTTTTAAAAAAGCTTTAATTTTTTCGTACAGTTTCTCTTGCGTCAACCCGTAATGTTCCATTAAAACTCTCTGCTCACCGCTCTGTCCAAAAACATCGTTTGTTCCTATTCGAAGTACGGGAGCGGGATATTTTTCCGAAAGGACTTCGCAAACAGACGAGCCGACACCGCCAATTATACTGTGATTTTCAATTGTTACCACCCTGTTTGTTTTTTTAACACTTTCAATTAAATCATCTGCAGCACAAAACGGTTTAATTTGAGGGATATGAAGAATTTCAGCACGTATACCGTCAGCTTCAAGCATTTTAGCTGCACCAATTGCTTCAATCAGGGTTTCGCCGTTTGTAACCACTGTAACATCACCGCCTTCGGTAATTTTAACAGCACGCTTTGGATTAAATTTATACGTATTTTCATCGAACACTGTTTTTAGATTGGTTCTTGAAACTCTTATATAAACAGGACCATCTATATTTGCAGCGTATCTGACAGCCTCTTTCACTTCATTGTAATCAGAAGGTATGATAACAGTCATACCGGGAATTGAACGCATAAAAGAAACATCTTCAAGTGCTTGATGGGAAGCGCCATCCTCGCCCACCGTAATTCCGCCATGGGTTGCAACAATTTTAACATTTAAATTCGGATAGCAGATGGAGTTTCTAATCTGGTCCAAGCATCTTGCAGTTGCAAACATTGCAAATGTACTGACAAATGGTATTTTACCGGCAATAGCAAGTCCTGCAGCAGTTGTCATCATATCCTGTTCTGCAATCCCGGAGTTAAAAAATCTTTCAGGAAACTTTTTTGCAAACATGCAGGTTTGGGTAGAACAGCTCAAATCTGCATCCAAAACAACAATATCTTTATTTTGAATTCCAAGCTCAACAAGAGTCTCGCCATATGCAGCCCTTGGGGATTTAACCTCATTATCGGTTTTAAAAATAGAATTATTAACACTCATTATTTCAATTCCTCCATGGCTGCCTGAAGTTCGGAATCCTTGGGTGCCTTGCCATGCCAGCCCGCGTTATTTTCCATAAAGGAAATTCCTTTGCCTTTAATTGTATTCGCAATGATTGCAGCAGGTTTATCCATATGTCTTGCAATACGCAATGCATTTTTCAACTCATCTTCAGAGTGCCCGTTAACAACTTGGACATCAAAACCAAACGCTTCAAGCTTCTTGTCCAGATTTCCGAGAGACTTAACATCATCACAGCAACCGTCTATCTGGAGCCTGTTTTTATCCACAATTACAACAATATTATCAAGCTTTCTGTGGGAAATACCCATCAAAGCTTCCCAAACGCTCCCTTCCTGCATTTCGCCATCACCCGTAAGCACAAATACCTTTGCAGGATTCTTGTCCAATTTAAGAGCAAGAGCTATACCAGATGCCATTGAAAGCCCCTGACCAAGAGAACCGGTTGATGCTTCAACCCCTTCAAGATTATATCTAGTAGACGGGTGCCCCTGAAGCCTTGAGCCAAACTTTCTGAATGTCATAAGCTCATTAATGTCAAAAAAACCGCACCTTGCAAGCACACTGTATAAACAGGCACTGGCATGACCTTTTGAGAGTATAAACCTGTCTCTTTTATTGAAATCAGGAGAATTTTTCCATTCCTTTGGAACGTTTAAAATATCCCTGTATAAAACAGATAAAATTTCAACACAGGATAAAGACCCTCCGGGGTGACCAGACTTAGCATTGTGTATCATTTTTAAAATGTCACATCTTACAGTATTTGTAAAATCTTTAAAAGTCTTCAAAGCTTCACCTGTCATAAACTTATTCTCTGCTCCCCAATGCTTCTCCCACTGCTTCCATTATACTGTGAAAAAGGAATAATGGCAAAGTCGGAAATATGCGCTTTATACGTTCGGGTTGCTTTATTGTCCTGTATAACCATTCAAGCCCGAACTTTCTGTAGATTGGCGGTGCAAGCTTTACGCAACCTGCCATAACATCAAAAGTGCCGCCAAGACCAATAGATGCCACCCCTTGCAGAGAAGACTTTAATTTATCATTAAAAAATTCCTGTTTTGGAGCACCCAGAGCCGTAAAAACAAGATTTGCGCCGGAATGTTTAATCTCCTCAATTATTAAATCCTCGTTTTGAAAATATCCATCATGGCTATATACAATGTTTAAATTCGGATACTTTGATTTTAAAACTTCTACAAGCTTTGAATTAACTTCAGGTTTTGCACCCACAAGAGCCAGTTTGTAGCCATTTTCATTTGCAATTTCAATCAAACTCTGTGCAAAATCAACGCCTCTTATTTGCTCCTGGTCAATTCCTTTAAACTTAAGCGCAAGCTTGATGCCAACCCCGTCCGGCACAACAAGCTCTGCATATTTTAAAACATTTGCAAATTCCGGATTTTTCTTTGCCGCCTCAATCATTTCGGGGTTGATGGTCACAATCTGGATATTTTCCCCGTTATCAAGAGAAGTTTTAACAAAATCCAATGCTTCATTATATTTTAAAAGGTTTACATTAAAACCTTGAATTTTTGCAGCCTTTATCATAGTTACAATAATATCACGAAAACATTTTAAACATTGACTTTAATTCATTATTTTATACAATTAAATATAAGAAACGGAGGGTTAAAACTCCGGTTATAAAAGGAAATTCAAGGCAATATTACTATGAAAAACGAAAAAAGAAATGTTGGAGTTATAGGCTGCGGAATATGGGGAAGAAATATTGTAAGAAATTTTTACAATCTTAATGCCCTTAATACCGTTTGCGATATTGACAAAGATAATATCGAAATGGTGAAAAAAAATTACCCGAACATCAATGTCACAGATAATTTTGAAGATCTTTTAAGCAACAAAGAAATTGAGGCAGTTTGTGTCATCACCCCAAGCCACACCCACTTTACAATTGCAAAAAAAGTTTTAGAGGCGGGAAAGCATGTTTATATTGAAAAACCCGTTTCCACAATTGCTGATGAAGTTTCCAAATTAAAAGAATTAGCAGATTCAAAAGGTCTGATTCTAATGGTAGGGCACCTTTTATTGTATCATCCCGCGGTTAACAGGCTTCAGATGCTGATTGCAGAAGGTGTTTTAGGAAAGATTAAATATATTCAAAGCGACAGATTAAATATAAACTATTTTAAAAATGACAGAAGCGTTATGTGGGATTTAGCGCCGCATGATGTTTCTATGATAGCCCACGTACTTGGAAAAGAACCTGTTAAAGTTTTGAGCGCAACAGGCTGCTGCAGTGAAGATAACAATATCTATGATATTACCCACCTCACCATTGAATTTCAGGATGATATTATAGCTCACGTTTCAGACAGCTGGATACATCCGCAAAAAAGAGTTACCCTGCTTGTAAGAGGCGAAAAAGGAACTGCAATTTTAGATGACACATTAATGGAAAATAAACTTCAGGTATTTGACAATAAAACACCGGCGCAAAAAAGCATTGAATTGTTTGATTACCTTGAAATAGAACCTTTAAAGCTTGAATGTCAGCATTTTATCCACTGCATCGAAACAGGTAAAACCCCGCGCTCCGACGGAGAAAACGGATATATTATAACAAAAATTTTGGAAGATGCTGAAGAAAAACTTTTAGATGCAACAAGAAGAAAAAAACTTGACAGTGTCGATTTTGCGCTATCAAGGTCTAAAAGATAAGCTGACAAGCTTGCAAAAAGCAGATTAAATGAATTTTTGAGCTCCAAACGGAGCTCTTTTAGTAATTTTCTATGGCAGAATTTTTTAGCAAAAAAGTGTCGATAATGCTTAACCCGCAATGTCTACAAAAGACACAATGCTAAACAAGAGCAAGAAAGAAATGTAATAAAACTGCAAAAAACTCAAATGCAGACGAAAAATTCACATAAAAAAACAGAAAGACGCTTCGGGTGGAGGTGGAAACGTCTTCCTGTTTTTTGTTTTGTTTGTAGGGTATAAACTGCAAACTCTGACGGGGTGGTGGAGGTGTCAGACTTTGCAAACCTTACAAACCGCCAATTGAAAATACCGGTTAGGCATTGGCGGTGGTAACCGGTACCTTCAATAAGTATTATAGCAATCATATTAATTTTTTCAAGAAATTTGTACAAAAAATTTTAATATTTTTTAATGAAGACTACTAAAAAGCAATAACAATATGCTGCTTAGTATTTCAGCTCTTGAAAAACTTTAGGTTTTGGCTTTAGGTTTTGGAAGTATTTTTTTCTAACCTCCAAGCTTTTTAGCTTTTTCCATTGTCCTTTTTATAGTCTTGAATAAAATTTCTTCAATGTTGGAATTTGCCAGAACATTGTTACCTACCTCAGTGCAGCCTCCGGGTGTTGTAACAGCCCTTATGAGCTCTTCCGGGGTATCAGGGGTTTCAAACATCATCTTCGCAGAACCCAATGCGGTTTGCGCAGAGAGTGTCAATGCTGTTTCATAGTCAAGTCCTAGCATTTTACCCGCATTTGCAATTTTTTCAATAATATAGTAGTAAAAAGCAGGACCGGAACCGGAAATTGCCGTTACGATATCAATATCTTTTTCTTCAATATAAATTGCTTTACCAAGCTTTGAAAACATATTATGAACAAATTCTGCATCATAATCATGGGCATAAGTTCCTTTGCAAATAGCACTCATTCCTTCCGAAATAAGCGCCGGGGTATTTGGCATAACCCGTACAACCCTGGTGTTTGGAAGATTGTTTTCATAAACTTTTAAAGATACGCCTGCAAGGATTGAAATTATCAGATGATTTCGGATTTTATCTTTAATCTCATCCAAAACATTCTTAATTACAAAAGGCTTTGTTGCAATCAAAACTATAGAAGATTTTGCCATTAACTCTTCAATGGAGGCTACAGGAGTAATATCTAAATTTTTTGCACCATATTTTAAGGCATCCTGATTTGTATCAAAAGCAAGAATGTTTTCTTTCGGCATAAAGCCGGATGAAATAATACCCTTAATAATGGCTGATGCCATCCTTCCAAGACCTATAAAACCAATTTTTTGCTCCGTCATCATAGTCATAATGTTTACATACTCTCCTATTAAACTTGACACTTAAATATGTCTAAACTATTATATTTCATACTGATAATAGAAAAATGTCAAGGAGAAAATAATGCGTCGCACACTTGAAGGCACAAAAAGAAAAAGACAGAGAGTAAGCGGTTTTAGAGCAAGAATGGCTACAGCACAAGGACAAAAAACCCTCAACAGAAGACGCGCTAAAGGTCGTCACTCATTAGCAATTACTGCAAAAAAACGTGCTTAAAGAAGAATTTAGATTAAAAAAGAACTCATCATTCAAGGCAACTTATCTTCAAAGAAGAATTGTCTCTGATGAGTTTTTTGTATTATACGGCGGAAAAAATAAAGAAAATTCAGATGCGCCTACAAAAATAGGATTTGTTGTAAGTAAAAAAATTCACAAACGCGCAGTAAAAAGAAATAGGATAAAAAGACTTGCAAGAGAAGCTTTCAGACTGGGACAAAAAAACAGCAGCATTGAAAGTTACAATTCATTTCAAAGTCTGATATATGTTGCAAAGGAAGGCGCTCTTGAATTAGATTTTAACAAGGCACAGTTAAGTGTTACAAAACTTATAAATAAATTAGCAAACAAATTTATTTAGGAGTATTATAAATCTATCATGAACAGTTTGCTTGAAAATATAGAAACGAATAATGATAAAATTCAGAAACCAAACTTTGAAACCCGTATGGGACGGGAATTTCTTGCGTTTTATTTAAAAACAAAATTTAAACAGATAATAAACTGGGATAAAAAATCCGGTCAAAATCTTTTTTTAGAAATAAAAGAAGATTTTATTGAAAGATTTTTAAACAGGCTGGTGTGTAACCCGAAAGACAGGATTTTAATAGGCATTACGGGCGAATCCGCTTCCGGTAAGTCTACCATTTGCGAAGAAATTATAAAAACAACACAAATTTTAAACCTGCCTGTTACCATCTTAAGCGCCGATAATTACTTTAATGATATTTCAGCCCTGATTAAAAAATACGGTGATTTTGACAAGCTGAGAGATGCGGGTTATGACGTTGATGCACCTGAAAACTTCCAGCTTGGTTTAATGGCGAAAAACCTTGAAGAATTAAAAAACGGCTGCGACATTTTAGCCCCAAAATACCTTGTAAACGGCACGGGGGTGAGCGTTCCGTCAGGTCTGCCTGTTAAAAGCAACAAAATCATTGTGGTTGAAGGCATGGCAACAATGTTTGAGCCTGTTAAAAATATTTTTGACGTTAAAATTTATGTTGAAATTGATAACAAAATAAGGAAAAAACGCTTCATCGGACGTGCAGAAACAAGAAATCAGGACAAAGAAAACGCACAAAAACACTGGCAATACGCCCTTAAGGCAGGCAAAGAATACATTCAGCCCGCAAGAAACGAGTGCGACATCATTGCAAGCGGCGAATGCGACCTTGCATATTTTGCCCAGCTTTTAGAATATATAAACCACATCACAAACAGCTTCGAAGAAGCAGTGTAGTTATATTTTAAAATATTCCTGAATGTTTTTAATTAAAGGTTTAACATTATTCTTCAGGGTTTCATAATCAAAGCTGTTGTCTATTTTATAGTTCCAAGCCTTGTAATTATCAAGCGCAATCTCGGTTAAGTCATTCTCGTTTGTAATAACCCCGCGGGTTTTACGCGCCTCAAGGTTTGCTTCAACCCTTATCATATAGGCATTATTTGCTCTAAAAACATCCAGTTCATGCTCAAGCCTTAAATCCGGTACAATAACATCTTCGTCCATTTTTAAAATTTCATTCAGCCAAAAATCAGGGTCCTGGCGCCTGCCCCAGTCTCCAAGCTCAATTAAACCGGTTCTGTAGGTAGCTTTATCAGCCTCAATTTCATCATATGTCAAATTATTTTGCCTGCCATACATTATTTTTATGGCATCGCCTATGCCTATTCTTTTAAAGATTTTTAACTCTTCAAGTAAAATTTTTGCAACAGTGTCTTTTCCTGAATACTGCTTTCCTGAAATTACTATTAATCTTTTCATAATAAAATATTATATTGCAACTTTTAAGAGCATTAATGCTTCAAAATAATGATTTTTTAAATCTTTGCAAAATAAAATCCGCATAAAAATAGTATTTTTTGCGGATAAAATTAAACTTTCTCCATAAAGTCCGTAGCCGTTAAGCTAATTGTAATTTTACCTTAAACACTAACCATATCTATGTTTCACTTACATTTATATAAAAACATTTAGTATATACGAATTGCAGAAATCGTATATACTGTTACAAAACTTAATATTTGTAAAGAAAAAAGGCAATTTTTTAAAAAAGAAATTTTTTATCATGGTGTAGAGATTATAACCACACGAGAGATTACAAAAACAACTTTTAGGAGAGTACACTTATGGGCTGGGTAACATTATCGCTCAGAAAAATGACATTGAAACAGAGGATATCAAACCTTGAATATCGTCTGATTCAAATCAGCCAAGAGCAACAAACATTAGCAAACCAATCTTCATATGCTCAAAGATATTTGGGAATGATGCAAAACCAAAGCCTCTCTCAACTAAATGTTGACAAGCTAAACTATTTAAAACAAGCAAGAAGCTCCTCTGGTAATAGCTCTGATTATCAATCTCAATTAAATCTACAATCAGCATTGGATGAAATAAACTTAAACTATAGCTTTGAAAAAATGAATATGGAGTCTGTCTTCCAGGCACAACAAGACAGCATGCTCCAGGAAATAAACGCAAAACAGCAGCAGCTTGAATTAGAACAAGAGCAAATACAAACGCAGCTTGCCGCAGCAAGGGCAGAAGAAGAACAAATGTCCCAGGCTATGGATCAAGACATTAAAAATGGCGCAATCAAGCTCGTATAAAAATTAATTAGTTAATTTTAATTAATAACGGATAGGGAAAATAGGTTTAATATTTATGCCCAAAGCAAGGCTTTGCCTTCTTTTGGGCATTTTATTTTATACAATAATATCTGTATAAATTAGATAAATTTAAATTTTTAACGCCAAAACATAAAACAAACCGGGAAAGACTACCAGTAAAATCACACTCCTTCCCGGCTTAATATCAGCAAATACGGCATATATTACGAAAGACGTCTTAAAACACAAAATGTTCCGAATATTAAAACATACATATTTATCATTTTCAATATTTAACTTTGTTTAAAGTATAATATTGCTTATGCAAAAACTAGTCGATAAAATTAAAAAATTAAACATCAAAGTTTTGGATAAAAAGGAGGATATTTATCCATACGCTTTTGATACAGCACCTTTGAAAAATAAAATCACACCCCCGCTTTGCGTGTGTTTTCCAAAAACAACAGAAGATATTCAAAAACTGATTATTTTTGCATCAAAAAACGGGTTGAATATTGTACCAAGGGGAGCAGCAACCTGTCATACTTCAGGCTGTAAGCCAAATGATAAAAGTATAGTTCTTCATCTTTCTTTGATGGACAAAATATTGGATTTTAACAAAGAAGATTTAACAATAAAAGTTGAGCCATATGTTACTGTAAAAAAAATTCAGGAAACGGTTGAAAAAGAAGGACTTTTTTTCCCGCCAGACCCTTCAAACCTTGCAGTTTCTACAATCGGAGGAGCTGTTGCACTATCTTCAGGGGGTCCAAGAGCTTTTAAATACGGTACAACTAAAGACTTTGTCATAAATCTGAAAGTTGTGCTTCCGTCCGGAGAAATTATAGAAACCGGTTCAAACGTTGCAAAAAACGTAACGGGATATAACCTGACCCAGCTGTTTACAGGCTCGGAAGGCACCCTTGGCGTTATATCAGAAGTTACACTAAAGTTAATTCCTAAACCTGAAAAAAGAAGGGTAACCCTTTGCTATTTTGACACTCTTCTTAGTGCTGCAAAAGGGGTAAACGACGTTATAAATGCGCTTATTGTCCCATCCACTTTGGATTTATTGGATAAAAATACATTGCAGACAATTGAAAAATACAACCCGACAGGATTACTCTGTGACAAAGAGGCAGCGCTTTTAATAGAGGTTGATGGCAGCAGTGCAAAAATAGAAGAAGACAATAAAAAACTCTACAAAGTACTTCAAAAATCCGGTGCAGTGAAAATAATACAGAGCACAAGCGAAGAAGAAAATGAAAAAATCTGGAAAGCAAGACGTTCCGCGTATGCTGCTGTTACTAAAATAAAACCAAATGTTGCAACAGAAGATGTTGTTGTCAACAGAAGCAAAATTGTTCCGCTTGTTGAAGGCATACAGGAAATATCTGCAAAATACAATATAACAGTATGCATTATGGGTCATGCCGGAGATGGAAATATCCACCCGAATTTTGCACTTGTTTTATCCGATGAAAAAGAAAAAGAAAATTTTGAAAAAGTAAAGGAAGAACTTTTCAAACTTGCCATAGAACTTGGAGGGAGTTTATCCGGAGAGCATGGAATAGGATCAGAAAAAAAACCATATCTTGATTTTGCCTTGCAGGACACAGCTTTAAAATATATGAAAGAAATTAAAAAACTATTTGACCCGAATAATATTATGAACCCTGATAAGATGTTTTAAATGAGTACAAATATAATAATCAGTAAATTAACAGAATACAAAAACTACGCAAAGCAGCTTATTGAGCTTTCTATTCCGATTATCCTCGGAAACCTTGGAAATATGCTCATAAACATTGGCGATGTTATTGTCGCAGGACGCCACAGTACAACAACTCTTGCCGCAATAAGCGTTGCCTCTGCAATCTTTATGACATTTTTTATAGCGGGGGTTGGCTTCATGGCAAGTATTTCCCCTGTTGTATCAAACCTGCGGGGAATGAGAATCCCTTCAAAAAATTTGTTCAGGGTAACAACGGTATATTCGCTTCTAATTGGTTTTATATTTTTTGTTTTAATCAGGCTTATAATTTTTGCTGTACCTTATATGGGACTTGCTGAAAATTTATCATACTATGTTGTTGAATATCTTGAAATATCCAGCTGGGGAACATTTGCAGGACTTTTATTTGTCGCCTTCAAAGAGTTTCTGCAAGCGTATGAAATTGTTATATTCCCGAATTTAATTGTAATTGCTGCAATATTTTTAAATGTATTTTTAAACATAGTGTTTGTTTTCGGGTATATGGGTTTTCCCGAGCTTGGTGTTAAAGGGCTTGCTATTGCAAGTCTTATTGTAAGATGGCTTATGACATTTGTACTTTTTATTTATTGCATTCCGTTTTTCAGAGGAAAAGCGCAAAAGTATAAAAGCTACATAAAAGATTTGGTTAAAACAGGCTGGCCTATCTCGCTTGCAATGTTTTTTGAATTTTTAGGATTCAATATAACCGCAGTTCTCGTAGGTAAATTTTCATCCCTTTATGCTGCCTGCCACAACGTTATTGTAACAATGACAGGGGCAACCTATATGATTCCTCTTTCGATTTCAAATGCTGCCGCAATAAAGGTAGGGTTTGCAAACGGAGAGAAAAATCTTCAGAATATCAAAAAATATACCTTAACAGGATATATTTTGATAATAGGTTATATGCTGACAAATATGGTGCTTTACGGAGTTTTTCCAAAACCGCTCCTGAAAATTTTTACAAAAGACCCGCTTGTTGTACAAACCTGTCTGCCGGTGTTTAGTATAGTTCTTTGTTTTTTACTGTTTGATGGCATGCAATGTGCGTGCTCCGGCGCCCTTAAAGGATTAAAAGAAACAAAACCCATTATGTGGACAATGGCATTTGCATATCCCCTTGTAAGTATTCCAATAGGGTGTTTTTTAGCATTCAGGTACAATATAGTTTTAAATGGCTTTTGGATAGGACTGGCATGCGGAATATTTGTTGCAAGTATTATTTCAAATGCAATTTTATTTAGGAAAATTAAAAAACTTGAAAAAGAATATACCGCTTAGTCCAATTTTCAAAGTAGTTAAAATCCGGACAGGACACAGCGCATTTGAATTTAAAAACAAACCTGATTAAGAAAGCTTCGAAAGAATTTTTTGAATGTTTTCTTTTGGGTTTTCACTATTCATAATGGCACGCACAACAGCAACCCTGTTTGCTCCCGCTTTTATAACGTCATCAATATTATCCGGCTCAATGGAGCCTATTGCAAAGAACGGAATATTTACATTCTCGCCCGCCCATTTTACATATTCTAAGCCCACAGGAATTCTTCCGGGTTTTGTTGGTGTTTTAAACACCGGTCCCACACCTATATAATCCGCCCCGCCTTTCATTGCGCAAAGCGCATCATCAGGGCAATGTGTTGAAATACCTATTATATATTCATCTCCGAGTATTTCCCTTGCAATATCAAGTGAAATATCATCCTGACCAAGATGAACACCATCAGCTTTAACAATTTTTGCAATATCAATTCTGTCATTCACAATAAAAAGCGCATTAAAATTGCTGGCAAGCTCTCTTATCCTTTTACCAAGCTTAATGATTTCTTTTGCCGGACGGTTTTTTTCGCGCAGCTGAATAATATCAACCCCTTCCTTCAGAGCAAGGGCAATTCTGTCTAAAAATTCATCATCAGAATTAAATTTGTCAGAATTCGTCACAAGGTATAATCTTCTGTTTTCAAGCAAATATTTTTTAATATTCATCTTTAGCCTTTCAAACATTTCTTTTTCAAGCGTATAGCTTTCATATCTTAAATTTTCAGGAAGATTCCCGTACTCGGAAAGCATCCTCAGAGCTTGCTGCAGCCTTTTGATATTTGATTTAAAAACATTTTCGATATTTATATTACGGTTTTGTTTAGTGGGGTTTTGAATCTTCACTCCGACATCATTTACGGTATCACGCGAACTTAAAAGGGAAGAATATTCGCCGTCAAAAAAATTGCACAGAAAATGGCGCATATTTTTAAGCGCTTCAGACATTTTGGCATCATTTAAATAAAATCTTGCAATTTCTTCAAGTGCACGGAGCGCCTCTGTTGCACGGTTTATATTTACATCAATTATTCTCTTCAAATCTTTATGCCCCATATACTGCCAAAGTGATTATATAACAAAGAACGTGGATAATTAAGACAATATTGTTTATTTATTAATCTATGAAAATAAAATTCAAGAATAATACAACCGAAGAACTTATAGAAAAAGCGCAAAATGATGACTATGAAGCGCTTGAAGAACTTGTGCGGCGCGAAGAAAAGAACATCTACGCCACACTATACTATATGAACGCAAGATGTGATGATATTTCAGACTTGACGCAGGAAGTATTATTCAAAGTTGCAAAGAACATAAAAAAACTAAAAAATCCAAAAACATTCAGAGCCTGGCTAAATCAAATAACCATAAGGCAATTTTATGATTCACTAAGGAAAAAACGCAAAATACCTATAAAAATAGTGACAGAAAATGAATGCGAAGAAGACAAAAAAGAATTTGAAATACCGGACAATACAACCTGTCCGCAAAATTGTATATTAAATGATGAACTGGACCTTGTGATTAAAAAATCCATCGACAAATTAAAAGAACCTTTTAAAATGGCAATAGTAATGAGGGAAATCCAGGGGCTTAGCTATGATGAAATTGCACGTGCAACAAATTCAAGCATAGGTACCGTAAAATCACGTATTGCAAGGGCAAGATGCAAACTGCAGGAATACATAAAACCGTACATGTGCTAAACATATAAAAAGGATTATAAAATGCTAAAAGGAAATTTAACCTGCACTATAATAGGAAAACTTTTAACCCATTATGTGGAAGATAACCTTGATAATAAATGCAAGGAAATGGTAACAATACACCTTAGAAATTGTCCTCCCTGTATGGAGAAATATACCATTGTAAAAAAGTTATTTAACGAAGCAGAGAAAAAAAGAAAAATTATAAAAGAAAGAGAGAGAATGCAGGAGGAAATTTCGGCATATCTTGACGGAGAAATGTCGGAAGCAGAGATTTCCAAATTTGAGCAAAAATTATCAAAAAGCCCGGAATACGAAGAAGCTATGATAAATACAATGAAAATGAAAAAAATTTTAAATAATTCATTTTATAAAACAAAATACAATTTAAAAACAAATGCAGCAGAAAAGGCGATGGAGAAATTAAAAAAATCAAGAGGAATATTAAACGGAATAAAAAATATTCTCAGATATTTTTTTCAATAGTAACACCGCTTTCTTTTAGGGCATTTATGAAATTGTCCGCAGCAAGCTTTTGAATTTCCTGCGGCACCACCCTTAAAAGCTCAACCGTTTTAGATAGCACGGGGTCATGGTCATACCATCTGTTTCCAAGTATCATAGGCTTTACCATATCATAAAACCTGTCTACGGCTTCTTTTGAAACCTGCTCTTCAACCTTTTTTAAAAAACATTCAGCCTGCGCCTTTAATTCATTCGGATAAGACTTTAACAGATCAATTACCTGCATCAACAAAGGGTCATGGTCATACCATCTTTTATATGTACCTGCCATAATATCCTTTCAGTTTACAATTCTATTTTGAACGACAAACCTCATTATTGTCAAGTGTTTCATAGTCCTTTGCGTCATATGGCACCCTCTGGACATTCACCCCGAGCCCTTGAAGTTTTTCCGTAAATTTCTCATAACCTCTGTCAATATGGTGAAGATTTTTAACTTCGCTCTCCCCTTTTGCCATAATTGCCGCAACTACAAGAGCTGCACCAGCCCTTAAATCAGTTGATTGAACGGTTGTCCCGACAAGCGTATCCACCCCTTTTATAATTGCATGGTTTTTGGATTGCCTGATGTTTGCACCCATACGCCAAAGTTCTGAAATGTGCATAAATCTGTTTTCATACAAACTTTCAGTTACAACACTTACGCCGTTTGCAGTAGATAAAAGCGTCATTGCAAGAGCTTGTAAATCGGTAGGAAAACCGGGATACGGCTGGGTGATAAAATTCATGGCATCAAGTCTTCTGTCGGCTGAAACCTCCATTGCATAAGGTTCAACAAGCCTTATTTTTGCGCCCATTTCTAAAAGTTTTCCGGTAAAAATAGTTAGATGATTCGGGTATACATTCCTTATTATCCCCTTGCCGCGGGAAGCCAATATTGCAGACATGAAAGTCCCCGCCTCAATTCTATCTGGAATTGTAGTATATTCAACACCGTGCAAATCCTTTTGTTTTACACCATGCACAATGATTTCGCTTGTTCCTGCGCCCTCAATATTTGCACCCATTGTAATCAGAAAGTTGGCAAGATCAACAATTTCAGGCTCCTGTGCGGCATTTTGTATCCTTGTAGTACCTTCTGCAAGCACAGACGCCATCATAATATTTTCAGTGGCACCAACAGATGGAATATCAAAACAGATATCATCACCGACAAGCTTTGCAGCCTTGGCATGGACATATCCGTTATCAAGCTTGCACTCGCAGCCTAATGTCTGCAAACCCTTGATATGAAAGTTAACACGTCTTTCACCAATCTGGCAGCCCCCTGGCAGTGCCACATAAGCTTCTTTCATCCTGCCAACAAGAGGACCTAAAACAACAAAAGATGCCCTCATCCTTGATACAAAAGCATCCGAAGCACGAACACTTGTCAAATTTGTTGCATCAATTGTTAAAAACTTTTCCTCTTTATTATAAGCAACTTTAGCGCCAAGCTCCTTTAAAACATCAAGCATAATCTCGACGTCTGAAAGCTCCGGAACGTTTCTTATAACAGAAACATCCTCACAAAGAAGTGCTGCAGCCATAAGCTTTAAAACTGCATTTTTTGCCCCGCCGACTGAAACTTCGCCCTTAAGCGGGGTGCCACCTTGTATTACTAGTTTTTCCTGTACTTTTGTCATAGGTTTTAATACAAAAACTGTCTGAATACTATTGTAATACAAGAATAAATTATTTGACAGTAATTTAAATAATGTAAATTTTGACCGTTTTATTTTATGTACCTGCTTCAAGAGCTTGTACAACGAAGACGCGGTCCCGTCTATGAGTCCCCGCGCAAGTCACATACTTATAGTGCACAAGCCTCTTTTACGGTCTTCTTTTGTCAAGCTTTCTTCGCACATTTTCTGTATCAAAGACTATTTTGTGACATCTACAGGCGCAAAAACTTTTTGCACTTCTTCTCTGTCATCAAAGTGTATTGTTCTGTCATTTAAAATCTGATAATCTTCATGTCCTTTTCCTGCAACAATAACAACGTCGTTACTGTTTGAAATTTTAGCCAAAAGTTCAATTGCAAGATGGCGGTCCGGCTCTACAAAAACGGTTTTCGGATTAATTAACTTTAACCCCGAAAGAATATCTGTAATTATCTGCTGGGGGTCTTCAGAGCGTGGATTATCAGATGTTATAACAATTTTATCTGAAAGCGCCTGGGCAATTTTTCCCATTTTAGGACGCTTTGTAGCATCTCTGTCTCCGCCGCAGCCAAAAAGACAAATCAGGTTGCCATTTTTTGGAGTAAGTTCACGCGCTGCACGCAAAATGTTTTCAAGCCCGTCAGGAGTATGTGCATAATCAACAATCACCATGGGGTCAGCATTGACAATTTCAAAACGTCCGGCAACTGATTTTGTATTTTCAAGGGCCTCCTTGCAAGTCTTCATGCTTATCCCGAGAGAAATACCTACCCCTATTGCAGCAAGAGCATTGTAAACACTAAACATACCGTTTAGATGAAGCTTTATTTCTTCGGTTTCATCCCCGCAAGCACAAACAAAATTCACCCCGCGGGA
Source organism: Candidatus Gastranaerophilales bacterium (assembly GCA_910587175.1). GTDB lineage: Bacteria > Cyanobacteriota > Vampirovibrionia > Gastranaerophilales > Gastranaerophilaceae > MGBC122484. The sequence goes on along the minus strand of CAJULH010000026.1, from coordinate 11,014 downwards.
AGTAAATTCTATATTTTTTGCCATGAGAGCGGAATTTTTCTTTACACCATAAGTTAAAATATTTACCCCTTCAGGCACTTCGGCTAAAAACCTTTCAGCCCATTTGTCATCATTGTTTATAACAGCAAAAGCACCCTTTTGAAGTCCCCGGAACAATTTTGCTTTCGCCTTAAAATAATTTTCCATCGTAATATGAAAATCAAGATGATCTTGTGTCAGATTTGTAAGCACGGCACCTGAGAATCTGCAGCCCCTTACCCTTGACTGTTCAAGCGCATGGGAGCTCACTTCTGTTACCACATTTAAAATATCTTTCTTTAAAATCTTTGAAAGCGTTTTTTGAAGCTCAGGCGCCTGCGGTGTTGTGTGTTTAGCTTCAAGATAATCATCGGAAGACGAGAGCTTATATCCCAAAGTACCAATCAATGCACATTTTTTTTGATCTTGTTCAATTATTTTCTGCACAAGGTGTGTCACGGTAGTTTTACCGTTTGTACCGGTAACACCAACTAAATTCAGCTCATATGAGGGGTTATGGTAAAAACAGCAGGCTAAATCAGCAATTTTTTGCTGGCATGATTCCACAACAAGCTGTGGTATTTCAATATTTAAAGGCTTTTCTGTCATTAAAGCCACAGCTCCTTTTTCAAAAGCCATCTGTGCAAAATCATGACCATCCACATGCTCGCCCTTCAGACAAACAAAAATTTCGTGGCTGTTTATTGTTTTAGAATTGTATGAAATTCCCTTAATATCAACGTCTTTATAATTTAAAACCTCTTTTGGTTCAATTGATTTAATTATTTTGCCAAGTTCCATTATATCTCCCCGTTCAGTCGCGAATATTATGATAAATTTACTCAATAATATTCTAAACCCAAAAATATTTTTTGTTAAATTCTTGATAAAACTACATATTATTTAATATCTAGAGGATGTTCCCTGTCAGGAGTAAGGTTCATAATTCTTGCAAGCTCGGTTGAAATATCTCTGAAAATCGGAGCAGCAACGGTAGAACCCCAAACATCACCTTTGGCACTGTCTATTACAATATAAATTAAAAGTTTTGGGTCTGATGCAGGCAAATAGCCAACCATTGATGTATACATCTTATTTGTATAACCTACACCATTATCTTTTGGACGTCTTGAAGTACCGGTCTTTGCGGCGAGTCTGAAATCTTTCATTCTTGCAATCGATTTACTTCTGTCTATAGATTCAACCAAAATATCTGTCAAATCCTTAGACATCTCAGGGGTCATTATTCTGCGCCTTATAATCTTTTCTTCTGCCTCTTTTGGAGGGTATTTTATAATATGCGGAGTAATCCATTCTCCCCCGTTTGCAATAGCTGAAACTGCTGCAGCCATCTGAATTGCTGTAACTGATGTACCATAGCCGTATCCCATTGAACCATGGGTAGCGCTGTCCCAATTCTTAGGCTTTGGCAAAATCCCTGCTGATTCTGCCGGAAGATCAATTCCTGTTTTCTGCCCGAAATTAAACATCTCAAGAGTATCATAAAACTCCTGGTCATCCATCTTTTGTGCCACCTTTACACTGGCAACGTTGCTGGAGTGCTGAAAAAGATAGACAAGGTCAATAAGCCCCGGAGCCTTATCTTCTTCATAATCGTGGTTTTGAATTTCCCACCATCCGATTTTAATTTTGCCGGTATCTAAAATCTTTGTATATTTGTTAATTTTCCCGTTTATAAAAGCAGATGCAACAGTGATTATTTTAAACGTTGATCCGGGCGGGTAAACATCCGTAAGCGCCCAGTTTTTCATCTCAAGCAGGGAATATTTCCTGTAATTATTTGGATCATAATAAGGATACACGGCAAGAGCAAGAACTTCCCCACTTTTTGGATCCATAACAATTACAGCCCCTCTTAGGGCATAAGTTTTTTGTATAGCACGGTACAGATGCTTTTCACAAACATGCTGGACTGCCGAATCTATGGTTAAATTTAATGTTTTACCCTTAATTGGCGCAGAAACATCCTCCGGATTTGTAGAAAGATTGTATATTAAATCACCGTTAGGTGTTTTTTCATAAGTTATAGACTTATCAAAATATTCAAGATAATCTTTTGCAATATATTCAACACCCGCAGCCACATCGGCATCGGAATTATAATACCCCAGAACATGTGCAGCAAGAGAACCTTGAGGATATGCGCGCTTGTTTTTAACCTCAAGCGACACTTCCCGAAGCTTTAATCCTCTTATGCCGTCAGCGGCTTTTCTTGTAATGGATTTTTTAACAAGAATAACACTGTCATCAGATGACAATATCTGCACAAGCCTTGTCTTATCACCACCAACATACGGATAAAGCTTATCTGCAAGCTCCTGCGGCGTGTGGTCATAATATTTCGGATGAGCATATAAATCAAACGAAGTTTCATCAACAGCAAGCTTAAAACCGTTCCTGTCTAATATTTCCCCCCTGAGTACAAATAATTTCGATGCCCTTTGGGTTTTTGCCCTGTCTTTATAATGCCTTATATCAAAGATCTGGAGCAAAAACAGATATAGTAAAAAAAATACAATAAAGGCAAGGAAGCAAAACTGCAAACAGCCGATTCTTTTATCAAAATCCCTGTATTTATCCTTGTCCAAAAAGTGCCCTCCCAAGAATAAATTTAATAGCCCATAGACCAGCCGGGCACGGGAGAAACATTTTTATTTTCTAAATCCACATTAGGAAGATTTGCCGCAGAAAGCTCTATAACCTGTTTTGCGGTTTGAAGAATCTTAGTCCTTGTCACCTGCTTATCAACATTTGAAAAAGACTGCAAAATATCAAGTTTGTGCTGCATATCTTCATTGTCATAATTTATTGCAAGTGTTTCTTTTCTGATTTGATTGAGCTGCATTTCGCCATTAATTACAAAATAATAGCTAACCAGACACACCATCACAAGCAGTGCCAAAATGCCGCATAAAAAGTTGTTAATTCTTGCTATTACCATTTCCTTATAAGATTTCTCTTTTACAAAGTATCCGCTTATTATCTGATTTTGATTTTGCGGGGCACTTTGACTGTTTAATCTTCTAGGTTGGTTCTTTTTATCTGCAACAGGATTGGATAACGGGGATTTTACATTCGATTTAAAGCCAAAAGCCCTGCCTGCACCTTGAAATTTCTCATTCTCCAAGGATTGCGCATTATTTTGAATATTGCCGTTTTTAAATGTCAACAGGCTCAAAATCTTCTCTCCCTTTATCTAAACCCTCTTCGCAACACGAAGCTTTGCACTTCTTGAGGGTGGATTTATTTTAATCTCATCATCCGATGCCACAACGGGCTTTTTTGTGATGATTTCCATAAGCTTCCCTTCGCATTCGCATTTTGGTTTATTTCTATCACATCTGCATTCTCGTGCAAAATCTTTAAATGCGTTTTTGGTAAGTCTGTCTTCCAAAGAATGGAAACTTATAACACTAATTATAGCACCCGCATCTAATAATGTAACCACTTCATTCAATGTATTTTCAAAATTTAACAACTCTGAATTCACCTCTATCCTCAAAGCCTGAAATACTCTGGTTGCAGGGTGGATTTTAGATTTGATTTTTGGTGTTGATTTTACAATTAATTCAGATAATTGTGAAGTTGTATTAAGCGGACGGTTTTCAACAATTGCCTTCGCAATCCTTCTGGAGAACCTTTCTTCGCCATATTCTGAAAAAATTCTTACAAGTTCATCCAAACTGTATTTATTCACAACATCCCATGCTGAAAATTCCTGCTCCATGTTAAACCGCATGTCAAGTTTTGCATCCTTTGTAAAACTAAACCCCCGCTCCGCCTTTGTTAATTGATGATATGAGGCGCCAAGATCAAATATTATCCCGCCGGTTATTTTTTCTATGCCAAGTTTCTGCAGATTTTCTTTTATATTAACATAGGAATCATTTACAATTGTGACATTTTTATACCCCTTTAGCTTCTTTTGAGCAGCACAAATCGCATCAGCGTCCACATCAAAAGAAATAAGTCTTCCCTTATCAGAAAGCCTTGATGCTATTAAGCTGCTATGCCCGCCGCCGCCAAGAGTAGCATCTACAAAAATTTTATCCGGATTTTCAGATACCAAAAGTGCATCTACCGCTTCGTTTAACATAACGGTATAATGTTTAAATTCGTTTTCTGCATTATATTCTGCAGCGCACTCTGCCATATCATCCTTACTCTCTAAAATTTGTTTCGGGGAACTTTTATATACAAAATGATACAACAAACATTTTTACCGCTAAAAAAGATTAACAAAATGTAAAGTTAGTTAAAAAATCTGTAATAAAACAATGCCTTAATTGCCATAAGACCGTCTTTATACGTGATTTTTTTGCCGTCTTCATAACTTCTTGCATTATATTTTATAGGCAATTCTTTAATCTTTGCACCCTTTTTTACAAGCTTTGCAGTAATTTCAGGTTCAAGGTCAAATTTTCTTGAGTTTATCTTCATATCCTGCACAAACTCACGTTTCATTGCCTTATAGCAGGTCTCCATGTCTGTAAACTTTGTACCATATAAAAGATTCGTTAAAAACGTTAAAAATTTATTTGCAACATAGCTTAAAAACATAAAATCTTTAAACGGTGTGCCTAAAAATCTTGAACCATATGCAACATCAGCCTCACCATCCACTATAAGCTTTAAAAGAGGTGCATAATCAGAAGGATTATATTCAAGGTCTGCATCCTGAATTATTACAATATCGCCTTTTGCATTTTGAAACCCGGCATAAACCGCAGAGCCCTTCCCGCCGTTTTTTTCTTTGTAGACAACCGTGTATTTGTCTTCATATTTTTTTAATATATCTCTGGTGGCATCAGTGGAACAATCATCGACAATTATAAAATTTTTATCCAGACCGCAAAAATCCGTATTTTCCAGGATTTCAAGTATATTCTCAATAGTTTTTTCTTCATTATACACAGGAATAATAATATCAACGGTCTGCAATTTGATTTTCCTTTATAAACACTACAAACTAAAAGATAGCAAACTAAGTATAAAGCTGGCAATTTAATTAATTTTCTTTACAAAAACAACAAAAAGCTATGAGAGAAACAGGTATCAAAATTTCGGCGTTTGAACACTGGAAAGGCTTGATACCGGTTTTCCTGTTTTAAATATAAAAAGCCCCCTGTATAAATAAGTACTTCTTGTCATAAAGCTTTCATTTGAAGAATTGCAAAGTATCTCAACTTTTAAAATATCTTTGTCTAAAAATTTCTTTTTAGATGTAAATTTTGCAATATCCGAAGCATTTTTCTCGTAAGATAAATCTAATTTTTTTTCTAAATATTTTTGCGCTTTGGAATTAATCAAATCCAAAACTTCGTCATTATATGCGGAGCAAACATTTGAACCTTTGTACAAAACAAGATTTGCATTAATTTCATCACTAAAGGTCTGCACACTATAAAGGGTTTGCAGGTATATGGCAAATTCAGCTATGAAAAAAAATAAAAAAGCCACAAGAATAAAGGTCAGGCAAAATTCAATAATACTCTGGGCTTTTATTTTATTTTTATGAAATTTTACAAACACTTTCTAATTTATTTCCTTAGAGGTTTATAAACTTTTTAAGCCTTGCGATAACCGTCTCTTTATTTATTTCGGGATACACAAGGGTCTCTTTATAAAACCCATTATACTCATTTATTATATTAATTGGAATATTTTCGCCTTTTTGTAATAACTCTGCCACGTATAAAATAAATTCATCCTGTTCTTCTTTATACAACGGGTCTTTTGCTCTGATATCCTCATCAGCTTCAAGATGTACCAAAATATGGAAACAAACGTTTACACTTGAATCGGGGGAACTCTTCGGAAAATGCAAAACTGCATCAAGCACTGATTGTTTGCCTGAAAGCACATCAAAAAGAACATTTGAAATTTCTTTTCTCTGTTTAATAATATCTTCTTTTGAAACAACGGGCTTTTTTATTTTTGGCTTTGTATATAAAAAATTATTTATTCTTTTAACAATTTCAGCCCAAAAAGACGGTTTCAAAAGCTATACCCTTACCTGGGACTGCATAGAGGAAATATTTGCAGCAATAGATGCCAGTTTTGACATATCCCCGCCACAATATTGTGTTGCAATTTTTTTCAAAGAGGTTGTAATTATGTCATTGCTTGAATAAGCGGTTCTGTAGTAAAATTTCTTTCCCTGTTTTAATCTTAAAAGAATTTCTTTTTCATAAAGCCTGTCCATAACGGTTTTTATTGTAGTATATGCTCTTTTGGTGCTATTTGACTGGTTTATATATTCAAAAACATCTTTAACCGAATTTTTATAAATACCGCACTTTTCAAGTTCCCATAAAGAATTCAGTATTACGCTTTCAAGTGACCCATGTTTTAAATTCATTATTCAAATTCCCTTTTTAATTAATATCAACACTTACCTTTCAGAGCTCTTGCCAAACAGCCGGATTCTCTTTTACAGGCACCACATGATTTTATTACTACTATTATAACACTTAAGAAAAAAAATTAAAAGCAAAATTTTTCCATCATGGAATCAAAAACTTTACAAAAGTTAAACTAAGACAAAACACAAACTATTCCAACATGTCTTTGCTTCTAAGCTTTTTATGATACGTAACAGCAAAACGGTGGGCTTCATCTCTCACGCGCTGAAAAAGATGGAGCGCAGGAGATTTTATCGGGAAAATTACAGGCTTTGATTCATTTGGCTTAAAGACCTCTTCTTCTCTTTTTGCAAGGGACACAAGGTCAATATTCAGGTTGAATTCTTTCATAATAGAATAAACACTTGAAAGCTGCCCCTTTCCGCCATCTATTATAATTAAATCAGGCGCCGCGTCATCCCCGTTTTGCATTCTTTTAAATCTTCGGGATAAAACTTCTCTCATGCTTTTAAAATCATCCACTTCGCCTTTTTTAATTGTTCTCAATTTATACCTGCGGTATTGGGATTTTTTTGGCATTCCGTTCTCAAAGAAAACGCGGCTTGCAACGGTATTTGTACCCTGAATGTGTGAAATATCATAACATTCAATAGTATGCGGAAATTTTGAAAGCCCGAGTTTTTCCTGAATATAAGCCCCGACTTCGTTATAGTCGTTTTGAAGAGCCGCAAATTCTTTCAGACGAAGCTGTTCAACGTTAAACTCGGCATTTTTCTGCGCAAGGGCAAGGATTTCTTCTTCCTTTTTGCCCTTAGGCACAGAGAGGGTCACCTTTTTGTCGCTCCTGCCGCTGAGCCACTTTTCATAAACTGTTTTATCCTCAGGCAAATTAGCCATAATTATTGATTTTGGAATATCGGCATCATTTAAAATAGAATAATATTCCCTCATTACAGCCTTTGAAATCTCTGCAACTTCATCTACTGCTCCGCCGCCGCCCGCAGCTTCCGCAGTTACATCGGTATCGCCTTGAACTGTAGAATATTTTGAAAAATCAAAATCTTTTTTATTTATAAGCCGCCCTTCACGAACCTCTAAAATGCTTACGGAATAAAGATTATTCTGCTTAACTATTCCAATGAAATCCTGATTTAGCTTAGAATTTTCAGAAACAATCTTCTGTTTTTCCATAGTCTTTTTAACATCAAGATAAGAGTTTCTATACCTTGCAGCCTTTTCAAATTCAAGATTTTTAGAATACTTTTTCATCTCGGCTTCAAGTGCCTTTAAAAGCTCTGACTGCCTTCCTGATAGAAACATCATTGCATCTTTTAAAATCTTTTTATATTCTTCAGATGTTATCATCTTCTGGCAAGGAGCAGTGCATTGTCCTATGTCATAATAAAGACAGGGGCGCGAATTAAACTTTGGCGTTTTGCATTTTTTCAAAGGAAAAATCTTCCCAAGAAGCTCAAGTGTCGCCCACATTGCTCTTGAATCCGTGTATGGTCCAAAATATTTACCTTTTTGCGGATTTTTATTAGCCTTTCTCACAACCGTTATGCGCGGATAATCCTCATCCGTCACAAGAAAATAGGGAAATTTTTTATCATCCTTAAGCAAAATATTATAACGGGGTTTATATTTTTTAATAAGCTCAGCTTCCAAAATAAGTGCTTCCACTTCACTATCCACTACAATGCACTCGATTTTTGCAATCTTTGGCACCATAACATTTACTTTTATGGAATCATTGGAAGTAAAATAGCTTTTCACACGGTTGAAGAGGTTTTTAGCCTTACCAACATAAATAATCTCGCCCTTTGCATCAAAATATTGATAACACCCCGGCAGTTTGGGCATCATCTTTACCTGTTCCAATACAAATTTTGATACATTGGTTTTTGGCATAGTTTCATCTTTCGTGATATAAAGCGCTGAACTTCTTAAACTTTAGGCTTCAATCGAAAACAATTTCAATTATATCATCTTCCTTAATACAAAGCGGTTTATTTAAATATTCAATCACATACTTTGCATTAAAAAAGGGCGGTAAAATCCTGTTTTTTTTAATATTTGAAAAATGATTTAAGATTTTTCCATTTTTGCCGATAAATAAAGCATTAAAAGGAATGACACAAAAAAATGAATGAATGCAGGCACAATGTTTGAAAACAAAAGCATCACAGCTGATTTCTTTTTTGAACATAAGTCCGGATAATCTCTCAAAAAATGAATCCATAAGCCTTGCTCTTTCAAACAACACATTACCATTTAACAAAACTTTACAAAATCCCATAGTTTCCCCTGTTTATCACTTTAAAAGCGACAAAACTCTGATATAATTAAAACATACTATAATTGTCGCATACAGCAAACAAAATAACCGCAGCAAACCTTTTAATCATTACCCGTCACCAGATTATACCCTATTTTAAATCTTTTACACAAGAAAGATTTTCAAACCATCGCAGTTTACATAAAAAATGAGGCATAAAAAATGGCAGAAAACACAGTTTTGGAATTCAGAATTGATGAATCAAATGTACAAAGCGCTTGGCTTAAAACACTTTATGACCTTGTAGATGAATTAAACTGCAAGTGTCAGACATTTTTTGAAGAGAAATACAACGCTGCAAGAAAATGCTTTGCACAAACAAGAATTGTAAAAGTGACAGGTTCAAACCCTATGCTTGGATGGCTGAAACTTCGGATGGAAAGATACGACCATTTTGTAAGTTCGCTAAATGAATATGCCGAGTTTTATTCTTCTTCAATTGATAATCTGGAAGAAAACTAAACCCGGCATATGTAAAATATATTTTATGCAACGCAATGCGTGCTATACAGTCTTGAATTCAACATTCATTATAGTGTTTGTTGAATAGTGTATTTGCGCTTCCTGAACGATAGTTTTGAATTTTTCTTTACCAACCGCAATTTCATAAACAGCTTCAGGAGCATTTTTATACGCCATCTTGAATTCATGTGCATCAATCTGGATGCTTTTAGATTCCATACCCTTGCCATAAATTGTAGCAGGCAAATTGCCTTCACTTCTTAACTGACGGGGATTTTTATCTTCTTCTCTTACATTTGCAGCAAGTTTAACAATTGTTTGTTCGCTCATTTTTTATATCTCCTAAAATTAAATTATTTGTATTAATATGTCATATGTTACTCTATTATATTTGTAAAATAGTAAAATGCAATTTAAAGTAAGAAGAATTTTACCCGAAAACATTGAAAAAGAAATTCAAAATGTTGGTTTTAGCCAATCATACCTTGGTTTTGGGGTACAAAAACACAAATTTCTAAATATTAAAATTTATGATTTAAAACCTGAAGCTGCAACCATTATAAAGCAAACTGCCTTATCATCAGGATGCGATGCTGCAGTACATCATAATGTTTTGACCCACAATATTGAACTTTCGAACGCAGTCCTTTCGGGAACCGTATCACAGCTTAAAACAGTGGCTGACAAATTAAATTTGCAGCAATTTTCGCTTGATAAAGTTTCTGCAGAAATTTTAAAACAAATTGTAATTTATGAAAAAGGATATATAAATACGGATGGCACAGTCAAAAAACTCGCGCTGCCAAAAATTATGGGTATTTTAAACATAACGGAAAACTCATTCTCGGACGGCGGAAAATTTTTAGACCCAAAATGCGCAATAAAGCACGCTTTTAAAATGATTGAAGATGGTGCCGGAATTATAGATATTGGCGCAGAAAGTACACGCCCAGGAAGTGAACCCATTCCTGCAGATATTGAAATCAAAAGAATAACACCCGTTATAAAAGAGTTAAAGAATAATACAGCCTGCAGAGAAATTCAAATCAGCATAGATACAAGAAATTCTAAAACTGCAAAAGCTGCAGCGGAATTGGGTGCAGACATTATAAATGATGTTTCGGGGTTAACCTGGGATAAAAATATGCCTAACACCATAAAAGATACGGGGGCAGATATTATCATAATGCACTCAAGAGGCACCCCGAAAGATATGGACACTCTTTGTAATTATAAAAATACAGCGGAAGAAGTTTATTTTGAGCTTTACGACAGGGTAAAAAAGGCTTTAGATGCAGGAATTGCACCTGAAAAAATAATAATAGACCCGGGTTTTGGCTTTGCAAAGAATAATGAACAGAATTTTGAAATTTTATCCCGCATTGAAGAGTTTAAAAGTATGGGTTTCAGGGTGCTTGCAGGGCTTTCAAGGAAAAGATTTATAAAAAGTCTGCTAAAAGACACTGCTGATTTAGAGGCATTGAATTCACTCACGGCACAGGCAAGTTTTTATTTTGCACTAAAAGGAATTAATATTGTTCGTGTGCACAATGTAGAAAAAAGCCGTCAGGCGCTGGATTTAGCAGAAAAACTTATATAATGGCTTTATATAACAACCGTGGTCTTGTATTTAACAAACAATGCCACTCTGTTAAATAAGCATAATCCCGGCAAATGACATCGCTCCGGCAAACAGTGTTTCTCCAACAAACAACGTCATTCCGGTAAACGGCGTTATTTTCAAACTTACTTCAAAATCTGTCAAATAACTGTAAACACTACTTTTTAATCGCTTTATCCAAAATGTCCC
>CAJULH010000025.1 GCA_910587175.1 Candidatus Gastranaerophilales bacterium | reverse complement strand
CAGGGCTCTATATTTAAAAATATTGCAGTTAATCCTTGCCATTTAAAATGTAAAATATATTGTAAAAGTTTTCTTATTATCTGACAATTTTTAGCGGGATGTATTTTTTATCTTTATAAGAGGAATAGATAGAGAAATATGAGCGTAAATGCTATAGAGAGCAGATATTTATACGGTAATCAAAACAGTACCTTGGAAGCAGGACTGCCCTTTTCTGTATCTTTTAACCAGGCTTTTGATGGGAATATCTTTTTGCAAGGCGCGCAAAATATCTATGATATTCAGGATGCCTCAGATACCGTAGATATTGATAGAGCTGGAAATCAGGTAAAAGTTATTGCGCACAGGGGATATACGGAAACTGCTCCTGAAAATACCATTCCTGCCTTTGTTGCTGCGGCTGAAAAAGGTTATAGTACAGTAGAATGCGATATCGAATGGACAAAAGATGGCGTGCCTGTTATTTTACATGATGCCACAATAAACAGGACTGCAAGAAAAGAAAATGGCTGGCGGTTATTTTTTCCAAGGAAATGTTCAGATATGACCTATGATAAATTGTTGGAATACGATTTTGGTTCCTGGTATTCTAATGATTTTAAAGGCACCAAGATTCCAAGTTTTGATGAACTTTTAAGCTGTGCAAGTGATAATGATTTGAATTTATATGTTGAATTAAAAGAAACTACAGATTTTAATGATGAAAAAGCACAAGCTCTTGTTGATGCAGTAAAAAATGCCGGTCTGGAAGACAAAATTACCTGGATAAGTTTTAATGAAGATTATCTTAAAACTATGGCAAAAGCTATGCCGGAGGCGAGACTTGGGTATTTAAGCAAAAAAGAAGTTGATGAAAATACAATAGAAACTCTGAAAAATTTACAAACCGGTAAAAATGAAGTATTTTTGGATTTAAAATCTTCCAGGATTTCTAAAACTTCAAGCAAAATACTTGAAGATTCCGGCTTTAATTTTGAAGTCTGGACGGTGGATAGTTCTGATGAAATAAAGGAATTGGCAGAATACGACTGCAAAGGTATTACAACTAATAAAATCACGGAAGACGATATTGCAGATTATTACAATCCTTAAAGATTGATGTAGAATAAATATAAGTAAATCTTTATCAAAATTGAGGATTTTTCTGTTATGGTTTATAAAATAATTTCAGTTTTTATAGGCGGTGGGCTGGGTGCAATTTTAAGGTTTGTTGTATCCGGGTTTTCTAAAAAATATTTTATGACATCAATTTTTGGTACACTTTTTGTTAATCTTTTGGGATGTTTATTAATAGGCTTTGTTTTTGGCTATATATTAAATAAAACCGAATTGTTTCCTGAAGTTTTTAAAATATTTATCGTAGCCGGTTTTTTGGGAGGGCTTACTACTTTTTCCACATTTAACCTTGAAATTTTTGAGTTTTTAAGGGTGGGAAAAATTTTTCAGGGGCTTCTTTATATGTTTTTAAGCTGTGTTTTTGGTTTGTTTTTCACATATGTTGGGTATTTGGCTTCAAAAATACGTTTTTAGAATAGGTGGTTTGAATTTATCTGTTGGGTATGAAATTTTTGTTCAAATCCAGGACACAGCGCACAGTAAAGGCATAGGTAGACGAGCAGTGACCAGTATTGCAGGCATTCGTAAGATTTAATGTACCGTTTACCAAACCGGGAGCCCAGTGCTCGCTCGTGCCAAAAGGCTCTTGCGACCATACGTGGTACGGGTAGCAGTTGTCTGCATTTTTTTCATGGTTTCATACATTTATTAAATACAAAAACCATCTGTTGTACTAAACTTAAAATTGAAAAATTTGAAGTGAAGCGTCTTTCAACAGTTTTCCTGCAATAAATACTTTTTACTTTGAAAAAAACAAATCCAGGACACAGCGCACAGTAAATGCGTTGGTAGTAGAACACCAGCCGCTGCCACAAGCGCCTGTAAGATTCCAATTGCCCGAATTCAGTTCAGGAACAAAGTAACTTGAGCTGCTATCTGTGCCTGACCATACGTGGTACGGCCAGCAGTGACCATTTGCAGAGCCCGGGCAGCTGTCTTTACCCCAGTCGCAGCGTAGGGTGTCGTAACCGGAACCGGCGTCACAGAGCTTGTGACAGGGTAAAACCAATTTTCACTGTACAGCTGTGTTTCTGATATTGGCGGGTGATTTGGTTTGATAATGTATACTTTATCAAATGATAATTGCATCAGACCAAGCTAAGTATTTCAATATCATGCCGGAATCTGGTTTTATCTAAAAACAAATTTTATTGAAAAACAAGTCAGGCATGGTAAGAAAATTTGTTTGAAATAACTAAACAGTTAATGAAATCTATGCAATAGGAAATCATAAAAAATGACCCCGCCCACGATTTGAATTCCTCTATCTGTTAAAACCCGTAAGCCCTAACACTCTTGAGGATAGTCTTATTTTAATGATATCCGATAACTTTAACAAATGGCAAATTGTAAATTCAATATTTATGATATTATCTAAAAAAGGTTAAAAGATGATTCTTGAAGAGAAAATATTTAAAAAAGCAAAGCCTGATTTTGAAAAAATAAAAAAATACGGTTTTAATAAAATCCAGGATGGCTGGGTTTTGAATAAAATCTTTATGAATGATGCGTTTAAATGTGAGATTTGCATTGATAAAAATGGCAAAGCGGGCGGTGTTGTTTATGATATGGCAAGCGGGGAAGAATATTTGCCTCTTAGAATGGAACATACAACAGGAGGTTTTTCTTCAGAAGTCAGGGCAGAATATGAAAAGATTTTATATGATATATTGAAAAATTGTTTTACAGAAAATTATTTTATCTATCCTCAGGCAAACAGAATTACCGAATTGATTTATAAAAAATACAGTATTAATCCTGATTTCCCCTGGAAGGGGCAAAAAAACGCCTCTGATGCAGGTGTTTTTAGAAAAACTTCAGGCAAATGGTTTGCACTTATTATGAATATTAAAAGGGATAAAATCATACCCGGGGCAAAGGGTGATATTGATATTATAAACCTGAAACTTGATGAAGCAGAAATTGGTGTTCTGGTTAAAAAAGAAGGCTTTTACCCTGCATATCATATGAATAAAAAAAGCTGGTTAACAATTGCATTTGATGAAACGCTTTTGGATGGTGAAATTATGGAATTTGTTGAGAAAAGTTATAAAAATGTAAAGTAAAGACAGTTTTTTGTGCGTATTGCCGGAGTTTACAGGTTTGTGCATCCAAATCCGGGATGCAGTGCACCACAGCCTGGGGCGATATGGGTGAAATCTCACCCTGTGCCCGGATAGTGGTCTGCTGTGCAAAATCTTTTTATTGTGGCTTGAGGAAATTAATCTTTGGTTTTTATGCGTTTAAATTTATCACAGGACCGTCAAAAATTGGTTCATTGGTATCCGGCTCTATACCTTCATCCTCGCTGTCCTGGTTTTGTTCATTATATTTTATCATATAATCCCGGTATTCTTCCTGCAGTGCTTCATACTGTTCCTCAATCGCCTTTAGTTCTTCTTTTAAAGCCATTGCTTCATCGCTGTCTTCCGGCAAAGCTTCAATCTGTTCTTTGAGACTGTTTCTTTGCTGATCAAGACTATCGATCATAATCATAACACCGACTAAATTTTCTAAAATTTCTTCTCTGCCAAAGACTACATCGGAATGTATATGGTCTATCATATTGTATAAGTCAATCTGGCTCTCTACGATTTCACTCTGGTTATCTAAGATTGCGGCATCAGTTTTGTATCCCTGATACATATTTGCTGCCTGCAATGCTGCAAGAGCGATAAGTGCTGCCTTTATTGTTTTTGATTGCTTGTTTTTGGTGTCTTCGCATCCTTCGTCGTAGCCTATAGCGTGACCATTATCAAATCCTCTTTCGTAAATCGGATTCGTCCTGGTTTTATCGCTTTTTAATGGAATATATTGTATTTCAGCTTTTTTATTGTTATCGTCATTTTTGTCTTCGCCCCTGAAAGATGTATTTCGGGCTTTGAGTGCATAATTGTTATTATAAAATCCTGTTTGCAAATTGACTCTCATTTGTGTTTTATTCCTTATCTTTTAAACTGTATATATCGTAAAACTTCTGAAAGTAAAATTTTGCTATATGAAATTTTTCTTGAAAAACAATGCATTTTCTTGTGTTGATTCTGGTTTTAAATCCAGGACACAGCGCACAGTAAAAGCTGCGGTAGCGGCGTTCGTGGACGGTACACCGACATTACCCGTGTCTACATAGAGGTGAAAAGGGTAACCGTAAGTGCCGCCTGAACTGCTGGACCATATGGCGTGCGGGATGCAGTTGCCATTGTAAGAACCCGGGCAGCTGACCGCATTTAAGCACTGCAGGGTGCCGTAACCGGACCATACGTCACAGAGCGTTTGCAGCATTGTCATTGTTATGGGCATCATTATAGTTTTTTCTGCTAAAAATCAAATCCAGGACACAGCGCACAGAAAAGGCATAAGGACCACATCTGCCATTACCCCCGGTGCCTGCACAAGTGCTCGTCCTGATAGAGAAAACTCCTTCATACAAAACCAATGCATTGTGAAAGGAAAAGCTCTCTACCTCTGTATTTGACCATATGTGGTACGGAAAACAGTCACCCTCTGTGGCACCCGGGCAGCCATTGTATCCTCTGCCGCAATACAGGGTGCCGTAACCGGCATTAGCATCTGTGGGTGTTTCGCAAGAATTTGTTTTCACTAACGTTACCACAAATTTTGTTCACATCCTACGATGCTATCGTAGTGCTAAATAGTACCGGCTTGCGCATTCCAGTCGCAGAGCTTGTCTGTAGTGCTGTTAATATTAAATAGCCTTAACTATGGTAATATCATTTGTACTTTCTGCTTTGTTGAAAATCAAATCCAGGACACAGCGCACAGTAAAGGCGAAGGTATAGGCGTGGTAATTGGTATGACGGAACTCACCCGATATCAGCTGTCCCGTAAGATAAGTGTCACCGCTTGGTAACGAAGACCATACGTCGAACGGGTAGCAGTTGTCAGCATCATATGTACCGGGAGAGGCGCCCGGGCAGTTGCCTCCAGCCCATCCGCACTGCAGGGTGCCGAAATTAGAATTGCCGTCACAAAGCTGCTCGTATTTTTGCCAAAGCTAAATGTACCGGTGACTATGGTAAAGTTGTCCAAAACCACACAAAGCCTGCACAATATATTTGTGTTGTTGGACCCCAAATCCAGGACACAGCGCACGCCTAAGGCGTAAGTATAAGTGCACCATCTTCCGCTGCAACCCCCGGTAAGATTGAATGTGCCGGAAGCCAGATATGGAGTAAAAGAAGCCGAGCCGTCTTCAGTACTTGACCATATGTGGTACGGGTGGCAGTAGCTGCCTGCAGAGCCCGGGCAATTGTTAACAGCCGCGGCACACCTTATGGTGCCGAACCCGGAACCTGTGTCACAGAGTGCAATGTGCATTAAACACATATGTCACTATATGGAAATGAACTATTGTGGCAACATATTAAAATCTATAATAAGTTACCTGTGCAATAAACTTCAAATCCAGGACACAGCGCACAGAAAAGGCATAGGTAACAGGATAGCAGTTCTCATTGAATGAACCGGAATTCAGTATGCGCCAATAGCGGCAAGAGTTAGTACCCTCGGTAGATGCCCATATGTCGTGCGGGTAGCAGTTGCCTGTATGCCCTGTTTCATCTGAATCAGCGCCCGGGCAGCCGCTTGTACCATACCTGCACTGCAGGGTGTTAATAATGAGAAGGAATGCCAACAGATATAGCTGCTTTGAAAAACCTCAAGGAAATTCAACGTATTGCAAATCCAGGACACAGCGCACAGTATAAGCATATGCGGGTACCCTTAATAGCGGGTTGAGTGAACCACCGCGTAATGCAAAGTCATGATACTCTGTCTCTGTAGCTTTGGTACCGGACCACATATCTTGCGGAAAACAGGAACCGCCTTCTGCAGCGCCCGGACAGCTGCCGCGACCGGGGCAACACTGCAGGGTGCCGTAGCCAGCACTGTAGTCACAGAGCTTATCTGTAATATCTGGCGTATTTGTAAAAAAAGTCCAAATCCAGGACACAGCGCACACCAATAGCCTGGGTCTTAATGTGACCAGCTTCGCCATTGTACTCAAAGAATCTGCCGCTTGCAAGCTCCGGAGACCAGGCATAAGTGTCACTTACCTCCTTACCTGACCATACTATGTACGGGTAGCAGTTGTCAGCTGCAGCGCCCGGACAGTAGTCTGCATTATTTTTTGTAAAAAATTCTGCATTCGGTATTCAAATCCAGGACACAGCGCACAGTAAAGCTATAGGTAGAAATGCACTTACCTGTGCCTTCGCATACACCCGTAGTGGTAAATCCCGGAGTGTACAGGCAAAATCCCCTGAAGTAACTGCTGCCTTCTACCGGGTCGTGCGACCATACGCAGTTCGGGTAGCAGTTGTCAGCATGATATGTGCCAGGGGATGCGCCCGGACAGCCGCCGTAGTGCTCAAAGCACCGCAGTGTGTCGCAACCGGAATCAAAACCTGCAAGCTGATTTGTTTTTGTAGCTAATAATCCCGCTTATAAGATTTGCACCCTGTGTTTAAGAAAATTTGAATTTGCTCATCTTTTCTTTTGACAGAGTAGTACTGTTGTGATTCTCAGGTGCTGGTTTTATACATTCAAATCCAGGACACAGCGCGCACCAAAGGCATAGGTATAAGGGCACTTGCCAGTGCCGTCGCATACATTCTTTGTGCCAAATATGCCCTCCATACTGCGTACTGCTGTATAATATCCCTCATCGCGCCTGGTATCTGACCATACGTGGTCCGGGAAGCAGTTGCCACCGTTTGCGCCCGGGCAGCTGGTAACCCACTTGCACTGCAGGGTGCCGTAACCGGCGTCTCTGTCACAGAGCTTGTCTGTAGGTATCTTGCGGGTATCTTCGTAACATTTGCTATTGTTGACACTGCTGTCTATGTGTTCGGCTGTTTTATCCAAAAAGAATGGCATTATCCTTAAGGCTTTGCTGATATTATCGCCTGACGGCTAAAGCCCTGTAGCAATGTCAATAGTTTCACATTTTTGCTAATACGGTATTGTATTATAAAAATGTTTCACTCCGGCTTTGTGTTCAAATCCGGGACACAGCATGCCTGCAGCCTGGGATGATAGGGGTGATATCTCATCTGCCCCATAGGTGGCGGGATATCTGGCGAGGAGCAAGCAGCGCACAGAAAAGGCGTGGGTGATAATGTGCGGCACCCAGGCATTCTCGATAAAGTTACCTGTAGCAAGTTCTCTGTCGTATGCGTTAGTGCCTGCTGTCGTAAGCGTGCCTGACCATATGTAGTTCGGAAAACAGCTGTCTTGTGTGGAGCCCGGGCAGCTGTCAGTACTTATCAAATCCAGGACACAGCGCACAGTATATGCATACGTGCCAACATACGCTCTGGAATTGTCGACAAAATTGCCCGATTCAAGACCATAGCCCCAGTACTCTTCGCTGCTTGTACCGGAAGGCAAGCTTGACCATATCCAGTACGGGTAGCAGTTGCCTGCTGCAGCGCCCGGGCAGCTGTTCGCAGTCTTGTGTTTTGGAAAACTTCTTATTGCATGTTCATATCCAAAAGACACAGCGCACAGAAAAGGCGTGGGTATAGGAACACTTGCCGGTGTCGTCACAAGCACCTTTAGCTTTAAACGTACCATCGCCCAACCAGAGCGCACCATAATAACCAGTATCCCTTAAGGTGCCTGACCATAGGTGGCTTGTCCAGCAGGTGCCTGCATCCGGACAGCTGCCTGCACCTTCAGAGCACTGCAGGGTGCTGTAATCGGGATAATACCTGCGGGTGTCGGGTAATATAGACCATACACCCTGCCACTAAGAGGACGATACTGTCTGTAAGGTATTGCTAACGTGTAGGCAGCTAAGCCTCGTTGCTATCATAGTGCTTAAACCGGTACCGGCTTGCGCTTTGGGCACAGAATGCCTACATTAAAGGATTCAACGCAGGTATTTTGTATTGTTTGTCACTTGCCGCGTTGTCAAAATTACCCAATACCAGTCTTTATAGCATCAAAATCATATTTAATTTTGTGCAGGTTGAATCCTCTTTGCACCCTTGTGCATTCATATCCAGGACACAGCGCACAGCAAAGGCGTTGGTATTAATACACCTGCCGGTATCATCGCAGGCACCGGCTGCCTTAAAAGTACCATTGCCCAGCCAAAGAACACTGTAATAACCTGCGTCTCTGTCTGTGCTTGACCATAAGATGTACGGGTAGCAGTTGCCACTGTTTGCAGCGCCCGGGCAGCTGCCTGCGCTTTTAAAGCACTACAGGGTGCCGTAACCAGAGTGGGTATATGCGGGCGCTTTATATCTTGCAAGGTTTTGTCAACTCCTTTACCTGCAAGAAAAAGTAGTACTGTCTGCAAAGCTTCTGCTAACGTATCAATTAATGGCTGAAACCTTAATGTCACTATAGTGTCTGAGACAGACTTTTGTGTCCATATCCAGGACACAGCGCACAGTAAAGGCGAAGGTATAGGTGCATCTGCTTTCTACGTCACACTGAGGGCGAACAAAACCTCCTCCCCTAAGACACATAGCCCTGTAAACAGAAGAGCCGCCGGTAAGCTCTGTAGAAGACCAATAGCAGTCCGGGTTGCAGTTGCTGTTCGCAGCGCCCGGGCAGTACTGAATACCTACGCTTCCAGCCCATCCGCACTGCAGGGTGCCGCAATCTGGGCATCTGTCCCAAGGCAAGTAATATGTATTATTCTTTATACCATTGCTTGGGCACATCCATATCCAGGACACAGCGCACAGAAAAGGCGTAGGTGTATGTCCCGTCCCAATCAGGTGTAAAAACGCCATACTGCAAGTGAGGAGCATAGTAATAAGTGCTCCTGTCAGAGTCTGACGTCCATACGTGGTACGGGTGGCACTCGTCAGCATACCTTGTGCCCGTAGCGGCGCCCGGGCAGTTGTCGTAGCGCTTGAAGCACTGCAGGGTGTCATAACCTGGCTGATGGTTAAGGAGTCTGTCTGTATAAAAAGCTCGGTACCGGTGTTTCGCAAAAATTTGTTTTCACTAGCGTATCACAAATTTTGTTCACATCCTGTATTGTACATTGATGGTACCACGCTTTTTGCCAGTACTCGCCTTGTTGCCAAAAATTGCTCCACCCTAGCTTATGCATCCATATCCAGGACACAGCGCACAGTAAAGGCATAGGTAGGAATCCTCAATAACGGTTTAAGCACACCGCTATTTAGCGCAAAGTCGTGATACTCTGCCTCTGTAGCCTTGGTGCCGGACCATACGTCCATCGGGTAGCAGTGGTCTGTATGGTGTTGAACCGTAAAGCACCCGAACAATTTGGCTGTATTACTGCATCCAATGGTGTTGCAATTTTTGCATCGCAGAAAGCACTTCTTGCAGTAAATACATTTCTGTTGCTAAAAACCGATTCAAATCCAGGACACAGCGCACAGTAAAGGCGTTGGCAGGAGCACACCAGCCCGTCCCGCATCCTCCGGTAAGGTTGAAAGTACCCGAATTCAAGTTTGGGTTAAAATATGTAGAGCTGTCGCTCGAGCCTGTGCCTGACCATATGTGGTACGGGTAGCAGTTGTTACCCGGAGCACCCGGGCAGCTTTGTTGTTTTTATCCGTATACTGTCAATGTGCAGCTGTGTCATTAATATACGGTAAGTAATTTTGGTTTGATAACATAAACTTTACCAAACGGTATCCGCAAAAATAACTTTCGTTGTTTTAAAAACAATTCGAATGTTATAAATACAAATGCTGAATCATCGAAAAAATGACCTTACCTGACGATTTGAATTCCCATTCTGCCAAAATCCGTAAACTTTGACACTCTAAGGGTAGATTTCTTTTTCCATATTACTAAAAAGCTCTAAATCTTGGCAAATATATGAAGAAAAACTTTAATTTTAATTATTTTAAGATTCCAGGTTGAGATGCCCCTTTTGTGCAGTATTTCCGAATAATGCTTTTATATCTTCAATGTCATTATCAAAATTATTTTTAAAAGGATTAAAAAAATTATGAGAAACCGGCTTGGATACCGCAGTATTATTAGGGTTTTTAAATATGCTGTCGCCAAATTTGATATTATCTGTTGATGTTGTCTGCTCATTTTGAAGTGAGCTGTTTTCGAAATCAACCTTTTTTAACATATGTATCCTCTTATTTCTCTCTTTTTTAAAAAATCTCTGTATTTATATAAAGTTTATGTTTGCGTAAAAATTGACAAAAAAATGTAAACAGTATTTACAAAACTTTAAATTACTGTTAGAAAAATTGTAAAAACGGGTATCCCTTGAGGGGGGTTATTAAATTTGCTATAATAAATCTTATTTTAAAAAGGAGTATAAAGACTTTGAAAGGCAATTATCCTTACGACTATTTTGCAAATCCCAATATCAATAAGCCCATAGAAGAAATATGGGCAGATATTGATGCTTTTAGTATGGAAGTATTTCCTGATGAAGTAAGACAAAGTTCGCTTATAGACTTTATGATTCCCCTGCCGCCATTAAATTATGAAGGCAAAACCACAAAGGGTGTGTTTTTAAGTCAGGGTGTTGATTATATATATGAGTGTTATCCTGAAATAAGCAAAATATTTATATCTGCGGCATATTCAATGTGGACATCTTATCCATGGTCAAAACATGCAGATGCATACTGTGTTTGCTATGATAACCCGGAAAGGGAAAAGTGGTTCAGAAAAACAAACCCCGACAGAGCCGATAAGATTTTACTGCCGCTGCAGGATGCGGATTTTACGAATGAATACTGGCTGGCGCCAACGTGGGATACTCCAAAAGATATTGATGTATTGTGTATTGCAAGGCTTTCTCTGCTGAAAAATCTTCAAATATTTGCCCAAGCGATAAAGTTTTATCATCAAAGGTATGGCAAAAAGCTTAATGTGGTGCTTGTATCGGGTTCTGAAAACCTGGATGATATGGAAAAAGAAGAATACCGTAAAGTAGAAGAAGCAGTAGGGAAGATTGAAGACTACATTGATTACAGACCTGTAGTGCCATATAACGAGATAGCAAAACTATACTCAAGCTCAAAACTTGTTGTTCTGCCCTCGCTTTTGGAGGGTAAAAACAGGGTGCTTCAGGAGGCTTTGAGCTGTAATACTGCAGTTATTGCTTTTAAAGATTTAAACAAATATTCAAGAGGTAATTCCCCGATATTTGTAGGCGGAAAAGAAAGCGGTCTTGAGGTGCCTGAATTTAGTCCCGAAGCTCTTGCGGATGCTATTCATTGGGGCATAATAAATAATGCTGCTTTTAAACCAAGGAGAAACTATTTAAAATACAATGGCAGACTGAATTTTATAAATAAACTAATAGATTCAATACCATATTTCAGGGAAAATTTGCCAGAGTATACTCCTGGAGCCATAGAGAAAAACCAGTGGGTGGATTTGGCAATGCAGGATAATTACCAGCAGAGCTTTATAGATTTTCTATACGGCAAAAATACCAGAATTCAGCATTTCAGGGTAGTTCAGGATGATTCATTCATTATAAATTTCTTCTATTCAAGGTTCGGAGTTCAAAACAGTCCATATCCTGATTTTACCAAGCTGCAACCGTAAATAATGTATTATAAAATAAGGAAAACTATCTATGTTTCATAAAATAAAAATTCACACTTCGTTTTTTGCAATAGGGCTTTTGACAACCGTTTTTGCCGGGGGGATTTTAGCAGGCTGCGCCAAAGGGGAAACACCGCAAGATGCCAAACTTTCAAAAAACGGTCTTCAAAATGTAATTATGCACGATGAAGAATACGGGCAAAATATGTATACGCCTGCTTTTCCTTTGATTTATGAAGATTTAAAAAAGGAAATTGTAAAAAAAGACAAGGTGGAGCTTGTCGGTTTTAATTCTTATATGTTTAATGTTTTAAACCGGATGGATCCGCCTGAAAACAGACTTAGTGATAAATATTATTACAAAATAATTGCAAAGAAAACACCTGCATACAAAAGAAGAATTGAAGCTGATATTTGGAAAAAATTCAGAGAAAAAAGCTCAATTTTGGATACAATTCAGTGGCGTCCCAAAAATGAGGATGACCTTGTTTTGTATTCCATGGTGAAAAAGGATGTAGAATTTTTAAAAAGTTTTGAAATACTAGACCCTATGCCGTTTGATGGTTCTAAATTAAATGTTAAATATTTCGGTGTGAAGAAGAACGGCAGACATTACAAGAGCAATATCAAACCGTTATTCTATGAAAACGCTGATTCATATGCCGTTTCCCTAAAAACAAAAACGGATGATGAAATTATTCTCTACAGGGGAAATTTGGATGAGCCTGTGGATATTGTCTGGGATGAGCTTGCTCTTAAGTCTGATAATTCTGAAAATGCTTATTTTTCTAATGATGACAAGCTTCTCGTGCCATTCATAGATATAAAAGAGCTTATAAGATATGCAGACCTTAGCGGAAAACTTATAAAAGGTACAGATTACAGGATACAATCTGCAATAGAGAGTGTTGAATTTTCTCTTGATAATAAAGGTGCAAAGCTTAAAAATGAAGCTGCTATGATGCTTGAAAAGATGGCACTTATGCCTTCAAACTCAAAGTATTATGCGTTTAACAAGCCTTTTGCACTGTTTATGATAGAAAAAGGCAAAAAAGAACCGTATTTTATGCTGAAAATTTTGGACACTAAATATCTTGTACAATAATAGATTTAAAAGCTGCAGTTAATATTAAAACACCCCTTCATTTTTGCCTGAAGGGGTGTTTTAATATATCATTTTTTTATACATCTAATTTGCCAGGGTTTTTGGCTGTATTATAAATCCAGGCTGCAATGCCGCCTATGTTAAAGAGCAAACTTGGAATTGTTTGAATTGTCTGCTGTCTTTTAATATTGTGAATAAAATCTTTATCTTTTTCAGCATCAAGGTTATATTTTTTGGCAACAGTTGCATCTGATCTTAAACCAAAATAGGCAGTTGAGAATAAATTACCTAAAATAGACCAGCCTGCCGCAGTTTTTCTGGCCTTTTTCATAATAGCCTGCTTGTCTTCTTTGGATAATTCTGTACCCTTTGTCTGTTTAAAAGTTACAGTATCAGCTTCAGGTGTTTCAGGTTTTAATTTTGCATCAAAGCTATCTAAACCCGGTTCTTTTACAACAGGTACTTCGCTTTTTTCAACAGCATAGGGCAAATTTTGAAAATTAACTGCAGGGTTTAAATTTGTTTCCATTCCCATTTATTTATCTCCTTTTAAGGTATCAGATGTATATAATAAAACCATAAAAGAAAAAAATATTGCTTTTTATTTGCCTTTTGTAAAGAAACTTATAATCTTTTCGATTAAGCCTTCGTCTTCTTCTGTGGCTTCTGCGTAGTTTTTATCCGGCATGTCTGAAGATGCCCTGCCCTCTTTTACTTTGCCGTATTTTTCAGCCATTTTGTAATCGCCTTCTGCAAAGTAAAATTCGCCAAGAACTTCTTTTGCGTGGATATCGCCATCAAGCTCATAAATTTCATTCCAAAAATCCATTGCTGTATATTTTTCGCCAAGTCCCATATAAAGGCTTGCAAGCTCTGTTAAAACGTTTTTATCCTTTTTGTTTAAAGAATGTGCGTGGTTAAATTCTACAATTGCCTCATCATTTTTGCCCTGTGCTTTTTTCATATAGCCAAAGCAAACAGAAGAGTTGAATCCATCCTCTTTTCCTTCAAAACAAAGTGCCTTCATCTGGAATGATACAGCATCGGGTCCCATAATATTTACATATTCATTTATGATGTTTAAAGCGTTGTCAAATTCATTCTTGTTGTAAAAATATTCAGCAAGCAAGAGGTTATATGCAGCTTTTTGCTCTTTTTCTTTCGGATGGATTGTATCTAAAACAGCTTTTGCCTCATCATTTTTGCCGTCGGAAAGCAAAATTTTCGTCTTTAAGAAATTGTCTGTTACAACTCCCAGGGCTAAATCGTAACTTCCTGTGTCATAATACAATTTTGCCAGAATATTTTTTAATTCTTCATCATCCGGAAATTCGTCACTTGCTTTTTTTGCTATGCCAACAGCACTTTCTATTGCATCTTCAAGTGTATAAAGACCAATAAGTTCAATATATCCGTCTCTGTATTTTGGTTCCAGCTCAATTATTTTATTAAATTCATCAATTGCCTTTAAATTTTTGTTTGAAATTCTGTAAAGCCTTGCAAGCTTAACTCTTGCCTCAATTGATTCTGCATCAATATTTAAAGCCTTTTTAGTGTCGTTTATTGCATGTTCTATTTTTTGGTTTACAACATTATAATTTGCCCGCATCAGATAATATTTAAATTTATCTGTGTCAAAATACAAATCCATAAGCTGTCCATGGGCAATTTCATCCCCGGGAGCATTTTCTAAAATCTTATTGTATAATTCTATGGCTTTTTCTCTCTCGCCTTCCGCCATAGCTTCTGATGCTTTTTGGTGAAGGTCTTGTAAATCTTGCGGCATAGTATTCCTCTAATTGTTTAATATTTTAATCTTTATGTTGGCTTGTAAAAAATTCTTGCAAATTTTTATGGCAAGAACATTTTTGCAAGTTCATCAGAGCCTATAAAGCCCCGGTTTGCTATTATCCTGCTAACTTCTCTATTGTCGTATTCTATAAATTTATGCTCAATCTCAAATGAGCCGTTATCATTGATTTTTAATATTGCATAAACAGGCATTTTTGCCTGAATCATAGATCTGCCCACGCTTCCGACATTTACAACATGTTTTCCGGAGTTTAAAACAAAACCGCAGGGCATATGTGTATGTCCGCAGAATATTATATCTGCAAATGAGCGGGATGTTATTTCTTCAACCTCTTTTTCTGTTAAATAAGGATAAATATTTTCATCCTGACGTCTCGGAGAGCCATGTACAAGCTGGATTCTTAGAGTTTTTTTCTTATATTTGAGTGTTACCATCTTTGTTATAGGCAGTTTTCTCAAATAATTGATATTTTCTTTTCTTATAAAAAGCATATCGTATTGAAGCGCATTTGCCATGGGGACTGATTTTTCAGCGATTATAGAATGCAGGTCCGTTGAATAATTTGCAATAAATTTATCCGTATTGCCCTGAATAATCTCAAAATTGCGCCCCATTGTGGTTTGCAGTTCAATACATTTTTCTATTGTGTAATTCGGGTCATATCCTGCCATTGCAATGTCGCCAAGGCAAAATATTTTATCGCACCCGTTTTCTTTAATATTTTTTAAAACCGCATCAAATGCAAGTTTGTTTCCGTGAATGTCTGATATAATAGCAATTTTCATGCTATGATTTTAACATAAAAGAGATAAATTGGATAGAAAAAGTATGGAAAAAATTCAAATTCAAATAGGGGATGTAAAGATTGGCGGCGGTGCGCCTGTTTCTGTGCAGTCTATGACAAATACAAAAACGGACGATGTTGAAAAAACCGTTTCACAAATAAAAGAACTTGCAGACGAGGGGTGTGAAATAGTTCGTCTTGCAGTTTTAAATAAAGACTGCGCTGCTGCGCTGAAAGAAATTAAGAAAAAATCCCCCGTACCCCTTGTAGCCGATATTCATTTTGATTATCGCCTGGCGCTTGCCGCAATGGAAGCAGGGATTGATGCTCTTCGTCTAAACCCAGGGAATATTGGCGGGGAGGACCATGTTAAAAAAGTTGTAGATATGGCAAAAAAGACTAAAACACCAATAAGAATAGGGGTAAACGGCGGCTCTTTAGAAAAGTATTTAATTGAAGACAAAACAATGTCCTTATCTGAAAAGATGGTAAAAAGTGCACTTTCCCATATTGCAATATTAGAGAGGAATGATTTTCACCTGATAAAAGTTTCTCTGAAATCATCAGATGTGCAGACTACTATTGATGCATATAAATCCATATATGAAAAAATCCCGTATCCGCTGCATCTTGGCGTAACAGAAGCAGGCACCTTAAGGGGCGGCATAATAAAGTCCGCAATAGGTCTTGGAAGCCTTCTTTCCCAGGGGATAGGAGATACCATAAGGGTATCTTTAACCGAACATCCTAAAGAAGAAGTAAAGGTTGGGTATGAAATATTGAGGGCATTAAAATTAAGGCAGACCGGAATAAATTTTGTCTCCTGCCCCACCTGCGGCAGATGCCAGATAGATTTAATTTCTCTTGCCCATCGCGTGGAAGAAAGATTTAAGGATAAATTTAAAAATTTGCAACAATCTGTTACAATTGCTACTATGGGCTGCCCTGTTAACGGACCAAATGAAGCAAAAGATGCAGACTACGGTATAGCCGGTGCTATTGGTGAAGGATACATATTTAAAAAAGGGGTTCTGGTAAAAAAAGTAAAGGAAGAGAATCTTCTGGATGAGTTTGAAAATTTAATAAATGAAGATTTTAATTAAAAAAATTACACTAAACAGTTGGTTAAAAATGAATAATAATATATAATAATATTAGTAAAATAAAAGTATTTAAATTAGAGGATTTTACATTATGAAAAAATTTGCAATAACACTTTGCATTTTAGGCGGTCTCTCAGTTGCATCAGGTGCATATGCTTCCATTGAAGAAGAAAATATGGCATCAGTTCCGTTCTTAAGGTCTGACGGGCATTCTGAACAAATGTCTAAAATTGCTGATTATGTAATATATAAACATTCAAACGAGACAGCTATTCCATATTACAGCCAGGATGCTTATGCAGACTGTGATACAAATAAATTAAAATGGTATACTGCAATTAAAAGATGGTTCGACCCTATTCAGGATGACCAGCTTTTTGGCAGACATGAAATAACATTTACAAACTCCTGGTCTCAAAATACTCCTCCGCTTACTTTCGGTGAAGCAAAGGCTAAGAATAAAAATGTTGAGCCCGTAGCTGCAGAAGAAGTGGTTGAAGATGTTGAAACCGAAATTCAGGACGCTGTAAATACAGATGCAGCTGTTGAAGAAAAGACAGAGCTTGACAGTCTGTAATTTTTCAAAAAATCTAAGATTAATAAATGCACCTTATGAAATATCATCATAAGGTGCATTTTTAGTTAAATATATTAGCTTTGATTATACGATATTATTTAACATCTCAATTAAAGGAGCACCGAAAAAGAATAGGATGAAAAGAAGCGATGCGCTTATAAATAAGATAAATGTACAGATATTTGTTTTATTAAACGCTGCATTTTTCTTGAAAGCTTTTAAATCCGTTGGTTTTAAGAACATATAATAAATAATTTTGAAATAATAATAGACAGCAATAATGCTTGCAAATGCTGCAAACAGCAAAGGATAAACCGCCCAGACACCCGTTCTTAAGGTTTCAACAAAAAGGTAAAATTTTGCACTAAAACCAGCCATAACGGGAAAACCCGCAAAGGATAAAAGGCATACTGAAAATGCTGCAGCAAAAGCTGGGCTTATATATGCAAGCCCTCTTGTTGAGGATATAATATCAGTATCCCTTTTTTCATATTTTCTTAAATTTTTACCAATAAGCATAAAGCCGGTCCAAAGCCCGAAATTCATAATAAGATAAATTATTAAATAAAATATTGCAGCACAGATTGAGCCTTTTGTGAGAAATGAGATTCCAAGAAAAATATAACCCATATTTCCGATAGTGCTTGCAGAGAGAAAATCTTTTATGGGACCTTCTTTTTTAACCGTCCTGAAAGCCAGCATATTGCCGATAACAAGAGTTAATACAGCACACAGGATTAATGCAAAGTTTAAAATGCTTCCAAAGAATCCAAGTACAAGCACAGTTTTTATAAAGCCTGTAATACCTGCAGTTTCAACAACTGTAGCAATAAAAAGCCCTGTTGAATAATTTGAACCCTTAAATACGTCCATAACCCATATGTAAAAAGGATATGCGCCTATTTTAAACGCAAATGCAGTAAAGAAGAATACTTCCGCTATATTCAAAAGAGGAGTCTGGGGTAAAAGTTTGTTTATGGAGAGAGTTTCAATATCTGAAAAATTCAACGTGCCAAGATGCAGGTAGATATAACTCATTGCAAGAAGCATAAGACAGCTTGAAATTGCGCCTGTTATGAAATATTTAACAGAAGCTTCCAGGGCGCCTGTGCCTTCAACGTTTATTATATTTTTTTTGTCATTAAAGCTTGCAAGCATAAAACAAAGCGCAGTGCTTAGAATTTCTATCGATATAAAGAGGGATAAAAAATCGTTTGATATGCATATAAAAAATCCGCTAAGGACTGCAAGAAGAAACAAAGTGGTGAAATTTGCCGTTTTCCGGTTTAAAATTTTTATAAATGGTATGGCAGCAATAGATACAACAAAAGCAGAGACTGTAATTAAAAATTTAAACAAAATACTTAAAGGGTTGATTAAAACAGACCCTTGAAGAAGAGTTAGGTTGTAATCTTCATAAGGGATAAAGCTTATAAACCCTGAAAAAAGGCTTTGAAGGTTTGATAATTTTAAAAATTCCGGACTAAACGGCAAAAACCCGAGAAGTGCTGCAAAAAGAATTGCATTTAAAATATATATATGAATTTTCGGACTTTTGTCTTTTATCTTAAAGCCTGCAATAATAGATAATATCACCCCCAGAGCAAGGATTATATCTGAAATAAAATATACTAAAGTATTTTCCATTTTTACTCCTCTTAAAAGATGTTTGCAAGGATTGTATCAATATTTAAGGCAGAAAAAAGATTTATTTTATCCAGTATTCCTGCAGGATACAAACCAAAGATTAAAATTCCTGCAGCAAGAATAGATAAAACCGCAATTTGATGCTGTGAAAATCTGATATTTTCGCCAAAATTATATTCTGAAAGTCCAAAGAATGTTCTATGTAAAAGTCTTAAAATATAAACGGCAGAAAGGATTATCCCGAGTGCTGCAAAAAGAATTGCAGGTTGGATAAGGTTTGATAAGAAAAACGTTTTATCCAAAAGCGGCGAATTAAATCCGCCCATAAAGCACATTATCTCTCCCCAAAAGCCCATAGTAAAAGGAATTGCAACAGATGCTGCACACAAAACCATTATCAGTGCGCAAAGATGCGGTGCGTATTTAACTATGCCTCCTAAAAGCTCAATTTTTCTTGTTTTAAACTTCAAATATATTACTCCTGTGCCCATAAATAAGCCTGCAGAGATGAGTCCGTGTGCAAGCGAATGGAAAATGGCGCCGTTTAGTCCGTATTCTGTTAGTGATGCAATTCCAATCAGAATTATGCCCATATGTGCAATGGAAGAATATGCAACTATCCTTTTTATATCATTTTGCGAAATAGCAAGGTATGACGCCCATAGTACTCCGGCGGTGCCAAGAAAAATGAGTGCCGGTGCGGTTATCTGGAATATCTCATAAAACATTTGAACATTTATTCTGATTAATCCGTAGGCTGCGGTTTTTAAAAGCACGCCTGCTAAAACCATACTTACGGGTGTGGGTGCTTCTGTATGTGCATCTGCAAGCCAGGTATGGAAAGGAAAGATTGGAAGCTTAACAGCAAATGCCGCAAGGAAACCTATGACTGCTATAAGCTGTACAAGAAGCGGGATTTCAACTGTCCTGTTTATGATGCTGTTAAAATCTGTCAGCATATTAGTATCTGCCGCAAAGGCGTATATTAAAGCTGTTGCAATCAGCATTAAAATTGAACCTGCAAATGTATAAAGCACAAATTTCATCGCACTTTTTTTTGCATTTGCACCGCCCCACATTGAAATTAAAAAATATGCAGGGATAATTTCAAGTTCCCAGAATATAAAAAATGTAAACAAATCATTTGCTGCAAATATGCCGATTAAAAACCCTTCCAAAAGCAGCATCATTGAATAAAACAGTCTTGGTTTGGAAGTTACCATACTTTTTGATGCCATAAGGGCTAAAAGCACAATGAATGATGTAAAAATGCACATTATGCAAGAGAGATTGTCAAGACCAAAAGATATGGTGACTCCCGGGTTTAAGCCTGAGCCCGGGATTATATCAAAAGGCAGTTTTTCTAAAAAACCAAAACTTGTGCCTTCAGGGTTTAAAAAAAATAAAAAACAAACAGCGTATATGAGGTTGAAAATACCAAAACCTTTTGCGTATCGTCTGATTTTTACCGTGTTATTTGGAAAAAACGGAGCAAAAATCATAAGCCCTGCAAATATTGGTAAAAGCACCAATATAAAAGGCGATAATATGTTTGATAGTAAAGCTGATAAAAAATTAACTGCCATATTGTGAGATTCCTTTGAAATACACCATTACAGCGCATAAAAGCACTATAGAAACAAATACGAAAGAATAGAATGCATAAGAATTTATATTTCCGTTTTGAAGTCTTGAAATGAGGTATGAGCCGAATCTTGCGGTTTGTGCCATTAAGATTCCAAAGCCTTCTATAATGTATTTATCTAACGTTTTGATTACCTTTGCAAATCCTTTGAATAAAACTTTATATCCTGCCTCAAAGGCTCCGTTTATAAAAAACTGGAGCACAAAAAGCCTGTATATGGCGCGCACTTTTTTAACCTTAAACTTTCTTGCGCCATAAATTTGCCAAATAAGGTAAATTACAATTCCTGCCAGCACAAATATTGAAATTTCAAGTTCCGGATGGCGTATGAGGTAGAATTTTTGCCTGATTATATATATGTGCCTTTGAAAATCCGGCGCCATAAAACCGCCTAAAAATGCTGTAAAGAAAGCAAGAATGCAGGCAGGCACAAACATAAACAGGTTTATGCCATCATATGGCAGGTTTTCATCCTCTGAAAAATCGTATGCACCTTTATAATGTCCTTCAAAAATCAAAAAATAACTTCTAAAAAGGTATATAATGCTTAAAAGCCCTGTAAGTATTACAAGAGCAAGGTACACAAACTGACCGGTATCGTAAAGATGGGTAATAATCATCTCTTTTGTATAAAAACCGCTAAAAAATATTCCCGAAATTGAAAGCGCCCCTAAGAGCCAGCCGACAGCAAGGGTTGGCATATATTCTCTTAAGCCGCCCAAAAATTTTACATTTCTTGTCAAGGTTTTATTTATAATGATTCCGGCAATCAAAAATAGCAGAGCCTTTGCAATCCCGTGCATTCCAAGACAAAATACCGCCCCTGTATATGCCCCGCAGCCAAGGGCTGTAAACATGATTCCAAGCTGGGAAGATGTGGAGCAGGCGAGTATTTTTTTAATATCACTCTGTGCTATGGCAACCGAAGCGCATACTATTGCTGTTATTATACCGATTACTGATATTGTATTTAAAACCACGGGAGATAAAATTAATGCAGGATATATCCGAACCAAAAGATACACACCTGCTGACACCATTGTCGCGCCGTGTATTAAGGCGCTGATTGGAGTTGGTGCCTCCATTGCATCAACAAGCCATATCTGAAAAGGAAACTGGGCAGATTTTGCAAACGCCCCGATTGAAACCAACAGACAGATGCCGGCATATAAAAAAGCCCCAAGTTGCGCATAGGCAAGAAATCCCCAGGAGTTAACATCATGCAAACTCAAAAGCGGATACAAAACGGTTCCTGTGTCATTCATAGCATAGCAGGTGAACCCTATTAACGCCGCAAACAGGGCAAAGTCCCCGATTCTGTTAATCAAAAAAGCCTTTCTGGCTGCTCTTTGAGCCTCGGGTTTTTTATAATGAAAACCTATCAATAAATAACTAAACAGCCCTATGAGCTCCCAGAATATGTAAAACTGGATTAAATTTGTGCTTAAAATCAGTCCGGTCATTGAAAAAACAAACAAATTTAAAAATATAAAATATCTGTCAAATCCGCTTCCTGTTTCTTCATGTTGCATATATCTGTAGGAAAAGACCTGGACACATATAGCTGTAATATACAGTATCAAAAGCATAAAAGCGGAAAGATTATCCAAAAATGCCCCTATATGTACCTTAAATACCCCTGAATTTAATAACAAAAGGTTGGATTCAAAGAATTCTCCCGGGTTGTGCAGCAGGTGGTTTGTGCATATCAGGGTGAGCAGCAGCGAGAGTCCTGATGCAAAGAGTGTGAGGGCAAGGGTTATACGTCTTTTTGGGACAGAAACATATGCGCTTGGTATACAAATAAATAAAACCGCAAACAACGGCAATATTAAAATCATCCACAGATTTTGAATAATATCCATCCTATAAACCGCCTTCGTTCTCTAAATCTTTATCTGTCGGGCAATCTGCCGATTTTAACTTGTCAAGAAAAGATGTATTTATATTTTTAAACCTGAAAAATATTGCACAAATTATTGTAAGAACAACCGCTGTATTTATCGCTCCTATTGCAATAATAATAAGTGAAGCAGCCTGACCTTCAGGGTTTAAAAATGTATGATATAAATTTTGAACCGGGGCAAAACTGTTTGAAATGGTATCCTGAAGTAAAGTTTCTGTATTTACTATAGCATTTTCACTTGTCATATATGTATTTGCGGCAGCAAAATTTATACATACAGAATTAAGCATAAACTCAATTCCTATAAGGATTTTGATTAAATTCTTACCTGTAACTACAAGGATAATCCCTGTTATAAAAATAATTAAACCAAATATTAAATAATGGCAAAGCCCCGGCTGCATAAGCTCTCCAAGGTGTTCGAGGCTAAAATTTATAAATATTTCATCAAACATTCTAAACCCCCTTGTTTCCCTTGTTTGCTATCGGGAATTTTATATCTCCTGACCCATTTTTTACTGCCTTTAAAATTATTATTGTGCAAATGCCTGCAATTGCAGCAAATAGCAATATTCCTGTCAATTCAAAACTGAATGTATTATTTTTATACAATACTATTGCAAAATCTTGTATAGGATGCTCTGCGACAGTTTTTATACCGCCAAACTGGTATAATATAAATGGTATTATTAAAATTGCAAAAATTACCCCGATTACAGGTGCTGCAATGGTTTTTAAATCTATAGCCCCGCTTTTTTCAGGAAGGGCTTGTCTTTCATCGTCTTTTTTATTTGTCATCATAACGGAAAACAGCATTAAAATGCTAACTCCGACACCCCATACTAAAATCTGGACACAGCCAAGATAGGGCGCTTTTAGTAGAAAATAGAATCCGGAGACTCCCCAAAAGAAAACAACAGCACTTATAACGGCGTTCACGGTTTCTTTTTGAAACATACAAAAAATACCGGATATTAAGCATATTGCACATAAAATATAAAAAATAACAGCATTTATTGTTTCCATCTTGTGTATTTAAATCTCCTCCAAGGTTGATTATTCGGATTGCGTTTCAAATTGATGCTTCCTGATTTTGCATTGCTTGTGAAGCCGAATCATTTGAGGCAGCTTTTTCCATATTTAATATTAAATCTTTTTTGGTGTCTGTTGCAAGTTCGTATTGTTTTGTCATATTTAAAGCCTCTTTTGGACAATTATACGCACAGTTTCCACAAAGAATGCATCGCGAAGCATCAATAAAGACAAGCTTTTTTCCATCTTTTGTATCTTTTAGCTGAAGCGCACCTGGCGCAGGACATAGTTTAGTGCAAAGACCGCAGCCTATACACTTTTTATAGCTTACTTCAAGCTTTCCTCTGAAGGCTTCCGGTATTTCGGGTTTAATTTCAGGATATAAAAGAGTTGCGCGCTTTTTAAAAGCCTGGCAAAAAACGGTTAAAAACCCTTTAAACAGGGCGATTAAACCCTTAAAAAAATCCATAATCAGCTCTGTATCTGTTTTTTTCATATATTTAATTACCCCTAAAATACAAAACCAAGATTGAAATGTTTAAATTTATCAACGACAGCGGCAAAAGCACCAAATATGAAAACTTTAAAAGCCTGTCGTATCTTAATCTTGGGAGCGATGCGCGAATCAGAATTATAAGCAGTATTGTAATAAAAGTTTTCAAAAGCAGCCAGAAGGTTTGCTCTAAAAATACTAAGTTTTCAGGCAAAATGTAAGTGCCAAAGGGGCTTAAGTATCCTCCAAAGAAAAGGGATGCAAAAAACATTGAAACAAGAAGCAGCAGAGCATATTCTGTCATAAAAAACAGCGCAAATTTTATTCCGGAATATTCGGTGTTGTAGCCGCAAACAAGCTCGCTTTCTGCCTCTGAAAGGTCAAAAGGTGTTCTGTTTAAAAGTGCAAGAGCGCATATAAAAAATACAAATGCGCCTATAAATAATGGCAGAAAATTCCAGCCAAAAAGCCCGCCTGTACTATTTTGCGAAATAATTATTTCATTTATATTTAAGCCTCCTGCAAGAAATGCGGTCGCAAGAATGCAGACCCCCATCGGGATTTCGAAGCTTAAAACCTGTGCTGTCGAGCGGATGGCGCCGATTAAAGAGTATTTATTATTGCTTGAAAAACCGGCTAAAAATATACCCACAACAGGAATGGAGACCAACGCAGAAAATAACACTACGCTGATATTAAAATTTGTCTGCATAAAAAAGTCATTGAATGGAATGAGGCAAAATGCAGTCATAACCGGACAAAACACGATTATTGGTGCTGCAAAAAAGAGAACCTTTCTTCTGTCTTTTGGGGTGGAATCTTCCTTTATAAGCAGTTTTATGGCATCTGCAACCGGTTGCAGAATTCCTTCTTTTCCAACCCTGTTTGGTCCGTATCTTAGCGTAAATAGTGCAAGGACGCGCCTTTCCATATACACAAGAAGCAATATCGAAAAAATTGCAATAATGCTTGTAAAAATAAAACAAATAAACGGATACAGAAGAGGAAACCGGCTAAAAATCTCATTATTATTGTTTATCAGGCTGTTTATCATCTGTCTGCCTCCGTTACAACTATATCAAGACTGCCAAAAACCGATGTGACATCCGCTAAAGTGTTGCCAGGGAGTAGTTTTTCAAGGATTTGTATGGCGTAAAAAGAAGGTGTACGCCACTTTACGCGTTTTGGTTTATCGCCTCCATCTGTTGCAAGATGACACATAATAAGCCCTCTTGGGCTCTCAGTGTAGCTTGCAGCCCTTCCGGGTTTTGGTTTTATATTTAGCGGACTAATATTTAAATTATATTTTTCATCATAATGTGCCAAAAGCCAGTCTATACACTGATTTACAAGGTCTAAAGAAATCTTTATTTCTTCAATTCTTAAAAGATATCTTGAATAGCAATCTCCTTCAAAAGCAACGGGAGAGCTAAATTCCAGTTCATTATAAATCAGATAAGGTTTTTCTTTTCTAAAGTCTAAATTAAATCCGCTTGCTCTTAAATTAACGCCTGTAATTGAGTATTCAAGTGCATTTTGGGTATTTAAAATGCCTAAATCCTTTGTCCTGTCGAGAAAAACCGGATTTTTTGTTACCATATTTTCTAAAACTTTAAATTTTTTATCAAAATTTGAAGTAAAATCTGAAATTTCATTTAAAATTTCTTTTGAAATATCGTTTCTTACTCCCCCGAAAACGTAGTAGTTATGCATCATTCGGGCACCTGTAAGTTTTTCAAAAATGTTTAAAATTTCATTTCTTAAATTAAAGGCGAAAAATACGGGACCCGTGGCGCCTAAATCCAGCAAAAATGTGCCAAACCACAGAAGGTGAGAGGATATTCGGTTAAGTTCCATGGTTAAAACCCTTATATACCGGGCTTTTTTTGGTAGTTCAATTTCTGAAAGCTCCTCCAGGGCAGAAAGATAGGCATGTGAGCAGAAAAACCCGGAAAGGTAATCCACCCGGTCAACCATGGGTAAATATTGGCTAAAAAGTCTGCTCTGGGCGGCTTTTTCAAGCCCTCTGTGCAAATAACCCAGGCAAGGTGTACATTTTAGGACTTTTTCACCTTCCAATTCCAGTAAAAGCCTTAATACGCCGTGGGTTGAGGGATGCTGGGGACCCATATTTATTGTCATCTTATTTCTTGTGTTGTTCCTCATTCTTCCCTCTCTGAGCCGGTTTTGCCGTCTGTCTTATAGTCATTTCTTAAAGGATGTCCGCAAAAATTTTCATTAAGAAAAATTCTTTTTAAATTTGGGTGATTTTTAAATTTTATGCCAAAAAGGTCGTAAATTTCGCGTTCATCATAGTTTGCGCTTTTGTATAGCGTTGTAATGCTTTGTATTTCAGAGTTTACGATAGTTTCAATTTCCTGAAAAGCTTTGGTAACGGGATTATATAGCGTGTACGCAAGCAGGAATTCGTCTTCTCCTTCTGTATTTGGGCTTAAATCCTCTGCCATTAAGGAAATCAGGGCAACAAAACCGCTGTTTTTTAATCCTTTTAACGTCTCAAATACTTGTGTGCTCTCTGTTTTCATAATTTATCCACCCCGAAATATTCTATATTCAAGCCTTCCACAGTATTAATATCTTCTGAAATGTAGTCTGTATGACGTTTTAATTCCTCTTTTCTTTTTAATATGCTCTCATTCTGTACGCCTTTTTGCAGTTTGATAAGGGCATCAATCAGGGCTTCGGGCTTGGGCGGACAGCCCGGAAGGTATACATCAACGGGTAAAATGCTGTCTATGCCTTGAATTACGGTGTATGAGTCTGAAAACATTCCCCCGGAGCATGCGCATGCGCCCATAGCTATGACATACTTTGGTTCTGCCATTTGATTGTAGAGATTTATCAGGCAGGGAGCCATCTTTACAGTAATAGTGCCTGCGCAAATCAGTAAATCTGCTTGTCTCGGGCTGCCTCTAAATACCTCCGAACCAAATCTTGCTATATCAAAATCGGCAAAAGCCGCGTGCATCATCTCTATTCCGCAACACGACGTTGCAAAAGTGAGCGGCCATAGGCTGTTTGCCTTTCCAAAATTTAAAATGCGGTCAATGGTGCTTACAATTACGTTCAATTTTTCCTCTTAATTCAACTCAAACAAACCTGATTTAACCCCGAATAATAACGAGAAAATTAAAAGCAGGATAAAAATCATAATTTCTGATATGCAAAAAAGGTCTATATTCCTTGTCATATAAGCAAAAGGGAACATTAAAACACATTCTGCCTCAAAAAGTAAAAAACATAAAGCATAGGAGAAAAATCCTGGTGAAAACTGGATTTTGGCGTTTTCTTCGGGTTCTATCCCGCATTCATACGTAGATTCAGGCTTGTTAACAATGCTTTTATATCGCAAAATAAAGCTTGCAAGGTACATTAAAAGTGCGAAAAGAACCGAGAAAAATATAAATCCGAATAATACTAAAAAATCCATAAAAATCAGGCGTTTTAAGCCTCCAGCCTCCAAAATACTTTATATATAATTTATAGCAATTAATTGAAATTTTGTAAATTAAATATTGGTGATATAATTTTTATCGTAACTAAAGTTAACAAC
>CAJULH010000024.1 GCA_910587175.1 Candidatus Gastranaerophilales bacterium | reverse complement strand
AGTGTAAAGGGATAAGACAAACCCCAGAATCATATAGATATTACTTGGTGTTAATGAAATTGAAATCATATTCCAAGTTCATTTTAGCAAAAAAACCAAAAAGTCAATGAGTTTTAAAATACTGTCTTTAAAAATATTCAGATAAAAATTACCGAATAACGATAATTACAAGCTAAAATAATTCCTTACAAAAAAACATATTTTATCAAAATAATTAATAATAAGCACCACTAAAATTGAGACTGCAAGCCCGATTACGGCTTTTGTAAAATCTTTTAAAATATACTTATAAACCTTTTTTTCCGTTATGAAGCGCAGCCTGTTATAAAGTGCGATTTCGCGCCCTGCAAGCACACCAAGAAACACCCAGGTGGTCGACATAGGGATGTTGTTAAGGTTTAGAAAATAGATTAAAATACAGGCGTAAACTATATCTATAATTGTTGCAGAGCGGATATCCTGGGTATTAGTTTTAAGCTTTATAATATTTTGAATCTCACCCCCTCTTTTGTAACAAATTATAAACAAAAGTGCAACAAACACAGCCAGAGAGGCAACCATCTGCCAGAAATCAAGTTTTCTTGGAAGATACACAAAAATTTTAGACCCGTCCTGCAGAAGCCAGGCTGACCAGAGAATTGCAGTTGAAAGCCACTTTGCAACAACCCAGCCTTTTGAAACAGGTTTATTTTTCATATAAAGAAAGATTTTTTCGACACTTCTTGCAATAAAAAAATACAGAATAAGGGAAACCACAAGCGCTGTAACATAACCCAGAAAAGACTTTGCCACCATTAAACCAATTACTGTCGTGGATGAAAATATGCTTATAATTAAAAAAGAGGTTGCAACAGGAATACCTTTTTTTGTTAGATAAAGTAAAATCAGAGGAGGTAAAATGTGCCACCAATAGAAGGTTTCCGGATGAGGAACCCTGTCCAAAAGTCCAAATGCCATATCTCCGTCATTTATAATCCACCCAGCCACAAAAGTAACGAGAAGAACCGTGCTCGTAAAAAGCCAGATTTGCCAGACGGGACGGTCTTTTGTGGAAGACAGAAAAGTCCCGAGAGTTTGAATGACATCATTTGAAACACAAGCATAAAGGGATAGTAAAAACCCCAAAACCATAAAAATATTACTCGGTGTCAGAGATAAAGATGCCATATTCCAAGGATTATTCTAGCAAAAAAAATTTTAGACAGCAAAGAACTTTCTTTTTACGAACTGCCTTTTTTTTGAAACAAAGTCATCCTCAGACAAGAACACCGGAGGCAAAAACCCCGTAGATGCCAAAGAAAGCCATGCAAGAAGATGCGGGGAGAGTGACAGTATGTTTAAATTATTTGAATTAATAAAATTTAGAAAATTTATGGACGTTATCGCACCAACATTACTTAAATCAAGAGCAATACGCGCTTTTGTGGTTTTGATTTTTGATATTATGCCATTAATTTCAGACAAAATATTGTCATCCAAGTTCACATCAGAATTATTGTTAAGAATATTAAGGATATAAAATCCCTTCTTTTTCCTTGTTATTATTGCCATATCGCCATCCTTTACATTATGATTATATCTGTTTTTTTACCAGGATAGAATCAGGCAAAAGTTAGAATATCCTCAAACTTTAGTTTGAATTTTTGCATCGTCATGTTAAGATTATTACAAAGTGATAAAAGAATAGACGGAAATAAAAATTATGAATTTGTTTGCCCTTTTTTCAAATTTTGCAAGACCAAAAAAAGATGATTTATTTAATATTTACCCGGATGGCATCTTTATTGTTTCAATGGATGGAAGAATTCTGGATGTTAACCTGAAAATCGTCGAACTGTTTGGCTTTTCCAGATTTGATATGGTGGGGCAATATTTTTCAGAATATATTCAGGGCGGAAGCGGGCTTTTAAATAAAATTGTAGCCCAGGGAAGACCTTCTGTAACAAAAGCACAGACAGCAAAGAATGAAGATGTTTATGTAGAAGTTGCAGCATCCAAAGACC
This sequence comes from Candidatus Gastranaerophilales bacterium, assembly GCA_910587175.1. Taxonomy (GTDB): domain Bacteria; phylum Cyanobacteriota; class Vampirovibrionia; order Gastranaerophilales; family Gastranaerophilaceae; genus MGBC122484. The sequence goes on along the minus strand of CAJULH010000024.1, from coordinate 25,781 downwards.
TTGAAAATGACAGGGTTTTTGTCACATTAAGGAATGTAACCCAAAACTATAAAATGCAAAATATGGTGAACGGGGAATATGAAATTGCAAAGAAAATAATTGATGAAAAGAATACCTTTTTAACAGAAATTGCACCTGAAATTATATCTTCGCTTGATTCTGTTACAGGATTTTCAAAAGCACTTCTGGAAGGAATTGGCGGACATTTAATTGAAAAACAGGAAAAATATGTAAGTATTATTAATAAAAATTCAAAGGATCTGTCTTTCGATTTAGAAAAGATTTTTGATTTCTTTAAACTTGAATCCGGGCTCTATAAGTACGATTTCAAGACGTTTGATATGGTAGATTTACTGACAAATATTGCAAAGGAATATGAACCAAAATTTGAAGCAAGAAAAACTGTTTTCAAATATGACTTTTCCGCCTTAACCACGCGCGGTGCATATTTAGACCCTGTTGTGATTGAAGAGGTGGTAAAAGACATTCTGGATGTTTCAATAAAGTGTTCAAACCTTGGAACTTTAACATTCAACGCAGGAAACCCGCCATTGGAATTTTTGGCTGCAAACGGTTATGATGTGTCAGATGAGAATATTAAAAAGCAGTTTGCAATGTTTGAAATAAAGGATACAAGCTTTTCTTTAACCCCTGAACAGCTTGAAAATGTCTTTAATCCTTATTTTATAGACAATTCGCAAAATAAACAGCCAATCGGCATAAAAATGATTTACCCGACAGTAAAAAAACACCTAAAATATTTAAAGGGCGATGTTTGGGTGTATTCAAAAGCAGGCGCCGGCACAATGGTATGCGTTTTGGTACCCATTGAAAAACAACTTCCATAAAAGATTACGGAGTAGAAAGCTTTGTCCAAGGTAGAATTAGAGGGAATTAGCAAATCCTTTGGCAAGAAAAGTATCTTGTCTGATATAGATCTGTGCGTTGAAGATAAAGAGTTTTGTGTGCTTGTGGGCGCATCCGGATGCGGAAAATCAACATTGCTAAGGATGATAGCAGGACTTGAAACCCCGGATAGCGGAAATCTTTACATAGGCGGTAAACTTTCTAATAATATTCAGCCAAAGGACAGAAATGTGGCATTTGTTTTCCAAAGTTACGCTCTATACCCGCATTTAACAGTGTATGACAACATTGCCTTTCCTTTAAAACTTCGGAAATTGAACAAAAAACAAATTGAAGAAAAGGTTATGGAGGCATCTGAGATTCTTGGTCTTGATGATTATCTAAAAAGAAAACCGAAGGAATTATCAGGAGGACAAAGACAGAGGGTGGCTCTCGGGCGTGCGATAGTAAGGGAACCTGAAGTATTTTTAATGGATGAGCCCTTGTCAAACCTGGATGCAAAGCTACGTGTCCAGATGCGTTCTGAGATTAAAAAACTACATGAAAGATTAAATACAACATTTATATACGTTACCCATGATCAAACAGAAGCGCTCACTATGGGTGATAAAATCGTTATTTTAAATGAAGGTAAAATCCAACAGACAGCAGATCCCGAGACAATTTTTAACTATCCTGCAAATACATTTGTTGCAACATTTATGGGAAATTCGCCCATGAATATAATTCCTGCAAAGATTGAAGATGGAATTTTGTCCTTTGACAGAGTGATGATAACGCTTTCAGACTTCAACAAACAAATAATCGGGGATAGAAAAGAAGTGCTCATCGGCATCCGTCCTGAAAATTTCAGCCCCTATATGATTGAAAGCATTCTGCCAACAGGAATACGCCTGCATGTAAATGTTGAATCAATTGAGGCAGGAGGCGGAGAGAAGAATATTCATTTCAAACTTGATGATACCGATGTTACTGCAAAAGTAAACTCAAAGGTAAATATCGGCACAGTTGCAGATTTTACAATAGACCCTTCCGATTTTCATTTCTTTGATAAAGATACAAAAGAACGCATAGTATAGAGCCGTATTTCATTTACCATATTTGCCCGGATACAACTTTTGTAAAATTTTAAATTATCTGTTATTTAAACTTAAAAGATTCAAATAGCTTGAGCAAAAATAACAGAATGCAAAACCAAACAAAAGTGTGCAGTTTTTAGCACAAAAAAGACTTTCAAATAAACTTTCAAACATTTTTTAATCACCTCCTTTTATGCAATCTGAAATATTTTCAGAATTATTGAAGGAAGTATTATAGTTTTGTCCTTCTTTAGTATTTTCCTGTTCCACCCAGACATATGTCTGCGAAATAGCACTTTTAAAAGGATTATAGGCATAGTTATATTCTAAAAACGGATTCTTTGCGTTTTTATCATATTTTTTCATTTTTTTATTCAATATTATAAAATATTCTTTAATACCCATAAACCAAAATCTCCTGCCAAAGGTACAAAGCCCGGGGCAGCATACATATACCGTTCCTTTATTTATGATTATAAACTTTGTTTTTAAAATAACCACCATCTTTTGGGGGATAAAAAGTAGTACTTTGGGGCTATGGTTACAGTCTTTACAATTATTGATTTAAATTGTGTTAATGCTACACTATAGTAATATAGGGAGCAATTAGCAATTTTTATAAAAAGAGGAGTAATATGAGGAAAAAAATTGGTCTTGCGTTATTAATCATCGCATTATTGGTTTTTGCAAGATTTGCATATGTTAAATTTACAGAAGCCCAGACAGCAAAAAGCAGGGCAGCAGCAATGATGCCGGTTGTGTCTTTGGATTCTGTCAAAGAAGAGGAAATTTCAAATTCAATAGAAGCACCCGGAAGAATTGCCGCAAAATACAGTGTGGATATTGTGGCTAAAGTTTCAGGCTCGCTTTTAAGGAAGCACTTTATGGAAGGCGACTATGTTCAAAAAGGTCAGCTTTTATTCTCAATTGACCCTCAGGAATATGCAATAAATGTAAATAAGGCTGCCGCAAGTCTTCAAAATGCACAGGCTGTTGCATTTCGCGCCCAAAAGGACTATGAAAGAGCAAAAGAGCTTGTTGCAAATGATTTTATTGCAAAATCAACATATGACCAAAATTTAGCCGAAAGAAACGTTGCAAATGCAAATATTAAATCTGCAGCCGCACAGCTTTCAGACGCAAAAAGACTTCTATCATACACAAAAATTACAGCTCCTGTTTCAGGAAGAATCGGTATGGTGAATGTCACGGAAGGAAACTATATTACGGCACAGACCGGTCCTCTTGCAAAACTTGTCAGCCTTGACCCCATTTATGTAACATATTCTCTTGATTCAAAACAATTTAACCAATTGAGAGATGATACAATTCTCCCCACAGTGAAACAAAATGAACCCATAAAGGTGCAGATTGTTTTACCGGATGGCACAACATATGAGCATTTCGGAGCTGAGGATTTCTTTGGTAATGAGATTTCACAGACAACAGGATCAATTCCTCTCAGGGCAACATTTAAAAACCCTGAACACATATTAATTCCCGGAGATTTTGTAAAAGTTAAAATATATTCAAACACAAAACATAAAAAACCTGTTGTACCACAGGCTGCGGTGATGCAGGATTCAACGGGCAGATATGTTTATACAGTGGATGCTGATAATAAAGCAGTTCAGACCTATATTACAACCGAAGGTGACTATGGCGATTATTTTATAGTAAAAGAAGGCTTAAAACCCGGTGATAAATTTATTGCAACAGGCGTAATTAAAGTTATGAACGGTATGGGCGTAAAAGTTGTGCCTATAGAAGAAAACCCTGAAGCAAAAGCTGCGCAAGCCCAAAACAATACACAATCACAGGAAACGGATAAAGACTCTGATAAAACCCAAAACGGGGTTGAAAAAGAATAAATAAGGAATTAACGGTAGAATGTTTTCAAAGTTTTTTATAGAAAGACCAAGATTTGCAATAGTACTATCTCTTGTGATAGTGCTTGTCGGGCTTATATGTCTAAAGGTGCTTCCTTTGGAAGAATATCCTGATATCACACCTCCACAGGTTGTAGTTTCTGCTACATATTCAGGCGCAAGTTCCGAAGTTGTTGAATCTACGGTAGCGCAACCGATTGAAGCCCAGGTAAACGGTGTTGAAGATATGCTTTATATGTCATCAACCTCATCAAACGGCACATATCAGCTGAATGTTTTCTTTAAAACAGGAACGGATCCTGATATGGCGCTTGTAAACGTTCAAAACAGGGTTTCGCTTGCAACCCCGAGACTCCCATCCGATGTTCAAAGGTACGGTTTGACTACAAAAAGGTCTACCCAGGGTGCAGGGCTTGTGATGTATGCCATTTATTCGCCCGACGGCTCTAAAGACAAGGTTGAGGTAAGTAACTATGCATCCATATACCTAAAGGACGAACTTGCCCGTATAAACGGCGTCGGCGAAGTTGGAGTTTACGGTGCAAGGGATTATTCAATAAGAATCTGGCTTGATGCAGCTAAAATGGCATCTCTAAATGTTTCCCCGCTCGAAATCCAAAATGCAGTGCAGGGACAAAACACACAGATTCCTGCAGGGGATATTGGTGCAGAGCCTCTTGTAAACAAACACCCCATGAAAATAACATTAAAAACAACCGGAAGACTTACAACTCCGGAACAGTTTGCAAACATAATCGTAAGATCAAACACAGACGGTTCAACTATTAAGCTTCAGGATGTAGCAAGGGTTGAGCTTGCAGGCGAAAGATATTCAAGCCTTGGACGTCTGGACGGGACAGAAATTACGGTGCTTTCTGTTATGCAATTATCTGATGCCAACGCAATCCAGGTGGCAAACGATTGTAATAAAAAAATGGAAGAGATGTCCCAAAGTTTCCCGGATGGTCTTTCATATAGGGTTTTACACGATACAACAGAAACAATTAAAGAATCCTTAGAGGAAGTTATAAAGGCTATTATATTGGCTGTAATCCTTGTAACCCTTGTTGTTTACCTTTTCCTTGGAGACTGGAGAGCTTCAATTGTTCCGTTTGTTTCAATTCCTGTCTCACTTTTGGGAACACTTGCAATATTTGCCATTTGCGGCTTTTCAATAAATACATTAACATTGTTTGGCTTTGTGCTTGCGGTCGGAACCGTAGTAGACGACAGCATTGTTGTTGTTGAAAACGTACAAAGACACATAGAGATGGGCAAAAGCCCCAAAGAAGCTACTCTTATTTCAATGGATGAAATTACGGGAGCTGTCGTTGCAACATCTTTGGTGTTGATGGCTGTATTTGTGCCTTGCTGCTTTATAGCAGGCATTTCAGGAAAGATGTACCAGCAGTTTGCAGTGACAATTGCTGCATCAATCGGCTTTTCTGTTGTTGTAGCACTTACGCTGGCACCGGCACTTTGCGCCACAATCTTAAGAAGCAAGGAAGAAATGCCCCACAGGACATTCTATGAAAAATTCAGAGAATTATACAGAGACTACTGGGCAAAAAAACACCCTACAACAACAAGAGGAAAAATCAGAGCCTGGGGTGAGTTTTTGGCTACAGCTTGGGAGATTTGTATTAAAAAATATAACAGATTCTTTGACCGTGTAAAAACATTTTACCTAAAAGGTTCTGATTACTATATAAAAAGAGGAAAGGCAACGCTTGTCACATATCTTCTAATTATTGCCTCACTTTTGGGATTATTTAAGCTTATTCCTACGGGCTTTTTGCCGGAATCTGACATGAGCTTCCTTTTAACCAATATAATTATGAAGGACGGAACATCCCTTGCAAAGACATCTGAACTTTCAGCTGAAATTGAAAATAAGATGATGCAGCTTCCGGGTGTAAAACAAATCGGCGGAATTGTCGGTATGAACGGGGATAATACAGCTTTAATATTTATGGTATTAAAACCGCACAAGGAAAGAAAGGAAGATATTCCGGGCTTTTTCAGCAGACTGTTTATGAGCAGGGAAGAAAAAGCCAAGTTTGATACTACTCTTGCGGGATACAAAAGAAACACCGGCGCAATCACAAACCAATACAAAGATGCACAGATTGTAACTTTTGTACCGCCCGCAATTTCCGGTATGAGTATGTTTGGCGGTTTTGAATACCAATTCCTGGATAAAGGAAACAGGACTGCGCAGGAGCTTTATGGCGAAGCACAAAAATTAATACGTGCTGCAAACCAAAGTCCCAAATTAACAAGTGTTTATACGCAATTTAACGCAAACATTCCGCAGTTTTTAATAGATATAGACTACCCAAAACTGAAGGCGCAAAACATATCTGAGTCCGAAGTTGCGGCAGCTTTATCATCGCAGTTCGGAAGTTATTACATTAATGACTTTAACTTAAAAGGCAGGGTATTCAGGGTTATGATGCAGGCAGACGAACCTTACAGAGGAACTCCTGAAGATATGAATAAAATTTATATCAAAACAAATGATGGCAGGACAGCTCCTTTAAGCTCTGTTGTAACCGTAACTCCCGTAACTGGTCCTTACAGCGTTACAAGATTTAACATGTACAATTCAATCCAGATACAAGGAAGCCCGGCACAAGGTCAGTCTTCCGGTGATGCAATCAAGGAAATGGAGAGAATTTCAAAGGATAAACTCTCATCAGACCTTGGTCATGCATGGTCTGGTACAACACTGCAGGAAATTGAATCAACCGGTCAAACAACAAGTGTGCTTGTTATGTCTCTTGTGTTTGTATATTTATTCCTCGTTGCGTTATACGAAAGCTGGATGCTTCCTGTTGGTGTTATGTTAATTACGCCGATTGCAATGCTCGGAGCATTATTCCTTCAATATGTAACAGGAAACCAGCTTGATATTTACGCTCAAATCGGGCTTATAATGTTGATAGGTCTTGCCGCAAAACAAGCGATTTTGATTGTTGAATTCGCAAAAGTTGCAAGAGAAGATGAAAATAAAACCGTATACGAAGCCGCAATGGAAGCAGCCGACCTCAGGTTCAGAGCTGTTATGATGACAGGTATTGCATTTATCCTGGGTATGGTGCCTTTGGTTCTTGCTGTGGGTTCAGGTGCCGAATCAAGAAAAGCCCTGGGTACTGCAGTATTTGGCGGTATGATTGTTGCAGTAACGGTTGGTGCGATTTTGGTTCCTGCATTCTATGCTCACATTCAAAACAGAAGAGAAAAAGCAAAACAGGAAAGCGAACTTCGTAAACAAAGACATATTAAGGATATAAGAGAAAATGAACAATAATAAATTTGTAATATTGCTTATGGCGTTTGTTTTAGCAGGCTCTGTTCAAAACAGGGAAGCTTTGGCAGCACAGGATTTTCCGGAGCTTTTGCCGTCAAGTGAAGTCAGCAAAAGGAACGGTGATGTTAAAACCATTATGAATATTACTCCTGTTTCCAATGCAACTAAGGCAAACAAAAAGGATTTAGACGAGGTTACAAACCAAAATCTGGATAAAAAATCTCTTGAAAAAAAGCTGAAGCAGGAAGAAAAACAAGCCAAAAAGGCAGAAAAACAAACAAAACAAGAGCAAAAGCAGGAAGAAAAAACAAAAGCTGCAGTAAATAAAACAGAAAAAAATGCTCAAATGCCTGATAAAAAAACGGATAAAAAAACAGCAAAAACAAAAGAAGAAAAAAGCGATAAAAATGAAATCAGCGCAAGAGAATTAAAAAGAATTGAGAAGAAAAAAGAACAGTATAAGGAATACTTGATTCCTACAGACAGCTATATGCCCGTAGGAAACGTTGAGGACAGAAGCACAAAGATAACAGGCTCAATTCAAAAAACGCTTGAATTTAACCTTGCGGATTGTCTTGAACTTGCGCTCATAAACCACCCGAGAATTAAGGCTGCATATGCAAACGCATCAGCCCAAAAGGCAGTTAAAAATCAAACACTTTCAAATTATTCTCCAAGGGTAAATATTGATGCAGGAATTTCAAGAATAAAGCCCGATACAAGCGGTTTTAACGGTATGAAGATAGATTCATACACAAAATATTTACTTGGAACAATAGGTGTTTCACAGCTTGTGTATGATTTTGGAATTACGCAAAACCAATATACGATTGATAAACTTGCCTGGGAAACTTCAAAAACCCAGATTGAATCAGTTGTAAATGATGTTATATGTTCCGTTAAAGACAGCTATTACAATCTTTTATATGCCATTGCAAAAAAACAGGTGGCACTTGAGACCGTAGAACAGTATCAGGAAATGTACAACCAGGCAAAAGCATTTTACGAAGTAGGCACAAAACCAAAAGTAGACGTAACCATTGCTTCAGCTAATCTTTCAAACGCAAATACAGATTTAATTGAAGCCACAAATAATGTAGATATAGCAGTATCAAGATTAAATAATGCTATGGGGCTGCCTTTTGTGCCTGCATATGTTGTAGACACCTCAATTCCATATCAGGATGTTAATATTTCAATGAAAGAAGCTATTGAAATAGCAAATGAAAACAGACCTGATATAAAAATTTCTTTACTTGGAATAGAACAGGCTAATCAATATGTAAAATTGGCTAAAAAAAGCTATTTTCCTTCCTTGGAATTCAGGGGTAACTGGTCTATGGGCGGCAGAGATAACCTCACCGAGACAAACTGGTATGATGCAGGCGGATATTTAGATTTTCCTGTAATAAATCCTTTCTTAATCAGAAACCAGATTGTACAGGCAAAAGCCCTCTATGAGCAGGAGCAATATAATACAAAATCAACCGTGAATGACATTTACTATGAGATCCAGCAATCATACGTGAAACTGGTTGATGCAAAAGAAAGAATCCCTTCTACAAAACTTACCGTAAAAGAAGCCAAAGAAAGTTATGACCTTTCAAAAGGCAGATACAGAGTGGGTGTTTGTGATGCAATTGAACTTCGCGATGCACAGATACAGTATGCAAATGCAAAACTTGCATATATAAGTGCGTTGTATACATATAACAGTGCAAAAGCACAACTTGAAAAAGCAATCGGAAAAACAATAACACCTGCCCAAACACCTGAAAAGATTGAAATATAATCGAAAGTTTTAAATATTATAATAAACCCTGTCTAAAAACGGCAGGGTTTTTGGCAATTTTTACGATATTTTTGTTTTATTTTATATAAAATTCCTTATAAGACAAGGGTGAAAAATGAATTTTTCTAATATAAAACTTGCAAATATTGCTTTTCAGGGTACTTCACGCGATGTTTTGAATTCCGAAGCGGATTTAAATTCTAAAGACCTTCCTGTTTCAAAACCATTAAAAGCAGACGAGGTGCTTAATTCTATGGACGCAATGGCAAATACGGCAAGGATAGAAATTAAAGGAAAAGGCAAGCCGCTTCATATTCTTAAAAAACGCTTATATGACCCCGTTGTGCTTGAAAATATGGTGTCAAACTGGAGTGACGAAGAAAAAAATATTGGCTGCATGCCTGAAAGCTGGATAAGAGGTTTAAAGAAAGATGAAATAGGCGCAAAAACAAAAGAAGTACATAAACTTTTTGCCGAGTTTGCAAGAAGTATATCTGTGCTCACATCAAGAGAATATATGCAGGATGCCGAGAAAATGATTAGCCAGCTTGAAGACAGGTTATTCAATTCAGGAGTATCTGATGAAAAGATTAATGAAGCTATTGATACACTAAGAGAGTATTTAAAGGAAGATATTTTAAAAAAAATGAATGATGCAGGTGATAAGCTTGTATCTGATTTAGGCAAAATTATACAAAAAGAATGCTTTATAGAGCTTCTAAATAACGGTATGTATGGATTTGCATTTAAGATTAGAACTGATGATGAAGAATTTATTTTAAAAACCTACAGACCCGACGCACTTTCTATACTTGGACGCCACGGAAAAACAATGGATACTGCAAATACTGCACATTTAAGCAGCAGTATGAAACCTTCCCAGTGTGCAAGATTTTATATGGGTAAAATTGTTGAAGGAAGTGACCCTGAAGGATATTCCTTAAACGGATTTGTAAAACCAAACCCCGATAAACAGGCAGCAAAAGATAGGGAAATGTGGTTTAGGGATAATAAATTGTCTTCCTCAAAATATGTATTTACAGACCTTGTCGAAATTGGTTCTGAAATAATGGATGATAATTTAATTGACGGAAAACTAATAGATTTTGGCGGAGTTTGCTATAGGTTTCAGAATAAAAAACAGCAAACAATAGCAAAAGAGCTCTACCCTATGATAAAAAATGGCGATAAAGAGGGGATTAAACTTTTAAAGGAAAAATATGCAAATTCAGATGATTTTAATGCATGCGCTAAAAGGCTGATTTTATATGGATTTGACAGTATACTTGAAGACTCCGCAGAATTTGCTTAACATTCTACGCCAAAAAATTAAACGCAAAAAAATTATACGGGGTTTAAAGCCCTTGGATTTAATTATGACAGAATAAAAAAGTCTTTCTTTAAAGTTAATATTCTGCTGATAGCCTATATGGTTCTATTAACAAAGGGGTATATTTTAATATTTATCTGTCTTAATATCTTTTAAGAATAAAGAAGGAGTTTTTTATGAGTTTTAATCCACTAAAAGAAAAGGGCATCAGCATCGAAAAACAAATGAGAAGCTGGCATGAAATAGTTAAAAGACCATATAACAAAGCTTTTGTTGACTGCTATTCAAGAACAAGACAGATTTTAATGAACGGTATTGAGGTTGAAGCCTGGAATTTCAAGCATAACCTGTCAAGACTAATTGATGATGTCGAAGTAAATAAACTTATAGGTGCCACAAGAAGAATTGAAGATATGCACCAAACTACTGTAAACTGGCTGTTTCCGGCTGAAGAAAGCGTTTTAGAAACTACTTTGGGATATGAGCAGGTTGCAGTTGATTTAACAAGCTGGCTTGCGCAAAATGAACCTGATGTTTATGTAAAAGAAACATTTAATTTTGGTTTATTGGAAGATTTTGACCACTTGTATCGCTATGCACAGTGGTATTATATGATTGAAGGCGAAATGCCGGATAATATTTTACAGGGGCAGACTGATGTGTTCCCCGGACGCCCCACACAGAACCACCACAACCCAAATGAAATGCGCCTTCGCCGCCCTTATGACAAAAATACCACATCTCCCCAAACAAAGGTAAACATTCTAACCCTTGTTGCAGGCGAACAGCAAACCCACAATTTCTATGCAGAACATGGATTTATGTATGGAAATGATATCTTAAGAAGAACATATGCAGAAATTAAAGATGTCGAAGAAGAACATGTAACAATGTATGAATCCTTAATTGACCCCACCGAAAGCGTTTGGGAAAAACTTGTAATGCATGAATATTGCGAAATCTGCAATTATCACAATTGCATGAAAGATGAAACAGATGAAAGATTAAAATTAATCTGGGAAGAATTTATGATGCATGAGATAGAGCACCTGCACATAGCAAACAAACTTTTGCAAAAATATGAAAAGCGCGATGCAGAAGAAATAATTGGAGACAAGGTGTTTGATACCTGCACATTTATGAGCCAGAAAGATTATGTTCAGAAAATATTAGAAAAAGAAATCGATAAACGTATGGATGGCACAGAAAAAATGGGTTATACAACAATAGATAAACTCCCAGAAGACTGGGCAAGCTATGATGTTCAGGAAATTTTAAACGGAGACGGCGCACCGACAGAACAAACCATAGTATTAATCCGGGAACATATAGGACGCGATATTGTAACTGCTGATGAAGCACTCCAAAAGAAAGAGGCAAAACTCATAGAAAAAGGCTTGGAAAAAGTGGTTCAGGCGCCAAACACCGTAAGCCCCGAAGAATACAAAGAATTTTCATAAACGGATAAATAGAAAAAACAGCCCTGATATTCTCTTGGGGCTGTTTTTGTTTTAATTTATAATCTATAAACACACTATTATGACATCATCTTTGCCAAAATCTGAAATAAAATAAAATATGCAAAGGTAATCAATATCCAGTTTATTTGCATATTGGAATAGCGTGATGAAAACACATATGCCAAAAGAGCCACAAAATAAAAAATACCGGAGATGATTTTAAAATATAAAACCGGAATATAAGTGCCCATCATGAAGTGGTTTACAAGAAAAGGCAGGATTGTAACCGAAAGCACAGCCAGAGCCAGCGCTATGGAACCAATTGAGAATAAAATTTTCTGTATTTTTGCTATTTTTGACATAAATAATTCTTTTAAAAGATAGGTACAGTTTTTATTCTAGCACAACAAAAGGCTTTTACAATTAATACAAATAAAACTACACTATGGTAAATGTTGATAATTCAAGCATATTTTCAAAATCAGGATATTTTTCCTTCAATTCTTTAAATGTACCCTTGTCAACAATTCTTCCATCCTTCATATATAAAAGCGCATCGCACTCTTTTAAAGTAGAAAGTCTGTGAGCAATAGCTATTACCGTTTTTTCGCCTTTTAATTTTGCTATAGATTTTGAAACCCTGTCTTCAGTCTCCAAATCAAGAGAAGCTGTAGCTTCGTCCAGAAAAAGAATGTCAGCATTTCTATAAAATGCGCGCGCAAGAGCAAGACGGTGCATCTGCCCATGGGATAATTCCGGAACTTTTTCTAAATCTTTTGTATATTCATAAATATCTGCCTTTTTAAGTGCCCAAATCACCCTTTCTTTATCAATATTTTCAGGCTTCTCGCCAAATGTTACATTTTGAAGCACGGAAAGCGGCATTAAAAAGAATTCCTGCGGCAATATTGCAATATGCCTGTACCAGGCTCTTCTGTTGTCTTTTGTAATTTCAATATTATCCACAAAAAACTTTCCGCAGTCAGGAAGATTTAACCCGGATAATATATCCATAAGGGTGGTTTTTCCGGAGCCTGAAAGCCCTACAATTCCTATAAATTCACCTTTTTTAATTTCAAGATTCACATCATGCAGGGAAAAACTGTTTTCATCTTTTGAAGTACGCTTATCAGAATATGCAAAATTAACATCACAAAGAGAAATGCTGTCTTCAAAAGGAATGTCAGCACATTCAGGCTCTTCTATGACCCAGGATTTTATATCGCGGGATGTTTTCATAAACCAATTAATATAACTTCTTGACTGGTTTATGGAATACATTGAAAACTGCACTTTGTTTAAATTCGGCACAAGCCTTAAAACTACAGCCGCCACAACAGCAAGAGACGAAACAAGGTAATCGGAACTTGTATTTTGAAGGTAGAAAATAAGCCCTGCCAAAATACCAAAGGATATAATGATACCAATTTCTGTTACAAAAACAGGATATGTACCATTTGAATTTAAAAGTTTAGAATAATAATTCATCTTTTTATAATGCTTTAAAATGTTTTCATAGAAAAAATCTTTGCTTTCAGAAACTTTTATCTCCTTAATGCCGCGCATTGTATACTGAAAAAGACTTCCCAGTTCCTTTGAAACAGCAAGTTGCGCAGCGCCGTACTTTTTGGCACGCTGTTTAAAAAATAACTGTTCCAAATAAACAAACACACATAAAAATACTGCCGCAACAAAGGCAGGAAGTGCAAATTTATAGAAAAGAAATGCAAGTATGCAAAAAGCAATTATGCTGTTTGAAAAAAGTAAAATAACTTTATGCGCAAAACCAAGCACACTCGTAGTAAGGGTTCCGCCAAGGAGGGAACTTTTATCCCCGTATGGAATTTTATTTAATTTTAAATAAGGACAGGAAAAAAGATTTTTCAGGGTTTTTGCGTATATATCTGCCTGCCAGTCGGCAATGACCTGATTTTGATAAGTCGTACATAAAATCATAAGAATGTCTTTTAAGATATAGATCAAAACTATTGCCCCGCAAAGAATAAAGGCAAAAGCTTTTATATCACTTGAAAAATTCATGGAAGAAGACAGGGAATTCAACACCGGCAGATTTAAAAGACTGCTGTTTCCGGACAAAAGCATCACAAATGGAAAAATCAAAGCAAGCCCTAAAAATTCAAACAATCCCATAAAAAGCGAAAACAAAGCAATAAAGAAAATTTTTAGTATAAAACCTTCTCCAAATTCTTTAATGAATTGAAAAAATATTTTTAAAAACAAAATTCTATCCTTAAATTGACACTCACATGTTTATTTTGCAAAATGCAGTTGCAAAATAATTATAATACAATTATACTCTTGATTATGGGCAATGTGTCAAGTAAAGAATTTTTTTTCATAGGAATATCTCTTGCAAATACGCAAAATAATGACAGCTCTGTCTGCATTATAGACAGAAACAGAAAAATAGTACTTTTAGACAAGCTTTATTTTACATCAGATATTGAGCTTTTTTTAGAGCAAAGTCCATATGCAAAAAATGCGCAGATAACAGTCTCTATACCGCACGATAATACACTTTTAGAAGGAAAGTGGCGCATTCACTGTAAAAATTATAAAATGATGAATGAAAATTTTGAAATAAACAGGTATAACTGGACAAACAGACTTTCTGACAGATGCGCAGACATTTTCTTGAAACTAAAAGAAAAAGGGGTAAAGATTTCCAGATTTGATGTAAACCTCCTAAGACAAAGCTACGGACTTTCAGCACACTATCTTTTAAGGACATCCCTGGATTGCAAAAGTTTGCAAAGCGCCTTAAAGATAAAATTCGGTTTTGATGAACTGCCTGAAAACATGCTTCCTGCTTCAAGCCTGGAAGCTATTTTAGGAGCAATGTTTTTATACGACAACACAATGACAAACGCCAAAGTTAAAAATCTTTTTGATTACGAAGGCTTAGAGGTTTTGTGCAGAGGATAACCGGCTTGTTTGCCTAATATTTACGCACTCCTAAAGGGAAGGCTTGCTTTGTCTATGTGCGGACGGTAAAAATCGGTATTTATATTTAGTTTTTTACCCACCTCCAAAAGCGTCAGCGCAATTTGCCTGTCTTCATCCTTTGTTTTGGACAACTCCAGATGTTCAACCAAAATATTAATTTTACTGTAAATTTTTTCAAAATATATATTTTGAGCCACTTTAATTTCAACATTTAACTGTAAAATATCAATAACATCAAATATGGCAAAAATTTCATCTGCTACCTTTAAATCCATAGTTTGCGACAATTCATCTATTAAAGACTGAAGTTTTTTTGCCAGAATCACGCCCGAATTTGACTTATTTAAATTCACAAAGAATTTATCAGCACCTTCCTTAATCTTTTTAACCTGGGCTAAAAATTCTTCATTCCTAAAGTCATGAATATGAGTTAATATTTCCTGCAGATTTTTGATAAGACAAAATTTGGCGGAAACCCTGAATGCATCAGGAATATCCATACCCAGATTTGCAAGATGTGCCACAGGCACTTTTAGTTCTTCAAAAAGCTCTTCATATGTATTTGCAACTCTTGTAAGTCTTGATTTCAAAACGTTATCAAGTATAGTCTTTCTTTTATCAATCAAAACATCTTTCAGACGGTAGAATTTTGCAGAATACTGTTCCTCAAAAGCTTTAAGGGTTTCAAGCATAACATTTGACATAAATGTATTTATAATGAGTTTTCTTCCTTCTGATAAATCTTCATCCGGCTTGCATTCTTTAGCAGCACAGTAAAATTCACTATCCGGCGTCTTTAACAGAGCAAAACCCATATCCCATTTTTCAAGGGTGATTTTTGATGTTACCTCAATTCTGCCCAAAGCAAGCTCTGCGTGCCCGTTTTTTACCACCTTATAATTTACTTTTTTAATTTTGTAGCAATAAATTTCATCCAAATCAGCCAAATCAGAATACAAAGATGAAATAGCCCAGTGGCAGACAATTTGCTCTATGCAAACAACGGAAGGCTTTACAAACCTTTCGTAAATATTTTTACCATTGCCGTATTCTTCTATATTGCTCTTTGCTTTTGAGAGGATATTTAAAAATTTCTCCTCAAAATTTGCATTTGAAAAAGCCCCGGCAAGCTGAATAGCGCGGGCAGCATATTTCATAATCTGCACGGTTTCAATACCGGAAATTTCAGCAAAAAACCAACCGCAGCTTGTGTACATCAACATGCAAAAACGCTGAATCTCCATAAGCTTCAATGCTTTTGTTCTGTCTTTTGCCTTAAAGCCTGAAATGCAGTTTTCTTTTAAAAATTTATTAACAGACTCTTCAGATCTGTCTAAAATGACATCTATATATTTATTTCTCGCATCCCAAAAATCTTTATAGTATTTTGCTCCTTCTGCAGAGCAAAGCTTTATCAGTTCATCCCGAAGATAATCCAAGGCGTCTCTTAAAGGCTTTCTCCATTTCTGATTCCAACCCGGCTGCGCACCTGTATTGCAGCCGCAGTCATCTTTCCATCTTTCAACCCCATGAGAACAGCTCCAGGAAGAAACGGGCTTAATATCCACTTCGTATTCCGGCGGATACATTTCAAGGTATTGACCGTAGTTTGTAATTTCAAAACCCAAATCTTTTGCTTTTACGCCAAGAACATAGGATAACGCCATATCGCCAAATTTTGTATGATGCCCGTAGCTCTCTCCGTCTGTTGCAATATTTACAAGCTGCGTTCTCTGGCGGCTTTCGGAGTATCCGTCCAACAGTCTTCTGGCAAATTTTTCACCGTCGGTTAAAAGAAAATCAAATGCGACAGATTTTGAAATAGCGCCGTCATAAAAGAATAAATCAATAAATTTTTTCTTGTCAGAACCCTCAACATAGTATCTGTATGGTTGCGAAGGGTCAATAGAGCCCCAGCTTACATCATGCCAGTCATTAGGATTTTCTGAATCCATCTTCCTTACACACTGTGCCTGAAATGGAGAAAGAATGGTGTATCTTATCCCTAAATCTATCAATACTTCAAGTGTCTGGGCATCTACAGCTGTTTCTGCAAGCCAGATGCCTTCAGGCATTCTGCCAAACCTCTTTTGAAAATCACGAATACCCCAAATGGCTTGTGTATATTTATCGTTTGTATTTGCAAGCGGCATAATTATATGGTTATAAACCTGTGCTATAGCGCAGCCATGCCCGCCATAAAGCTCTATGGAATTTTTATCCGCATTAATTATCCTCCTGTATGAACAGGGAGCGTATTTTTCCATCCAGGAAAGAAGCGTAGGACCAATATTAAAGCTCATATTCTGATAATTGTTTACAATATCAAGAATTCTGTTTTTATCATCCACAATCCTTGAAACAGAATTTGGTTCGTAGCATTCGCTTGAAACCCTTTCATTCCAGTCATGAAAAGGTCTTGCCGAATCCTGAATTTCAATTTCCTCAAGCCAGGGGTTCTCCCTTGGCGGCTGATAAAAATGTCCATGGATGGTTAAATATTTTTTAAATGTCAAACCTTAAATACCTCATTCTTAAAACTAGACCGGTAAACCTGTTTAAAATAGCTTATAAAACGGGTTATTTTTTGTCTTTTGTATTTTCTTCAGCTTTTGCTTTCTTTAAAACAACTATTTTATTCACATCAATCCAGGGATCGCCAAGCGCATTTGAAAACACCTTACCTGTAATTTCAATCCTGTCGCCTGTGTCTAAATCAATAAAACTTTCCGCATAATCCCTCTTTAGAAATAATTTCATCTCTGAAAGCGGAATATTATGATCCTGTACGTCATCCCTTTGGATTAAAAAGCCTATATAATCTTTGGTTTCTCTTAATGCCTTTTTATAATCAAGCCCCAATGTTGAAAATTTATCAAAGGTCGCATTCATTTTAATATCCTGATTTAAAAAATACTCAGGATTTTGTACAACCTGCAGAGGCTTTGCAAATGTAACATTTGTCTGCTGTACTTCCAAAGCAGAAGGTGTTTCCTTTGCCTTTGGTGTTTCTTTTATAACTTTGCAGTTTTCTGCAGGCTTTTTATCTTTAACCTGCACATTATCTTTTGCAAAAGACACACTGCATTGAAAAGCAATACACAAAGAAAGTATTGCAGAAAACATAACCGTATATATTTTTTTATATTCCATATGAAACATTTTATATAAACTCCTTAATAACAAGAACATTCTAGCATAAAACAGGGTAAAATTACACTAATTGCATGTATATTTTAGAGTAAATTAAAATGTTAACTAATTATTTTATTATTTTATTTTTCTTGCCGGTTTCTTATTGTCACCGGTTTAAATATGTCAATTACATTTTTCAGCATTCTTAACACAGGATTTGTATTTTCATTATCAATTATCTTATTTTTATCTGTTGCTATACCTTCAAAATCCTTTTTGGTGAAATTTGAATACCTTATATCTATATTTCTGCCAATACTCTTTAGTGCACCAAGTTCTGTCACATTTGAATATCTGAAATCTGCATCTCTTCCTATATATTCAAGGTTTGAAAGATTTGTGATTTTTGAACTCCTGAATACTGCATCTTCTCCTATATATTTCAGGTTTCCTAAATCTTCCACATTTGAATGGAAGAAATATGCAGTACCGCCTATATGCGCAAGTTTATTTAAATTTTTGACACCCGAATCATCAAAATTGACGTTTTGTCCTATGTATTCAAGTTCGCCAAGGTCTTTTAGGGCAGAATCGCAAAGATTTAAGCTTCCATCTATTTTTTGCAGATTCTTTAAGCTTGTTATTAAGGAGTTTTCCATCAGATTAACACTACCGCCCACATATTGAAGCATATTTAAATCTTCAACTTCTGAATCTTCAAAATTTACATCTCCATGGATTTCTTTTAAATTTCCAAGATTTTTAATCTTTGAATTATTAAATTCTGCATCTCCGCCAATGTATTCAAGATTTTCAAGACTCTGTATCTGGGAAAGCATAAATATTGCCTTGCCGCCTATGTATTTTAGATTCCCCAAATTTCTAATTTTAGAACAGGCAAAACTTGTATCTGCACCTATATATTCAAGCTTGCCAAGATTTGTCAAAGACGAACCTCTAAAATCTGCATAATGTTTAATTTTTTTAACATTTTCAAATATCTTGTTCTCATCTATTCCTAAATCTTCAAAAGTAAGATTTTTTGGCTGGCGATAAAAGGAAATTGTCAGGGTTTTATCGTCGTTCTCTTCCGTTTCTATACCAAAGTAATTATATATTGCCTTAGCATCATTCGTTTCTATTGCATCCTTTAAGTCGGCTTTTATCTTTATGGAATCTATTTTTGCCTTTGCGGCAGTTTCAATTTCTTTGGCTGAAGCTTCATTCAACCGGAAATTATTCCCATCTACATATTTTTGAACTTCATCAATATATGCAAGGGCTATTTTCCCGTTATTTTTTTCGCACTGGATTTCAACAATTTCATCATCAACAAGCCTTATTCCTATCTTTGGTTTTCCGTTTTCCAGATAAACATGAAAATCTCCTTTTTGAAGATAGGGTCTTGCATTAAAACTTTTTGTACACCAGTTTGGGTGAGATAGAATTTTTAACCTGTCTACATTGCTTTCAAAATTTTCAGAATCATTGCTATATGAAGGAATTTTTACCCACCCTGTTTTTGTTTCGCCGGTGTTAATATCATTTGTATCTTCTAAATAAAAATTCATCAATTTCGTCTGATAAATTTTATTAAAATTAAACTGCGCTTTATTATCTGCGCTTCTTGTATAAATTTCATCAATCGTATCCGCCAAAACCCTTCTGTCTAAAACAGGAGGCAATTTATCATTGTTTTCTTTTAAATTTTTTGTTACGCCATCAAGTATCAAAAGTGCGATTGAATTTGTGTATACACTATCTTTATCTAAAACATAATCAGACCATTCTTTTAAAAGGTGTTTTCTCTGTTCAATAGTCTCCGGCTGTCTGCCGCCAAAATTTTTGTTTTTTATTTCATCAGTCTTCAAACTGCACCAATTTTGAAAATCTTCATTAGTGTTAAATTTTTCAACAGGCGCCCTGAAAGCGTTTACAACAACTAAATCTATCCCTTTAAATTCATTCTTTTTCATTGCAGTAAATGAAACTGTATCTGCAGAATGCAATGCAGGGGGGCGTTGCATATTTTGTCTTGCATAGTTAATGTTTCTACTGACGTTTTTATTATTTTGAATACCTATATTCATTATTTATATATACCTCGTTTTATTTTTCAGGTATATAAACAATGCCTGTAAAAGATTATTTTTGCTAATTAACACCCATATTTTGAAGTTTTAAAGCAGTTTCATCAGAAATGTTCAAATGATTTAGGATATTCTCAAAGCCGGCTTTTTGAATATCTTCCGCAGTTAACAGCTTCTTATCCAAAAGATTCTTTGCTATTTCATCCAAAAACATTGAAGAGCCTGCAAGTGTGCCGTCTTTGTCTTTTCCGCCTTTATATATTTTCTTCCCGCAAAAAACTATAGATTCCATATCACTGTGAGCTATGGGCAGAGCATCGCTAACCAAAATTACCCTTTCGATATTTTTTACCCTGAAGAAAAGTTTCAGCATATCATCGTTTATATGAAGGCTGTCTCCTATGATTTCAGAATATATTGTGTCATCTAAAAGCCCTTTCAGAGCAAGATTGCTTTTTTTATGACTCAAGGGCTCCATTGCGTTAAAATGGTGAGTGGTGCCTGAAACCTTATAAAGTTCTTTTGATACCGTATGCCCGGCATGCGCTCTTATCCCATGGTTTTCCAAATATTCCTGCAGAAGAGAATTTTCATCCGATTCGGGCGCCAAAGTTACAATCTTTACAATATCAGAAGCATCGCCTGTTATCTTTTTAAAGTTTTCAACACCGGGAGTTAAAAACACATCCGGGTTTTGAATGCCTGATTTTTCAGGAGAGAGAAAAGTTCCTTCAAGATGTACTCCTAAAATTATTGCCTCGTTACATTTGGGATTTTCCTTTTGGGATTTCATAACAACTTTAATAAGTTCGATTCTTGATTTTAAAGAAGACGGACTGTCGCCCACAAGTGTAGGGCAAAAACCAACAATCCCCCTTTTTAGGATATTTCTTGAAAATGTATGAAAATCTTCTTTGGTGCAGGTATTGAAATTTATTCCAAAGCCGCCATGGATATGTGTATCAATCAATTTCATAATCCTCATTATAATACTTTTTTGACTTTTAATCATATCTCATTAAATAAGATGATGCGTGAAGTCTTAAACGTAGTGTATTGTATTTATATATCTTTTTATATTGTAACAAATTGTAAAGATATTTTAACAAAACCCCTTTGAAAACTAAAGTCAAACAAAAGATTTGCCGATACAAAAAGTATAAAGAACAATTGGAGGCAACTAAAATGGGAATGGCAGCAAGCCAAGCAAGATTTTTAACTCTTACGGCAAGAAAGTCAAACGTTGAATATGAAGGTCAGCAGGTTAACCAGCAAAGAACCTCTCTTTCTAATGAAAGTGCCGGCTTGTTTAATAAAATGATGGAACTACAGGTGCCAACACCTCCAAGTGCTACGGATTTCTATAATACACGTTACACTTTTGATGCAAAAGGTTCTGATTATTCAATCACAAATTCCGTTCCAAGAACAGACGGCAAATATGATATTACAATCACCTACAAGGCTTCCGTACCTGTAGGCAGAGAATACAATACATATGGCACAATGAATTTTGCAGGAGATATCCCGACAACCCTTATTACAAACTTCAATGGTGTGGATACAGAATGCAATATTGAAGTTTTAACAAGAGATAATGACGGCAACTTTGTTGATTCAAAAGGTGTTGCTGATGCTAACGTTAAAACTGTTGCAGAAACCGCAAAAGAAAATTTAGAAAGCGAAGAAAACGCAAACTATTACAGATACACATACAACAATACAAATTACTATATTTCAGGCACAAATATGAAAGATATGCTTGAAAAGAAAGGCTCAAGCTCAAGCTATGTTATTGCAAGCGGCTACCCGAACGGGCTCAGCACATACTATGCATCAACACAGGATCTTCAAAAAGAAATAACTGCAGTTGGCGGATTCCCGTCTTCCACAACAGAAGGTCGTTTTGAACAATTATATATAGAAGACGTTAAATCTGATGACCCAAGAATTGTAGAAGCATTAAAAGATAAAACCTTTGACCTTTCATTAACCCAGGTGCAGGATGATGAAGGCTATGCTGAGGCAATGAAAGATTATGAATATCAAAAGATGCTTTATGAAAGAACAATCAATGATATCAACGCACAGACAGAAATCATCCAACAACAGGATAGAACTCTTGAATTAAGGCTTAAACAACTTGATACTGAACAAAATGCTTTAAATACAGAACTTGAAGCTGTTAAGAAAGTTATCGAACAAAACGTTGAAGCAACATTCAAAACATTTGCTTAAAAAGCGTGAGCCGAGGCTCCCAATGAAAATTGCGTGAGCAATTTGAATGGAGCTGAACGATGACGACACTCTGCCGAAAGAAAAGTTGACTAAATGTCAAGTTTTCTTGAGAGAAAGATGCGAGTCTTGTGAGTGACAGCGTGAGCGAAACAAACAAAAGACGAAACACCCACAGGAGCAAAAAACTCCAAAAAATTGACTTTTGGAAATAAATCATTAAACAAAAACTGTCCGCCATCCATAAAAAATAAACGGACGGTTTTTGTTTTCTAATCTTTTTGTATGAGTTCAACAGCAAAAGCATAATATAAAATAAAAACAAACCCCATAAGATACAAAAAGGAATAAGGTTAGACTAAAAAACGAGGTGACAAATGTCATACAGGTACGACAGTGCTCTGGTAATAGCAAATAAATACGGGCTTGCAAGCTCCCTTGCAAAGGCTGAATTATATGAAACCTACGACAGATTAAGAGATATCACGGTTTCAGGTTCAGCATCTGCGGGCACAGGTTTTGGCACAGTGGGCGGCTTTTTGTGGCAGCTGGCAAGTTTATTTGCACCAAGCTCATTTATGCCTATTATGGGCGGCACCTCAATGATGAACATCCCTGGAACTTCATACTGGTCTCCAATTACAGGTTCTACATCCTCTGTATACGGTGCCACAAATTCTTTCGGAATCGGCGGATTGGGCACATACCCGGGTTTCCCTTCAGGCGCTGCTCCTGTTTCTTGGGGTTTGGGGTCTGTAACAGGCGGGGCTTCTTCTGTTTATAACGGAGGCACTGCAACAGGTTATGCTGTTTCAGCATCAGATATTGCAGGACTTACGGCAGGCTCATATCTAACAAGTGCTGTAACTACAGGAACAAATTTCGGACAGAATTTCATACTTCCGGTTGCAGGTGTAATTTCAGGTCTGGGAGGCTTGATGCAATCAGTTGCGCCATATATGGGCTCATCAGGACTTGCTGCAATTGTTGCAGGTAATTTACTTGAAGGCACGGGCTCTGCAGCATTAAACGCATATTCAAACGTAACGGGCAGAATAACAACAAACGCCGATGCCATACTTTCAGACAAAGTAAGAAATATTGAAACTGTTTGCAAAATGCTTGATACGCAAGCAGAAATAGTAAGAAAAACCCTGAAAGATGATATTGAGGGCGATAGCAAAGCAGTCAGCGACATTTAGCCGGCAACTATTAACACGGTTTAAGTTTATTAACTTTTGTAACAATTATGTAAAATAAATTTATTTTTCATAAAGCAACGTTAAAATATGCCGATATACTTAGTGTGGAGATATTTCAGGCATCTTAATTCTTTGAATTTCTTCCCGTCTTAAACTCATGTAAAACGTACATTTGGGCAATTTTTCAGCTTAGTTTGTTTTTATTAAATTAGGCTTGCCCTTTTAAAAAGGAGTAAACCGTTGCAGCAAACATTACAAACAAATCTAAAAAGAATGAAAAACTTCATCGGGTTTGCAAGAAGCTATCTAATCAGAAACAATCCGGTAAAAGTCTTCATTAACAGCACAATTGCAACGATTAAAGACATGCTCTCAATCAACAAAAAAAGGAAACTTGCCAAATACAGATTGAATTACCAAATGTACAAATTAAACCAGATGGAAAAACTTATCGCAGCAAATAACGAGCATGTTTTCCTTCGTGGTAACAAATTTAACGAAATGAGATAAAGGTAAGATGGGTTTAATCACCGCAACAATCAGAAAGACACAGTTAAACAGCTACAGGCTTGATCTAGAATACAAGATGCAGCTGGTTTCTGCATCAAAATTAAACCTTAGCCAAACCGTAAACGATTTATTATCCGTTGCAAGCGATCTGGATTCTGACTCACCGGAAGCAAAAGCTCTTGAAAAAAGAAAAGAGAGACTGTATCTGGTGGAAAAGAAACTGGATGAGCAAATGCAAAGGTATGAAACACAGCTTAAAATGGTGGAAGCAGAACTTCAAAGCTGCAGCCAGATGATTGATAAAAATATTCAATATTCTTATGGCGGCGGAAGATAGGGTATAAATAAATAACACCATTTTAGCCATTCAACAGATTTAAAAACACTATCTAAAATTTTAGATAGTGTTTTATTGTTTTCAATTGAACTTCATTCAAGCAAGACTGCTCTATGGATTCTTTATTCATTAATATATTCCAGCGTGTATTTAAGTACCGGTATGGTTGCTGTTTCTATTTCGCTATTCCATGCGGGATATGAATACTCAAATTTTACATTCTCTTGTTTATTAATTATTTTATATTTAGCTCCCCTTGGCATCATAGCTTCTTTGTATCCGCTACCTGTCAATTCACCTGGCACTTCACAAATTTTTGAACCTTTTTTGCACCTTATTTCAAATACAACCGGATCACAATTTTCACCGGGAATATATTTTCCTATCGAATTTTCACTATACCCCACTTGTGCATAGCCTTTATCTGGCACTATAATATCACCAGCTTCGGCATTCAGAATATTTGCGTCTAAATGCATCCCGTACATTGCCCTGTAAAACGTCATATCGTCTTTAATGCCATCAATTTTTGTCATTGCAGCATCCATAGCATCTATTATATCTATATCAAGTCCGGTTAATTTACTTTCCTCGTTTGCTCTTAAATATCTGCTTATATTCTGCAGAGAATTTGGGCAAATCCTTTGACCGTAACGTTCTTGTATTTCTTTTGGCAACAAGGCAAATGCATTTGCACCATTGGATTTTTCCGTACAAGAATCCTGACCGTTTTCTTTTGAAATAGCTTCGGCAGAATTTTTCTCCCCGTGCTTGGTTTGCGTTTTTACATTTCCCTCTTGCACTGTCGAATTGCCGGCAGGTTTATATTCATAATAGCCGTCTTTATGGGCATTTATAAAAGCTTGTTGCATTTCGGCATATGGATAAGAAAAATAAAGCGGTTCACCAACAGAAAGAGTCATCTCAACGCCTCCTTTTTCCTTGTTTTCTGCAAGCCGGACAATATGGTCTGTGTTTATTGTCTGGAGGTTTTTCTTATCATTTATACTTAAAAGTCCGCAAAAAGAGATTGTTTGCATAATATTTTTCTGTTTCTTCTGTACAGTTATTAAAAACACCGCAAGAAAAAATTTGAATAAAAACGATTATTAAATTTTATTTCACAACAATGTTAACCAATTTATTTGGCACAACTATTGTTTTTACAACAGTTTTACCCTCAATTGCCTGCTGCACTTTTTCGCTTCCCATAGCAAGTTTTGCAAGTTCATCGTTGCTTTGACCGTTTGAGGTCTCAATCTTGTCCCTGATTTTGCCGTTTATTTGAACAATCAAAGTCACATCATTCAATTTAGTTAAATTTTCATCGTATTTTGGCCAGGGAAGCTCGTGAATTGAACCTTTAATTCCTGCTTTAGCGGCAAGCTCAGTGTAAACTTCCTCACTCATATAAACAGCTACAGGCGAAATAAGCTTCAGAAGAGAAACAAGAGCAAAGCTCAGAACATTTGGCTCAATATTGCTTTCATCCTTCACATAGTCATAAATTGCATTAGTAAATTCTCTATACCCTGAAACCACGGTGTTAAACTGGAATTCATTTTCAATATCATT
>CAJULH010000023.1 GCA_910587175.1 Candidatus Gastranaerophilales bacterium | reverse complement strand
AAATTCCTGATGAATTTACAGGTACAATCATCGGTGATATTTCAAGAAGAAGAGGACGCATTGAAGGTCAGGAACCACAGGGAAATACCGGAAACGTTATCGTTCGTGCGGTTGTTCCTTTGGCAAACATGTTCGGTTATGCAACAGACTTGAGATCAAACACTCAAGGCAGAGGCACATTCTCTATGGAATTTGCTAAATATGAACAGGTTCCAGGAAACGTTGAATCTGAAATAATTGCAAAAGCAGGTGCAAACGCATAGTTTAATCTTGCAGTGTTTGTTTCCCGGATAATTCCCAAAGAGTGAACACAATAAAAAATTAAAACGGCACATCAATAAAAGGTGTGCCGTTTTTTAAAACCATAACCTTATTGCCAAAGCCTTTTTATTTTAGCCTTTGGGTTTATTTTGGATGCAAACACTTCTTTGAACCCTTTTTGACCTTATTTAACGGGTTTAAGGTTTGCAATTATACTTCTTCAGGAATGAATTCTTCATTTGAGGTAAATATTTTACCGATGAATTCAACAAAATCTCCTAAAGAGCTTTTAATGTCAACCATTGCATCTTTTAAATCGTCGATGCTCCCTCTCATATCGCTGATGCTTTCTTTAATAGCATCTGTGGTAACTTTTTTGAGTGATTGGCGGTCGATATGGTCAAACGCCAATTCAACTGGGTCTTTTGCCTGTTTAAAAATTGTTCTTATATTTCTTTCATCAATTGCATTTAAAGTATCGAGTAAGCCTTCTGTATTCAAACGGCTGATTGTCTGGTTTGAAGAACCTGCTCTTCTTAATGGCTCATATTTTCCGTTTCCGCCTCTGTTGTTTTGTGAACTTGTTGCTGCCATTATTGCCATTTGTTAATTCCTCTTTGAATATCTCTTATATATCTCGTACTTATATAAAAAATATATACAAAGAAAAATTGCCATTTTGGGTCAGGATTTGTTAAGTTTTTGTTACAAAACTCAAAAAGCTTTTGGATTAAGCTTTAGCAATATCATAAAATCTATAAAAAGAACAAGTTCTTTATAAACCAGACAATTGCATCCTGAAAAAATATTGTTACAAGCCCTGCCAAAACAAGCGCCGGACCAAAAGGAAGGTAGAGAAAATTATCAGTCTTCTTTTTATTTTTCATATCGGCTAAAATTGTACAAAGTGCCCAAAGCAGCATTGCACATACCAAAAGGAGTAAAATTAAAATCAGGGGAAAGATTGTATAAACGTTAAATACCCTAAAGAGTGATACCAAAACAACACAGCACACAAGCATAGAATATGCAATAGCAGCTTTATATGCCTTTTCTTTTACAGATTTATAAAAAAGTATTGGAAGGGTTAAAAGTGCCTGTAAAATTATACTCATAAATATAATCACAAAAAGCATTTTCCACCCAAAAAATGCGCCAATACCCATCGCAATTAAGGTATCCCCTTCGCCAAAAGCACGCGTACCCGCAAAAAGGTATCCTATGCGCGCCGCCGCTTCAAAAAAGAGAAAACCTGCAATAATTCCTAAAATGCTCTGCAAAATACCAATTTCACCAAACGGTGTACCGAAAGGAATGGTATTATACAAAAGCCCGAGAGCAATTATTATATAAGTATGTGCATCAATCACAACACTTTCTTTAAAATCAGTTATTGCAATCACAAGAAAGAGCGAGATTAAAATGCATAAAAATATAGTTTTTGCCGTATAGCCGAATTCAAGAAAACAAAAAAGATAAAGGATTGCATTTAGGAATTCAACAACTGGATACTGAAGAGAAATGTGTTCTTTGCAAAACTGGCACCTGCCTTTTAAAAAACAGTATGAAATAACGGGAATATTTGTGTACCAATTCAATTTATTGTTGCATTTCGGGCACTTTGAAGGCGGAAAAACAATGCTCTCGCCGGATAGACCTCTGAGCGCCACAACGTTTAAAAAACTTCCTATGCAGGCACCTGTTATAAATACAAAAATCGCGATAAGCGTATTTAAATCAATCATACTGTGTAACGCCCTTTTTGGTGATGAGTTCAAATAGTTTGTTTAAAGATTTTTTTAATTTCCTGGATACCTGCATCTGAGATATATTTAATCTTTCTGAAATCTCCCTTTGATTCAGTCCTTCAAAAAAATTCATAGTGATTATTTTTTGATCTTCAACGGAAAGTCTTTTTATTGCATCTTCAAGAATCATTTTGTTTTCAAAGGCACTTGCAAGATTTTTATCCTTTTCGTCTGCAATTTTATCCATTAAAGGGGTTTGTCCGTTTTCTTCAGATCCTATTATCTGGTCAATAGAAACAGTCGTAGTACGGCGTTCAAGCTCTATCACTTCTTCAATTTTTTCAGCAGGCATCTGAAGTGCCTGTGCTATCTGTTCATCCGTAGGCTGGCAGCCAAGTCTTTCTGTAAGTTCTAAAGTTAATTTATGTACACGATAGGACAATTCCTTAATTTCTCTGGGTGCCCTTATTATTGTTGTCTTATCTCTTAAATAGTGTCTGATTTCACCTGTAATTAAATATGTTGCATAAGTTTTAAAGTTTGAACTAATATCAGATTTAAATAAATCAATGGCTTTAATGAGCCCCATAGAGCCCACCTGGGTTATATCTTCAACAGGGTCTGTGGAACGCCTTGCAAAACCTCTTGCCACCTTTTTTACAAGCGGCATATACGCAAGCACGATTAAATCCCGAAGTTTCTTTTTTGTAACTTCGTCTTTGGTATTTTTATATTCTAAAAGCCAAATGTTGGCTTCTTCAATAGTATCGGCGGTAAAATTTTCTGACTGCATTGCCATTTAGTTCTCTCTATTCAATAAAATTATAGCATTTCATCCTTCCTTTGGACAATCGTATTTATGTATGGGGTTTTTGAAATTTATATACAAATATTCTTAATATTGCTTTACAAACACAGCCTTGTTAGAATTTTTGACAGTTTTTTGAAACAAATTTTAATATTTTATCCTGGTAAATGTATTATCATATAACAGATTTTATTTAAAATAATACATACTATTATAACAACAATTTTAAGATATCTTTTCAGACAAAACCCGCATAAAACCTAAAAAAACGGGCGAAAAGAAAAACGCCCGCGCTGAATTATATTTAGTTTGAAACTTAATTTTTAAATAAATGGTGCTTATTTAGCAGTGTTGTTAACTAAGTATAATATATAATCTTAATTTATGCAAGATAAAGCTGTATATGTAAAAATAGGAAAAAATATACGGAAATACAGATTGCTAAAAGGATTGTCTCAGGAAAGACTATCAGAAATAATTTCTGCAAATGATAAATTTGTAGGACATGTAGAAAGAGCTGAAAGGACGCCAAGTTTGAAAAAACTAATCAGAATTGCGCAGATTCTGGGCACAGATATAAAAAATCTGTTTGATTAACTGTTCAAATGAATTAAAAATAACTGTATTGGAATTATTTATTTTTTATTAGTGGCAAATTCACTGTCCAGTCTTAAAAAGACCGGGATTATTTCATCTTTTGATATTAACTTACCTGAACTAATCATATCTTTCTTTAGTTCCGAATATTTTAAACTTATGTCAAACTTCAACTGGTTTGCCATAGATTGAGCTATCGTGGGACAATATGGCTCAATCATCAGGGCTATTTTCACCATAAGATTCAAAACATTATATAAAACCCTGCCGCATTCAGTCATTTTTTCTTCCTTGGCTAAAGCCCAGGGTGCTGTATCATTCACATATTTATTAGCTTCATCCACAAGTGTAATTATGCAATTTGCGGCAGATGAAATATCGCATTTGTCAAAATATTCCATCACCTGGCTTAAAACTTTTTCAGCCTTTGAATTTAATTCATTATCCGTAATAAATTCAGGTTTAATTTCGCCGTCAAAATATTTAACAAGCATATTTAAAGTACGGTTTAAAAGATTTCCCATATTATTTGCAAGGTCTGCATTTACTTTTTCTTTAAAATCGACATCGGAATAATTGCCGTCTTTGCCGTTAGATGCAGCAGTTGCCATAAAATAGCGAAGCGCATCCGGGCTTTTAAGCTCATACTCATTAATTACCGTTTTTGGAGCTATAACATTTCCTGTAGATTTTGACATTTTGTTCTGGTCAATTGTTATCCATCCATGGGCATATATACCCTTTGGAAGCTCGACACCAAGTGCCATAAGTATTCCAATCCAATAAATAGAGTGAAATTTTAGAATATCCTTCCCTATTATATGGAAATTCACAGGCCAGAATTTTTTAAAGTTTTCACCATGGTTACCATTTACATCATAACCAAGGGCTGTAATGTAGTTTGAAAGCGCATCAATCCAAACATAAATTACCTGGCTTGGGTCGGATTTTACTTCTATTCCCCATTCCACACTTGTTTTTGCACGGGAGACAGAAATGTCTTCAATGTTTTCAAGCTGGTTTAAAACCTCGTTTGCCCTGAATTCAGGAAGAATAAATCCGGGGTTTTTCTTTATGTGCTCAATTATCCTGTCTTTATATTTTGTAAGCTTGAAGAAATAGTTTTCTTCTGAAACGGTTTCGGGTTTTTTGCCATGGATTGGACAGTTTCCGTTTTCATCCAAATCTTTCGGATTTAAAAATGTTTCACATCCGCTGCAGTATAATCCAGTATAGCTGTGTTTATAGATATCACCCTGTTCTAAAAGTTTTTCAAAAATATCCTGAACAATTTTTTCGTGATAATCATCTGTGGTTCTTATAAATTTTGAATAGTCTATATCAAGAAGTTTCCAGGCTTCCATAAACTGTGCTGCATTTTTATCGCAAAGTTCCTTTGGCGTAATTCCCATATTCTTTGCGGTTTTTTGTATTTTAATACCGTGCTCGTCAGTTCCCGTTAAAAAGAACGCTTCCTTTGCACGTTTTTTAAAATGTCTGTACAAAATATCAGTATAAATTTTCTCGTAAGCGTGCCCTATGTGAGGCGCTCCGTTTACATAATCAATAGCCGTTGTTACATAAAATCTTTCCATAGCTACAATTATACTTTAAAGTAAAGGAGCTGTAAACGATTGTTTGTTTAATGAATTTATTGTATATTTTAAAAGGAATTTAGAAAGAAAGAGGAGTTTATGGATAACTTTTTAAAAAAGAATGCGCTTGCAGGATATAAAGTTTTATACTCGCTTATTATATTTCTGGGTGCATTTTTAACATTTATGTTTCAGCCTGTTGTAGGAAAGATTTTAACACCGCAATATGGCGGCGGAGCTGATATTTGGGCATCCTGCCTTTTATTCTTTCAGTTTGTACTTTTTGCAGGATATCTTCTTGCCCTGCTTTTAAATAAACTAAAACCAAAAGTAAACGCCGCAATATATGCCATACTTTTTATTCTGGCTGTTGTTCTTTTTAAACTGCCGACAGAATTTGGAAGCTGGCTTATAAATCTTGGAGGTTTTAGTCAAAACCCGCTTCTTTCTTTATTTGCATCTTTGTTTAAATATGCAATGCTTCCGGTTTTAGTGTTATCCACTGTTAGTGTTTCTATGCAGAACTGGTATACAAGACAAACAGGTGAATCCCCGTATATTTTATACTCAATTTCAAACATAGGCTCTTTCCTTGCACTTTTTCTATATCCTTTAATTTATGAACCTTTGATGACAATTTCAGCAACAGTAAAACTGTGGCACAATGTTTTTGTACTGCTTGTCTTGCTAATAGTTGCGGCATCAGTTGTATATTTTATTAGTTTTAAAAAAGAGGAAGAAAAACAGGAGACAAAAGAAAAAATTCAAATTAAAAATCTTCTCTACTGGATAGCATTGAGCGCTGCAGGAACAGTACTTCTTGCTTCTTATACAACATTTGTAACAGTAAGAATTCTTCCCATGCCCATGCTCTGGACTCTCTTTTTGGGACTTTATCTTCTAACCTTTGTACTGTGCTTTGGGTCTGAAAAATTTTACAAAAAAGACCTGCTGCTTATCTTGGTCCCGGTATTCATACTCATAAACATATTTGCAGGAAATTTATCCGAAAATCTCATAGGGCATCCGATATTTTCTGTAATAATCACAGCTGCAATGTTTTTTATCTTCCTTATGATATGCAACGGCGAAATATACAAAACCAGACCACAACCATCAAGATTAAGTGAATTTTACCTTGCAATAGCATTCGGCGGAGTACTTGGAGGCTTTTTTGTAAACATAATTGCACCATTAATTTTTAATAACTATATAGAGCTGCCTCTTATAAACATTGCAATGTATATTTTTGCAGTTTATCTTTTTGTAAAAGATATATTAAATGAAAAACCGCTTAAAATATCCTCTTGGATAAAGCTTTCCGTTGCAGGCATTTTAACAATAATGCTCGGCATATTTAGCTATGTAGCAGCTTTGCGTCCTGAAGACAATGTAACGGCAAGTAAGTTTAAAAGAAACTTTTACGGAACAATAATTATCAAAACAAGAGAAAAACACAATATAAAAACAATTACGAGCGGAAACACGCTTCATGGTGCACAAATTTATGATATTAAAACAGGAAAATTTAAAACAACTCCTCTAACCTATTTCACAGATACTTGTGCTTTTGCTTATGCAATTGAAGGCTTGAGAAACCACCAAAGCATAAAAGAAAGACCTTTGAATAAAGATAGAATGACTTTTTATGAAATAGACCCCAAAATGTATGAAGCAGCAAAAAATGAATTTACCTATTTAAAAGATGCCAAAGGCAAAGTCGATGTTCAAATGGGCGATGCAAGAATAGTGCTTGATAAAAAAGAGCCGCAAAACTTTGATATTCTTTTAATTGATGCATTTTCTTCAGACTCTATTCCTGTGCATTTGATTACAAAGGAAGCTTTTAGTGTTTACAAAAAACACATTAAAGATGACGGTATGATTCTCTTCCATATAAGCAACAGATATCTTAACATAGATAAAATGCTAAAAAAGCTTATGGATGAAGAAGGATTAAAAAATGTTGCTTTTATGAATTTTTATAAACCATCAAAAAAAGCTCAGGATAACGGTTATTACAAATATACAAGCAAATATTTTGTAATATTTATGCCTGAAAACAAACTATATAAGAATTTTAAAGGTTTCAAACAAAATACAATAATAAAAAACGGCAATGACTCCGAGGCTGTTTTTATTGAAGTAATAGATGTTGAAGACGATAAGTTCTTAAAACCATTTACGGACGATTATTCAAGTTTGGTTCGGATATTTAAAATCTGGAGTACACCAGAAAATATTAAGAAATAAATGATTAAACCCCCTGAAAATCAAAAACAGGGGGTTTAATTTAAATCTTTATTTCCTTATTTACAAATAAGAGATAATATTTCAGGTTTTATCTTTGAATATTCAAAGGCACATTTTGCAAGCTGCACCGCTTCTTCTTTTTTCTCATCTTTTATATCGTTAAAATATAAAGTAAGTAAGGTTTCTCCGGTTTTTACAGTATCTCCTGTTTTCTTTTTTAAGATACATCCTGCGCCAAAATCAATGTCATCGCCTTTTTTATCTCTGCCTGCGCCTAAAAGTTTGCAGGCTTTTGCAATCAAAAGCGCGTCAAGCTTTGAAACGTACCCATCTTCCGCCGCTTTTATTTCAATTTTGTTTTTGCCCACGTTAAAAAGACTGTAATCCCCTATAACATCAGGATTTCCACCCTGGGCTTCTATTATTTCTTTCAGTTTTTCAAGCGCTGCCCCTGATTTTATCACATTATCCATCATATTTTTAGCATCTTCAAAATCTTTTGCCAGGTTCGATAAAATCAGCGTATATCCGGCAATTTCGAGCACTATTTCATATAAATCTTTATTGTAATTTCCCTTCAAAAATTCGATTGATTCTATAATTTCAAGTGAATTACCAATATGCGTTCCCAAGGGCTGTTCCATAGAGCTTATTACAGCAGAAATTTTCTTATTCAGCCTTGCGCCTGTTCTTATCATTAAATCCGCAAGCTCTTTTGCCTCTTCTTTTGTTTTAATAAAAGCGCCACAACCGTATTTAACATCCAAAACTATAATATTTGCCCCGCTTGCGATCTTTTTTGATACAACAGAAGCACATATTAAAGATTTATTATCTACAGTTGCAGTTACATCCCGAAGAGCATAAATTTTACCGTCAGCAGGTGTTAAATTCGGAGTCTGGGCAGATATTGCAGCTCCGATTTTTTTAATTTGTTCCTTAAAATCTTCATCCTTAAGGGAACAAACAAAACCCGGGATGGATTCAAGCTTGTCAACAGTTCCGCCTGTATAACCCAAGCCCCTTCCGCTGAGCTTTGCGCAGGGAACACCCAGGGCTGCTAAAAGCGGAATTAAGACAATCGTTACCTTATCCCCAACACCCCCGGTAGAATGTTTATCTGCTACCCTGTCTGAAATATCGGAAAAATCTAAAATATCACCTGAATTTATAAAAGATTCGGTTAAATACGCTGTTTCATCTTCATTCAAGCCTTTAAAATATACAGCCATAAGCCATGCAGTCATTTGATAATCTGCAACGGTGCCATCTAAAAGCCCTTTTACAAGAAAATCTATCTCTTCTTTTGTGTGGATTTTACCCTCTTTTTTCTTTTGAATTATATCAACTGCGCGCATATTTTTACCCCTTTTTAAAATTGCTTAAACTATTTATGATACTTTTCATTGTTTAAAATTTTGTACGCTCTGTAAATTTGCTCAATCAATATCATAACAGCTTCCTGATGCAGAAACGTCAGTTTTGACATTGAAAATTTAAAATTGCTTTTATCACGCACCTCCCGAACAAGTCCGCCTGAACCGCCAATTAAAAATATTATCTCATTATAAGCACCATCTGTTTCAATCTCTTTTATTTTCTGTGCAAATTCGGGACTTGAAAGAGTTTCTCCTTCTATTTCAAGGGTAATGATGTATGAATTTAATTTTACACTATTCTTTAAAAAATCAGCTATTGAGGAAGTTTCAACAATCTTTAGCGAAGTATATCCCGTGAGCCTTTTTTTGAATTCTTCAACACCAAGCTTAAAATAAGGCTCTTTTATTTTTCCTTCAAGTATTATCTTAATATTCATTTTGTTTTAAAAGCTGCCTCAAGCCTGCATTTAATCTGCCCTGCAGCTTGTAATCAATTGAAAATTTAAACTATATCTTTATAAGAATCGTTGTTTAAAAGTTCATAGTTTATTTCATTTTCATTATCTGCAATTATTGCAGCAACAACTGCATCAGATGCCACATTAACAGTTGTGCGCATCATATCAACAAGCCTTTCCAAGGCAAACAGGAAGCTGAAGCCTATTACAAGCTGTTCAGGTGTTAAACCTATGCCGTTTAAAACAAGCGCAATAGTGATAAGACCAGCTCCGGGGATTCCTGCGCATGTAGAAGATGCTATCATGGCTAAGAACGCAATCTGCAATATTATAATCCAGGATAATTCAATACCGTATGTTTGGGCTAAGAATATTACTGCTACTGTCTGCATTAGTGCCGTGCCATCCATATTAAGAGTAGCACCCAAAGGAAGCACAAATGAACAGATTTTGCTTGAAATACCTCTCTTTTCGCAGCAGGTAATCGTCAAAGGCAAAGTGGCAGAGCTAGATGCTGTACCAAATGCCACCATTATGGCTTCTGTAATCGCTGTATACAATTTTCCCACAGGCACTTTTGAAAATATTTTAAGCATAAGGGGATAAACAAAGAAAAACTGTATTAAAAATCCTAACGCAAGCACAAGCAGATATTTCCAAACCCCTTCAAACATTGAAACACCAAAACTTGAAACAGATGCGGCAGTAAGGGCAAACACACCCGGCGCTGCAAGATACATAATCCAGTCTGTTACTTTCATTGTTGCTGCAAAAATACTTTCAAAGAATGAAACAACAGGGCGGTTAATTTCACCTATTTTTGCAAGTGCAATAGAGAATATTAAAACAAATATAATAATCGGAACCATATCTCCTGTTGAAAGAGAATGGAAAGGATTTTTCGGAATAAGACCAAGGAACATGCCAGCCATATTAGACTGTTGTTCTGCAATAGCAGCAGATACATACCCTTGCATTTCGCTTGCTATATCAGGACTGATAAAACTTTGTGCGCCAAGCCCCGGTTTCATCACAAGCGCTAAAACTGCACCTATGACAACAGCTGCAACAGTAATTATCGCATAGTAAAAAATCATCTTTTTGCCGAATTTTGCAAGCTGTTTATTATCACCTATGCTTGAAATACCTATTACAATAGCACTTATAACGAGCGGAATTACAACCATTTGTATAATATTTATAAAAGACTGTCCAATAATATCAAGAATTTTATGAACAAGAGGATAATGTGATGCAGGCAGAAGAATCCCTACCACAATACCTGCTATAAGACCAAAGAATATATGCCAGTTTCGTTTAATTCCAAGTAAAATTGCTATTAATATCTGCATATGTATGCCCATTTAAATAACCCTCTTTAATTTTGATATTATTAAACTTCAATTTTTAACCATACTAATAATACAACTATTTTGCCACTATGGCAACGCTTCACTCAATCAAACAGATGATTTTTAAAAAATCCCTTAAGCAATTTATCTTCTTTTGCGATAATAAAAGTAATTTATTTTACGACCAGTCTACAGGAAGTTTATAGGATTTAAATAACAGCAAATGTTCACGCAAAAAAATCCGCAAAATGTTTTAAAGCTTGATTTTGACAGCATGTCCTTAGAAGAAAAATCCAATGATTTAATTTCAAAGGCAACATTTGCGCACCAGCAATATATATTAAGATCAAATAACGAAGACTTAATAAACGCTATAAATCTATATATAAAAGCCATACAAATAAACCCGAATATCCCAAGTGCTTATTACAGGCTTGCAAGTCTTATGCATGAAAGCGGACAAATAGGGATTGAAGGGGCACTTGAACAGTGCAGAAGAGCTGTAGAATTAGATCCGAAAAATGCCAGTGCCAGAATGTACCTTGGATATTTTCTCTCCCAAAACGGAGAATACGAAAAGGCAAAAGAGCAATTTAAAATTGCAATGAAGCTTAAACCCACATCGTCACACAGGGCAAAACTTGCAATGGCTCTTGCATTTTTAGAAAAAAGAAAAAAAGAAAATTGCACAGACAGCACAAATACTAATATTAAAAGCACTGATTCAATGTCTTTTTCAAAGGCAATGTTTTATATATTTTCAGGTTCTGTATTTTTCCTCTTTGACAAAGCAGGGATAAAAATGTTTTGCAAAAATATAATAAACGACCTTAATTTTGCAAAATACAGAACAATGGGAAAAATATTAGAAAAAGCAAATTTTGATAAAAGCGCTTATGATTTATACTCGGATGCTCTTGATAACACAAAAAATGCCCCTCTTTTCTACGAAAAGATGGCAGGAATTGCAATTAAAAAGGAAAGACCTGAAGTTGCACTCCAATGTTATCAAAATGCTGTTCAATTATCAAACCATAACCCTGAAACTGTTGTTGATTTGATTGAATTTATTGAGGCAAATTTCCCCGAAAGAATTGATGATTTAATTGATAATTACACAATATTAATAAAAAAACTGCCGGATTTTTCAAGAGGATACTACGAGCTTGGAAACCTCTATCTTAAAAAAGATGAGAAAATTAATGCAGTAAGTGCTTTTAAACTTGCACTTGAAGGAGAGCCTGATAATCCGTATTATCAAAATTCTCTTGCCTTTGCGTATGTTCAACTGGAACAATATGACAGCGCTATTGAACTTTACAAGAAAGCACTTGAAAACAATCCGGATAATGAATGGACAGCAGTTGTAGCACAAGCTTTAGCTGCAATTTATCACAGAATAAAGGGTAATTTTGATGCTGCAATTTCTATGCTTCAAAATGCTTTGATTTTAACAAAAAATAAAACCGAAATTTATCTTTCCCTTGCAGATGTTTATTATGACATTGAAGATATGGATGAAGCGATAAAATATTACACCCTTGCAATAGAGGGCGGATATAAAGATGCGAAAGTATTTTCAAGACTTGCAATGGCTTTTTGGGAAAGAGATTACGTTGAAAATGCTATAGAATTTTACAATAGAGCAATAGATATAGAGCCGGATTATGAAATAGCATACAATAACCTTGGAGTTGTATATTTTGACGGACTCAACGATGCAGAAAGAGCAAAACCCTGTTTTGAAGCTGCACTGAAACTGAATGATAACTACACAATGGCACATTTTAATATGGCAAGATACTATGAAACCAAGGGAAACAAGGTTTCTGCGGCAAATGAATATCAGTATGCACTGGATTTAAACAAAGTATACCCGGAAATTGATGATGAAATAATAGAAGAGCGGCTCTTTAAGCTTTTTGAAACATAAGAATTTCGTCTAAGATGCAATAAATGTCTGATTTAATAATTTGCCAGCAAGATTATAACAACACCGGTTAGATAAAAATGAAAAGATTTTTGAGAGTTTTTAAAAATACTACAGTAAAAATATTCAGCATTGTGCTGTTTATAGCTTTCATTGCAAGCATTTTTATCTTTAACGATTTTTATAAAGCCCAGTGGCATAAAACTTTAAGCTTTTATTATGTTTATCTTGGGGATAATTACTACAAAAAACACAAACCCCAAAAGGCAATAAATTCATACGTTAAAGCACTGGATCTTTACCCAAACCACTACAGGGCACAATATAACCTTGGAAACCTGTATGTAGTTTATGAGGACTATTATTCAGCACTTGAAGCATATTCAAAAGCACTTCAGCTGAGACCGGATTTCACAGTGGCAAGAATAGACTATGCAATTGTTCTTTCCGAAGCAACATTTAACTATGACCGCGCAATTGAAGAATATGACCTTGCAATCGAAAAGATACCAAAATGGGTGTATATACCGTTCATTGTGGATAATAAGCACTCATACAAACACAATAAAGGCGTTGCATATTATAATCAGGGTCTTGCATGGCGCGGAAAATCCCTGCTCAACGGAGAAGATTTATTCTTATCAAGACGTTTTTTGGAAAACGCTGTAAGTTCATATGAAAAGGCACTAAAATCTTTAAAAACATATGATGTATACTATAACCTTGCAATAGCACATCATCTTTTGAGAAATCCCGAACATGCCGGATATTATTATTGCAAAGCCATTGAAAAAGAGCCCATGAAATACGAGGCACACTACAACCTTGCAATTCTTCTAAAGACAATGAAACAATATTCCGCATCAATCGAAGAATTTAAAAAAGCAGGATTAATATTAGATACCAAAGGGGATGGCAACAAAACAAGATATATCTATGATGTTTTAAACGAAGTAAATCAAAAATATGCAGTTTCTGAAGAATATCAAAATCTGAAAGAACAGCTTGAGGATGAAAAAAGCATAGGAAATTCAAAAGAAGTAACGTACGTTAAGGGTAAAATGCTTGTGACAGATGAATTTGACGGAGCAATGATTAAAAATTTTAAAACCTGCGCAAACAAACAATATTTTGAAAACGGTATAAAAGATTAGAAAGTCCGGATAAGACAATTGAAAAGTTCTGAAAAAACCATATGCAATTTTTTGTTAAACCTTACAAATGCCTTTGAGAGCTCGAAGACAGAGGTAGAGCTTGCAGAAAATTTAAAGGAAACATTTAAAATATTCGGAGATATTCAGGAATTTAAGATATTTCTCTTTGATGATGTACTAAATTCTCTTAAAGATTTCACAAAACCCTGGGAGACCCTGAAAAAAGATTATCTTGCAAACATTTTAAACAGCTATTTTTGCTCCTTTAAATACAATACAGCAGATTTTATAAAAGAAAAAGATATTCTCGCTTTTCCTGTTTGCGATGCAGGAAAGCTTTCAGGAATAGTGTATATAAAAGGAAATATCAAAAACAAAATCTTATTTGAAATAATATCTCTTATCTCAAAGCAGATTTCTTTTGCGCTTCAAAATCTGAAAAATTCAGAAGAGATGATGACCCAGCAAAAATTTCATAAAACAATTAGAAATATTGCAAAAATCATAGAAACCCAATATGAATTAAACTACATAATGCCTGTCTTAGGAGAGATGATAGACAGCTTCATATCAGAACATTTAATATATGTGTTTTTAAAAAACCCAAAAAAGAAAACTTGGAAACTTGTTTGGCCAAATAATTGTTCGGATGGAAGAATATTTGATTATTTAAATGTCATAAACCCAAAAAGCACAGCGATTCTGGAAGATTGCGGAAAAATAGGAATTTTTCCCTTGTTTTGTGATGGAAAAATTTTCGGCGCTATAGTTGCAAAGAGCGGTCTGGAAAAATTAAATAATAAAGATACAGATTATCTGATTGAAATCTCAAAACAAGCATCCACAACGGTGGAGCGTGCCTGTTCATATATGAAAATATTAGAGCACGCAACACTTGATGCCCTGACAGGACTAAATAACAGACATCAGTTCCACACAAGGCTTCATTCAGAAATTGCAAACGCAAAAAGACAAAAAACAAGCCTCTGCTGCATTATGACCGATATTGATTTCTTTAAATCTGTAAACGATACATACGGACACGCTGTGGGTGATTGTGTTTTAAAAACCGTTGCAAAAGCCATAAAAAAAGAGCTTAGAGAATACGATATACCATCAAGATATGGGGGAGAAGAATTTACAATCCTCCTTCCAAACACATCACTGGAAGAGGCAACAACTGTTGCTGAACGTTTAAGAAGCCAGATAGAAAAAAAGAAAATAAATATTGAAGACTACCGCATAGATGGTGTTTCAAGTATATCGGTTACAATATCTGTCGGCGTTTCGCAGTATAAAAATTCTTTTGACACACCAGATGAACTTTACAGAAGCGCTGATGCCGCCCTTTATAAGGCAAAAGAATCCGGCAGAAACAAGGTGATTGTGGCTTCATAGGATTGATTAACCTTTAAATATTAAAATAACAAAGTTTTCAAGGGGTTTTAGCATTTATTTCTTGTACCGTTAGCATAAGGAAATTAGAGATATTTAGCGAATGTATAAAGTGAGCATGTTTGAAACCCTGCCTCTTTTATAGCTTAAGGCAGGGTTGATGCTTCAATCGTTGACGAAGTATTGAGTCTTACGAGTGAAGTATGCGCAGGGAGCGTAGTAAAATCGAGAACTTTTGTTCCGATTTTCAAGCTAACCAGAAGTAAGACGAACAATAAAAGATGAGCTTAATAGCTCTATGAACGTTGCAAGCCGGTACAAGAAATAAATGCTAAAACCTTACAATAGACTTGCATATACCTTTTATCTTTAAAAACAAACCTCCGTCCAAAAATACAACTTTCTTAACTTTTTTGCCTTAAGGCAGGTATATACTTATAATATCTGTGGGATAGTATAACTTTTCTAGGAAGAAAATTGGATAGCGTTTTAAAACAAAATTCAGAAAATGACCTTTGTTTTTTGTTCGGCTGGTTTGATACGCAGCTGAAAAATGCTGTTCTAAAGGCTATTGAAACATTTTGGGAAAATAAATTTGATATAAAAACCCAGGGTTTAACAACAAATCTAAGTGTAAAAAACGATTTTACATCAAAGGGCGAAATTTATTTCACAGCAGAGCTGCCTATCTGCACTACGCAAAATGCATTTATCAGAATCTCTTCAGATTTTGTAAGGATACTTTTCCACGATACATTTGGTTCAAATTCTCCTGTATTTAAACTGCAGGAACTTTCGGAACTTGAAATAAAAATATTAAATTCTTTCTGCGAATTTATAAATGATGAACTGAAAAATTTCATAATCCCGCATGAAAAAATTCCAAAAGAAAAATTGAGAAACAAAGGAGTTTTCAATGTAACTTTTTTAACCGGAAAGGAAAAACACAGAACCGGAAAGATTGTAATATCTTTGCCGCAAAACTGTTTAAACGCAGAAAAAATCCGGCTTGAAGAAAATTTTTCATATTCAAATTTTTTAAACGCGCAAACCTTTGTAAATATTTGCGCAGGAACATCAAAAATTTCCTTAAATGACCTGAAAAACCTGTATTCCGGAGATATTATTCTTTTAGAAAACAGCAATGTAAATTTTATGGAAATAAAGACAAATAATATTAGAAAAAGCTTTAAAGTAAACCCCGAACCTTCTTTAATGCTTGAGCTTGATGAAGATGAACATGAATTAGGAGCTGATATGAGCGATAATCAAAATATATGGGATGACATTCAAATTGAAGTCGGAGCAGAATTTGACAAAGTAAAAATGACACTTGGAGATTTAAAACAAATTTCAAAAGGGCTCGTTATAGACCTTGGTCCCGTCTTTAACAACAAGATTTCACTTCTTGTGGAAAACAAGGTTGTCGCAAGAGGAGAACTTGTCATTTTAAATGACAAATACGGCGTAAAAGTAGATGAAATCATATCATCCGGCACAAAAGAATCCGCAGTGGCGCCTGCACAAGAACAAACCCAAGCTGCGCCTGAACAACACCAGTCTAAGACGGTGCAAAATACGGCGCAGCAGCAGCCAAACCCCGAACAGGTAAATAAAATGGCACAGGGAACTGCACAAGAGGCTGCTGGAGATGTGGAAGAATTTGACTATTCTGATTTTGAAAACGAAGATGCATAGAATTTTAGAAAATAAGGGGAAGATTAAAAGATGGCACAATATATAATAGCTTTCAGTTTATACACCCTTGCAATGATTGGAATTTTCTTCATTGCTTTTGTAGTTTACAAAAAAACAATGAATTTTAACAATTCAAAATTAAATAACGGAATGAAGATTGAAGATGCCTTAAGACTTTCCCAAAGAAAGACTCTTTTTATTATAAACGTTCAGGGAGAAAGATTTTTAATAGCATCAGATGTCGAAAACACAACCTTCCTTGCAAAGCTTGCACCAAAAGAAAATATCCAGGCTGCAGCGATTAATTTGGAAAAGAAAAACCTGAATATTGTGCAAAACACACCGGAAACAAAGCCTGTTGAAACAGATTCCAAAAAACAGGTGGAAAAATATATAAAAGAGCTTGAAGCTCTAAATATTGCAAACAGCAGCACAGAAAGAAGCGAAGAAGAATATTCAAACGCTGTTGATTTAAAATCAAGAAACACAATTATGAAAAATATACTAAAAGAATTTGAAAATTCAAAGAGGACAAATATTTAAGATGGATGTTGTAATAAAAGACCTAAACCCTGCAATACAGCTTTTAATGGTGATGACACTGTTTTCAATGCTGCCGTTTGTTTTCTGCTGCATGACATCTTTTTTAAGGTTTACAATAGTTTTTTCAATGTTGAAAACTGCAATGGGAACACAATCTGTTCCGCCGGCTA
Source organism: Candidatus Gastranaerophilales bacterium (assembly GCA_910587175.1). Taxonomy (GTDB): domain Bacteria; phylum Cyanobacteriota; class Vampirovibrionia; order Gastranaerophilales; family Gastranaerophilaceae; genus MGBC122484. The sequence continues at coordinate 11,518 of CAJULH010000023.1, read as the reverse complement.
TTGTTTTAATCGGTCTTGCTCTTATTATGACGCTTTACACAATGTCTCCCGTATTTCAGAGTATGTATGAAGCAGGAAGAGTGCCTTACCAACAAAATGGTGATATTGTTCTCACCCTTCAAAAAGGTTCGGAGCCTTTAAAGGAATTTATGCTGAAACAGACAAGACAGGAAGATTTAGCCTTTTTCGTTGAAAAAACAAGGGTGGAAATGCCTGAAACACCGGAAGATTTAACTCTTTGGGAAGTGGCTCCGGCATACATCATAAGTGAACTTAAAACAGCATTTGAAATAGGGTTTATAATATTTATCCCTTTCATTGTATTAGACCTTGTTGTTGCAAATATCCTGCTTGCACTTGGTATGTTTATGCTATCGCCAACTATTGTATCTTTGCCGTTCAAGCTTTTGATATTCATAGCCGTGGATGGCTGGAGCTTAATTGTAAAAGGTCTTGTGGAGAGTTTTAACTGATGGAACTTTTAGTAGAATATCTTGCAAAAGGTTTTGTTACAATGCTTTCAATCTCCCTGCCCTGTGTTCTTGTGGCAGCAGGTATAGGGCTTGTTGTAGGTATTTTGCAAGCCGTTACCCAGGTGCAGGAACAAACAATTGCCGCAGCACCAAAAATTATCTCAGTATTTTTAACAATCATTGTTCTTGGAATGCTATATATAAGGATTTTAACCGAATATTTTACAGAAGGCACAAACCTTGCATTTAATGTAATAACCCGCTCTGCAAATTACGTTTTACCTGAAGATTATTATTTCCATTCAAAGCCATTTGCATCTGAAATGAAAGATACAATTAAAAGAGGGGATAATATAGAAAGAATAATGAAAAACCCGGGTAAAATTCCCTGGTCTGAACAGCAATTTAAAGACAAATATACTCCAAGGGGAAGAGGTGCAGACCCGAGACCAAACTTTATAGAAACAAACAGAATGCTTGGAAGATAGGATGATAATTAAAAATGAATAAAAGAAAAATACCTTCAAAATACCTTATGTTGTTTTTTGTAATGCTGCTTTTGTGCCTGATTTTACCTATGTTGCTTTTAACTCTTCAGGCAAAGGCGGAAGATACTATCCCTTCTGAAAAAGAAGATAAGATTATCGCTCCTGCGCTTCAATACATGAGGGAAGATTATCCTTCAGCCTTTCTTTTAAAGGATGATTACAGCATAAAACTAAACACGGCAAGAAAATATAAATTAAGATGTTCAAAAAACATTAGCGCAGTGGCAATTGGTGATATAGAAAATGTAAAAGCATCTGAAAATGATGAAGCGGATGAAGAAAAGATGCTGTATGAACTTGCTACGCCAAAGGATATCATAATAAAAACAAGACAGGAAACATATACATATATGCAAATATATACAGATGAAGAAAAACCTGTAACAGTAATGATGTCTATAAATTGCAAAAATGAGGTGCCAAGCCTGATAAGATTTGGTGATTGTACAATGTTTGAAGATATAAATTAAAAAATGCCTTCATATCAGACTTTAAATAACATAAAAAAGGAGAATTTTTGGATTTAATATTAACACAGTTTGCAAAAATATTCCCCGAAATAAACCTCGCACTTGGCGCAGGTATTATGATTTTTTCGCGTTTTTTAGGCTTAATGCAGTTTGCCCCAGGATTCAACAGAAAAGAACTTCCCACAATTGCAAGGCTTTCTTTTGCACTCATTATGACCGTCATCACAGCATCTGTTGTAAAGATTCCTCCTTTTCCAAATGATACTTCAATGATTCTTTGTATAGTTTTAAATTATCTTTTCGGAGCATTGATAGGATATATTGTAAACTGCGTCATAGCGACAATTACAGCGGGAGGCGATATGATAAATACACAAATGGGTTTGTCTTCTGCCATGGTCTTAGACCCCACAACACGTGCTCAAACATCAATTATAGGAAACCTTTTTACCCTTGCAGGTGTTATTATTTTTATGGCAATAGGCGGGCTTTACTGGCTCATAGATGCCTTTATTAGAAGCTTTGAAATCTTTCCTATGTATGGTACATCTGTTCCTTTGGATAAGATTGTAAATATGGATTACCTTATCTTAATTACATCAAATGTATTTCTGGTAGGTATGCAAATAGCAGCACCTGTACTTCTTGCAACGCTTGGACAGGATATCATCCTTGGTACCATTTCAAAAACAGCTCCGCAGGTAAATGTTTTCCAGATGAGTTTTCTTTTTAAACCAATTTTAGGCGCATTAATTTTAACTTGGATTCTACCAATGCTTATGGAAGTTATAACAGAATACATTACATCATTTTCAAATATATTTTAATGACTGTGTATAAATTTACAAAACGCCTTTACCCTGGATTTAATTCTTATAATAATATTAGGGTTTTGGCGGATATTTCAGACATAATTTTTCCATCTTTAAACAATTATCAGTATAAATTCACTGCCTCTAATCGTTTGGTTTATCGTTAATATCGTTTTCAAAAATATTCTTTTTTTTAAATTCATCCTCATTACAATGAATTAAAAAACCACATTTTACACAGGCAAGAACAGTATTTGTAGAATCTACAGGACGGAAAATATGTTCACAGGTTTCATATTCAGCTTCAACATCATTTTCTTCCGCATTAAAACCTTCTTTTTTAGCGGAATTCTCTTGCGGCATTAAAACTTCGGGTCTAAAAAGCCCTGCCAGACCATCTTTTTTATATACCATGGTCAGTTTTTCTTTTATTTTAAAGATAAGCTCTATAATATACATAAACTTGTTTTTAAATTATAATCTAATTAAGATGAAAAACAAAAGCAAAATTTTTATATCATCAACAGTAGATTTTCATAATATATATGGTGCCGTAGAAACAGCAAATGAGTTTCAAACCGGACTTGAAATCAGTCGTTTCGGGAAACTCAGAGAAATAGATGATGATTTTGACGGTACTTTAGCCATGTATAAAGATGCCGTTAAAGACCTTGAGGGCGATTTAACACTCCATGGGTTTTTCTCAAACCTTTGTGTGTGTTCAAAAGACCCCCTGATAAGAGAAGCATCGGTTAAAAGATACTACCAGAGCTTTGAAATAGCGGCAGAACTTGGTGCCAAGACTGTTGTATTTCATACCTGCTTTAACAATTTATTGCAGCAAAAACAATACCGGGAAAACTTCTTCTTTTCAAACATTGAATTTTTCAGGGAACTTATCCCTCATTTTGAGCAGGAAGGTATTGTAGCAACGATTGAAAACGTACATGAACCTGATAATGAACTTATAAGAAGCATTATAGCTGCAGTAAATTCGCCAAATTTAAAGGCAACAATTGATATCGGACACTGCAATATTCATTCAAAAATCCCTGTGTCTGACTGGATTAAAGACTACGGCATAATGCTTCATCATATGCATTTTCATAATAATTTCGGGGATGAAGATGCCCACGGAAGCCTGAAAAACGGCTCTTTAGATATTCGCCCCATACTTGAAACATTAAGGGACATGCAGCTTTTCCCGCAGATTGTCTTTGAAATATTTGACCGTGAAGCTTTATTTGAAAGCGTGGAATATTACAGAGAAATTGAAAAGAAAGTACTTGGAGAGTAATTTTCTACTGAACTATGGCTTTAGCTCTATAATAATCTATATTTTAATTACACATTAGTTTTGTGCTTCAGTTCATTAGCCAAATCTGCTTCAACAGGATGCAGAGGCAGGCAGAAACCAAATGTTGAACCTTTGTTTAATTCAGATTCCACAAAAACTTTACCGCTATGGTGTTTTTCAATTGTCACCTTTACAAGATGAAGTCCAAGTCCGGTACCTTTTATAGTATGTGTATCGTTTTCAACCCTGTAAAAACGGTCAAAAATCTTTTTCTGATGCTCTTTTGATATACCCATACCACTATCTGTCACGGTTATTTCAACACTTTCTGCCATTTTTTCAGACATTTTTGCCTTAATATTTATAGAAGAATTTTGAGGCGCATACTTTATAGCATTTGTGACAAGGTTTGAAATCACCCTTTCAATACTTTCTTCATTATATGGCACAAGGGGAATTTCACCCTCTTTTTCTACTGCAAAATTTACATTCTTTTCTTCAGCAAGTACCTTTAAATTTGAAAGAGTCGTCTCAAGCGTCTGCATAATATCACCCGGAGTTTTTTCATAGCGGGTGTTTGATTCCAGTTTTGAAAAGTCCAAAATATCATTTACCATATTATTCAGTCGGATAATTTCCTGATTTATAACACCGATGAATTCTTTTTGCTCCTCGTATTTAAATTCTTCACCAAAACTATAAAGCGTATCAATGTAGCTTCTTAAAACAGTTACAGGCGTTCTTAATTCATGGGAAACATTTGAGATAAAATCGCTTTTTAATTTATCAACTTCAGCTTCTTTTGTAATATCAATCAAAACTATTATATAGCCAAGGTAATCGTGGGATTTTGAAAACATAGGTGAAATTACAGACTTTATAACTCTATGATTAGCATCCACATTAAATTCCAAAGGTTTTTTCTCGATAATTTCAAGAGGAGTCTTTTTAAACATCTCAATTTCATCTTTAAAACACGCTGTACCTTCGATATCTACATAGTTTGCTATGGATGTATCAATAATTTCGGATGATTTTATGGAAAGAATATTCTCGGCAATAGGGTTTACTAAAACAACATTATCTTCGCTGTCACACACCACAACCCCGTTTGCAATACTCATCAATACAGATTCAAATTTGTTTCTCTCTAAAGTAAGTTCCTCAATATTTTGTTCTTCATAAATATGCAGACGGCTTGACATATCATTAAAGGCTGAAAAAAGTTCTTTGATTTCACCTGAAACTTCTTTATGTTCCAACAATGTACCGAATTTACCGCCAGATATAGCTTTTACACCCTGATGCAGAATGGATAATTCGCGCGTGATTAAGAAAGTATTTATCAAAATTACAATGGTAAACACCGCCCAAACAAGCGTGAACACAATAAACATAGAGTTTTTGGTGGTTTTTGCTATAGCAGATGCCATAGATGCATTCAGTCCGATTTCAACCGTGCCCTCAATTTTTCCGTTTTCATTTGTGATAGGAGCAGAAAGGTTAGTCTTTGTGTTTTCGGCTTTGTCCTTAAAATTTTCAGAGGTTGAAAATATTATATTTCCCTTATCATCTTTAAACGTGATGAATGAAATGTCTGAATTGCTTTCTAATATTGAAACAGAGTGGGATTTTAGAATTTTTATTTTCTCATTTTGGGGTTTGTTTTTAGTAAGTTCATAGCTTTGAATAGCAATAGTTTTGCCTAAAAGCTGTCCGAAATTTGCATAGCTTTCATAGAGTTTCTCTTGAATTTTCCCGATAGCAAATATGGAGACTGCAATTATTAAAACGGTAGAAACCAAGAGCCCTGCAATTATAAGCCTGTTTTGCGCTGTATCATCAAAATTCAATTTAAACTTCATAGCAATAGATATTATATCATAGGCAAATTACCATGGTATAATTATTTCTATGACAAACCAAGGCAGAAAAATAATAGCTACGAATAAAAAAGCTTTTCACGATTATCTTATCTTTGAGAAGTTCAAAGCAGGCATTGTTCTTTTCGGAACTGAAATAAAATCCATCCGAAAAGGCGCTATAAACCTGAAAGACAGCTTTGCAAAGGTCGAAGATATGGAAGTATTTTTATACAACTGCCACATAAGCCCCTACGAAGGCGGAAACAGAAACAATCATGACCCTGAACGCACAAGAAAGCTTCTTTTGACAAAAAAGGAAATCCTGAAAATTTTAGGAAAAATAAAACAGGAGAGCTATACCATAGTGCCTTTGGAACTTTTTTTAGAGAGGGGATTTGCAAAGCTTGAAATAGGACTTTGCAAGGGTAAAAAACTGCATGACAAAAGAGAAACCCTGAAAAAGAAAGATATACAAAGAGAGATGGAAAGATACAAATAATTAATATTTTATTGACATCGGGGCTTGTAAATCATAAAATGTACTACAATTGTAAATATATAATTTAACCACTGAAGGAACAAAAAAAATGGCAATAGAGAGAAGCGCTGCAAAAAGAGCAAATTGGTCATCAGGTTTTGCATTTATAATGGCAACATTAGGATGTGCCGTAGGGCTTGGCAATATTTGGCGTTTCCCGTATGTGATGGGACAAAACGGCGGTGCAATCTTTCTTTTAATGTATGTGCTTTTAACAGTGTTCATATGTTCGATTCCGCTTCTTTGCGAGCTTTTACTTGGAAAACAAATGCGCAGAGGAGTTATAAGGTCTTATGAAAAAATAAACAAAAAATTCAGCATATTCGGCTGGCTTTGTTTTATAACATCCATCTTTATTCCCTGCTTTTATTTTGTGGTGGGCGGTTGGACTGTTAATTATATATTTATATACCTTCTTGGAAGCATCCCTGTTGACCAGATTAGCCAGGCAACCTTTGAAACCTTTGCAGCACAACCTGTTGCCCCCTTGGTTATGGGTATTATATTCCTTGTGCTTTGTGCAATATTCCCGTTCAGAGGCGTAAACAAAGGAATTGAGACAGCAAATAATATCATAATGCCATTGTTTATTATAATGTTATTCTTCCTTGCAATCACAGGGCTTTTCCTCCCAAATTCAATTGAAGGTTTGAAATTTATGTTCACACCTGATTTTTCAAAATTTACTTTTACCACTGTACTCACAGCTTTGGGACAGGCGCTTTTCACTCTGAGCGTTGGAATGGGCTGCCTTGTTACATATGGCAGTTACCTTAAAAAAGATAGTGATATAATACAATCTTCCGGACTTTTAATTCTTGGAAATACAATAATAGCAGTACTTGCAGGTATTATGATTTTCCCTGCCGTGTTTTCTTTTAACTTAGAACCCAGTGCCGGTGCGGGATTAGTATTTATTACTCTGCCTAAAGTATTTGCAGCTTTGCCTTTCGGGCAATTTTTCGGCTTAATGTTCTTTATTCTTCTTTTCTTTGCCGCACTAACTTCCGGCATAAGCCTTCTTGAAGTAAGCATTGCAGCAATTTTAGAAAAATTTAAAATTTCAAGAAAACTTGCCACTGTTATAATGTCTTCAATTATTTTAGTTTTTATGATACCAACAACCTGGTCTTTCGGACTTTTAAGCGGTTATAAACTTTTAGGCAAAACCTTCTTTGAAATTATGGATTTTGCAGCATCAAACATCTTACTGCCACTAAACACAATAATTCTTTGCGTTGTAGTAGGGTGGATTTTAAAACCAAAGATGGAACTTTTAACAACCAATGAAAAATTTTATAACACGTTTATGTTTCTTTTAAAATTTGTTGTTCCGCCTGTATTGGTTCTTTTGATGCTGTTTGGGCTTGGACTGGTATAAATATAAAAAAGCAAAAAATATTTTTTATGCGATTTTATAAAAACAGTCATAAAAAATCTTCAAACAATGAGAATAAATTTTTACAGTAATTACAATAATATTTATTTTTGTAGCAAAAATAATTCTGACAATAATACCCATCATCAAACAACCGCATGTAACACAAAAACAGAATGTATACCTTTTGACAAATTAGGATTTTACACAAGCCTAATTTCAAAAAAGCCTGTTTTGGACGATGATACTTTTCAAATCAGAATGTGGGGCTATTTGCCTGAAAATACCGAGAGAAAAGATAACAAAGACAGATGGAACAGGCAAATGCTGGATTTAACTTATAAAATTTCTGATATGATATCAGAAAATAAAGATTTTGATATAATCTTAAAATCAGTTGAAGATGGCATTAATATAATAAACGGATTTGACTACGGCAAAAGAGATCTTGATGACAGACGATATTACCCGCTTGAAGATGAAATATCAAGGGGCATAGAATATTGGGACAGTTATGATAAAAAATTGAACGGAACAGATAACGGTATCTTAATACCAAAACCAAATAAAAAATACAAAGATGCAAACGTATGCAGAATCATTGATAAATACAGCTGGCAAAAAAGAATATATTACGGCAGAAATCCTCAAAAACCCTATTATAATTTAGAACTTGCAAAAAAAGAATATGAAAAATTAAAATCAATAAAACAACCAAAACTGCGTGATATTAACCGCACTTGCGCAACAATACAATGGCTTATAGCCCAAGAATCCCCATATTGCCATGGCAACGATTCAATAGCAAATATTCTGACAAAATCAATATATCATTCATACGGAATCAACCCCGGACAAATAAAAAGGGGGCATAGTCTTGATTTTGAAGCATTTTATCGGGATCTGAGTGATTATATAGAAATTTATCCCACATTATTGGAAAAACTAAACCCGCCTTCTGCATAAAAAGACGGGTTTAAAATAATCTGATATTTTTATTTCTTACATTACCATCTCTAAACCAATAAGAGTTTTTGTTTCCCTAACCATAAGTTTAGAATTAGCTGTTTTTACAATATAAATTGTATCGTGGTCATTCTGCTCTGCAACACGAACCTGAATGCTTGGATTCAGCAGTGTAATTTTGCCAAAGTTTTGTATTACAAAGATTTCATCCCCGATATAGCCAATCAAAGCAATGCTTCCATCATAGTTAACAAGGCAAAGACCTCTGTTTTCACCAAAACTTTCTGAGGCAATAACATCGGCTTCATCTGTCGGTTCTTCTTCAACAGCAACAGGGCTTTCTTCCTGTTGATAAGTCTGCATCGGCTTCGGTTCGTATGCATCAACCCCTGTATTTTCAAGTGCAGCAGGTGTTTCCACATGCCCCTGTTCATAAACCGTATGCTCGGCTTCTTCTGCTTTTGCAGCCTCAGCTTTGGTTACAACACTGTCTACAATATTTCCAAGGCTTTCATACACAGGCGGATTGCCAGCTTCTTTTGCAGTTTTTCTTTTTGGTGAAAGCAAAAGAACTATAACCACAAGTATGAGTATAATTGCAATCAATGCCAAAATATTATCAAGCGCAGTCTTTGCAACAAGTTTTATCATCTGTTTTATGCGCTGGTTTCTTGTCATTTCCGGTATAACTTCTTCTTCACCGGTTGCAAGTTCTGTTAAACCTTGTTCTTTGGCATCTTCTTCAAGGCTTAAAATATCTTCATCAGATAATTCGCCATCTAAAACTTCCTCTAAATCAACAGGAGAAGCTTTTTTCTCAACATCAAGGGTTCCGCCTTTGGGCTCCTGCATCTGGGTTTTAGACTTTGTCACTATTTCAATTTCAGTACCTGCATTTGATGCAATCTTTTGAGCATCTTGTTTAGCTTTATCTATAGCCTTATCAACCTTATCAGCTACAGTCTTTTGCTGTGGTGCAACCACAGGAGCTGGTTTTACAGCTACTTTGGTCGGCTCTTTCACTTCAACAGAATGTTCCACAGGTTTTGCAACAGGCTGAACTTTTGAAGGCTGAACCACAGGTTTTACTTCAGGCTTTTGGGCTGCAGGATAGTTAGGCTTGCCCTCAAATGCACTATCCAGCTGGGCAAGTTTCTTTGCATCCACTCTTGGAGCTTGTTTGTTTGCCGTTCTAACGCTTGTTGTAAATGTAACAGGCTTGCTTGTAGATATGTCTATCTTTGTATAACCGTTATTTAAGTCTTGTCCGGCATACGGAAAAAGTTTTACATCTACTTTGTTAATATCGCCTGATGTTCCGACAGACGTTATGGAATGGTACGTTTCAGGCAGGAATACATAATAGCTGGTGTCAGATTTTTTAATAACCTTAATTGGTTCATTATAAGGCTTTTGGGTGAACAAATCTATTTTATAGCTGCCATCATTTACCTTTGTCACATCAACCTTTAAGAGGTTATTCTTATAATCACTGTCCAGAGCCATTGTATCTGCATTAAATATGCCAAAAAGCCCTAAAAACAATGTTAAAATAATACCAAGAATGTATTTTCTCATCCTTCTATCCCTTCAATGTTGGATTTTCCATCATATACATATTATAATAAATTACAAAGTTAATTATACTATGAATACAAAAAACTGGCAAAAAAACAACAGGCAATGGAATAATACTTTATGAAATATAAAATGGATACAAATTTTAAAACAGGCTTTGTAACGCTAATTGCAAGACCAAATGTTGGAAAATCCACCCTTTTAAATAAAATTGCAGGTCAAAAAATTGCAATAACCACTCCTGTTGCCCAGACTACAAGATATCAGATAAAATACATATACACAGATGAAAATTCGCAAATTATATTCATCGACACTCCGGGTATTCATAAACCATTGAACAAACTTGGCGAATTTCTGGCAGAAGAATCAAAATCCTCCCTTGAAGATTCAGACGTTGTGTTATTCCTTGTAGATTCCAAAGATGAAGCCGGAGCAGGTGACAAGTGGATAGTTGAAAATTATTTAAAAACTATTAACAAGCCGATAATAATTGTCGCCAACAAAATAGACACAATATCAGCAAATAAACTCGAATATAATATTTTATCCTATAAAAAACTTTTTGAAAAAAATCTGCCGATTATAAAAATAAGCGCAAAAACAGGAAAAAACCTTTTAGTACTTTTGGATAAAATCAAAGAATATTTACCAAATGGCGAAAAACTCTATCCTGATGATGAAATAACCGACCAAAACATGCGCGCTATTGTATCAGAAGTCATAAGGGAAAAAATTATACTAAATACAAAAGATGAAATTCCCCATTCTGTGGCAGTTTTGGTTGAAGATTATAAGCAAACGGAAACTATTGACCGCATCAAAGCGCAGATAATAGTTTCGCAGGAAAGCCAAAAAGGTATAATAATAGGAAAAAACGGATCTCTGCTTAAAAAAATCGGTACGGAAGCAAGAAAAGAAATAGAAGAAATTGCCCAGAACAAAGTGTTTTTAGAGCTTTTTGTGAAAGTAAAGAAAAATTGGCAAAAGGACAATAATTCCCTCAAGGCTTTAGGGTTTGAAAAAAAGCTTTAATAAAATCTTCCGGATTTTGGTTTGCCATTTCACAATACATAGTTTTTGGGTTTAAAGATTCAGATTTCGGAGTCTTATTTTTTTATTAAGTCCTGTTAATTATGCATTTACCTCAATTGCCTTAACAATTTTATATAAAACCCTTTTTTTCTCCACATCAAACGTGCGTACTGCACTGCATATCTCTTCTTCAAGATATTGTCCGCTTCTAAGATAATCTACATCAAAATCAAATATTTCATTTGGCGATACGGAAAATTCATGCTGGATATTTATTATAGTTTGTGTTGAGGGCAGACTTTTACCGTTTTCTATATTTGAAAGGCTGGATGGCTCTATACCTATTTTTTCAGAAAAAGCTTCCTGGGTCATGTTTTTACCCCATCTGATTTTTCTGATATTTTCGCCTAACAGCTTTTTTATGTCCTTTTCATTCATACGCATCCACAGTTTTTAACCTTTTAATATAAGCATATTCTTTTTCTATGCCTAATTTTCATAATGTAAACAACAAATTTTTATTGATTTTTAACGTAAACATTATTATAATATATTGTG
>CAJULH010000022.1 GCA_910587175.1 Candidatus Gastranaerophilales bacterium | reverse complement strand
CTGTTTGTTTATTATACCTGAAAAAAAATGAAAATAAAAATTTATGCAGTAAGGCGCTTGACTTGGAGTTAACTCTAAATATTATAATTAACTAATGCAAAAAAAAGGGGGTGAACCATATTAATTATGGAAAATGTAATATGTATGCAGCAAGTGTATACGGAAAGATTTTAAAGAGGTATTAATATGAAATTAAGTTTAATTATCAGTGCATTTTTATTATTGATTATAGGAGGCAATCTTATGGCGGAAGCTAAAAACACAAACACGGAAAAATGGGATAAAACTTTTAAAAAAAGCGAAAAAATTAATGTCGAAAAAGTAAGTTTTAAAAATCGTTATGGAATTGAACTTGTTGGAGATTTATATACTCCAAAAACTTTAGAAAAAGGAAAACTTTCAGCTGTCGCAATATCCGGACCGTTTGGTGCGGTTAAAGAACAGGCATCCGGGCTTTATGCACAAACTCTTGCCGAAAGAGGTTTTGTAACTCTTGCTTTTGATCCTTCCTATACAGGGGAAAGCGGCGGAACCCCACGCCACGTGGCATCGCCGGATATTAATACGGAAGATTTTAGCGCTGCGGTTGATTATTTAAGTAATCTTAATTATGTTGACCCTGAAAAAATAGGAATTCTTGGCATATGCGGGTTTGGTGGCTTTGCAATAAATGCTGCTGCTATGGATACCAGAATTAAGGCTGCTGTAGCATCTACAATGTATGATATGACAAGAGTTAATGCTAGGGGTTACAATGATTCAATGGATGAAAAGGCGCGTTATGAGCTAAAAGAAACCTTAAATAAACAAAGAACGGAAGATTTTAAAAACGGCACATATGCAAAAGCGCCGGGGCTTCCTGAAACGCTCACGGGTAACGAACCTCAGTTTATAAAAGATTATTTTGGATATTATAAGACTCCGCGCGGATTTCATAAACGTTCGATAAATTCAAATGGAAACTGGAATTTAACATCCTCTCTTTCTTTTATAAATATGCCTATTTTAATGAGAAGTGACGAAATTCAAAATGCGGTTCTTGTTATCCATGGTGAAAATGCTCATAGCAGATACTTTTCGGAGGATGCATTCAAAAAATTAAAGGGTGAAAATAAAAAACTTTTAATTATTGAAAATGCTAATCATGTTGATTTATATGATAACCTTGAAAAAATCCCTTTTGATAAAATTGAGGAGTTTCTGAAAGAATATTTAAAATAACGAATAAACGGCGCATTCTGTGAACAAAATAAGCCCGTCTTTTTAAGAAGGCGTGGCTTATTTTAAAAAAAATTGTTTGAAAATATATTTTGATGTGATAAAATTGTCTTGCACATCAGGTGTATCATGGGCGTGTAACACTCTGCTGACAGCAAAAGCGGCTAAATACCACTTTTAAAGGAGAAGGGTGGCGCAAGTTTGATAATTATAATTTGGGCGTGTAGCGCAGTTGGTAGCGCAGGAGACTCTTAATCTTTTGGTCGTGGGTTCGAGTCCCACCCCGCCCATTTTTTATACTATATTCTCTGTTAATGCTAAAATTGCAGCTTGTGTTCTATCTTCTACTGCAAGCTTTTGAATTATGTTTTTTACATGGTTTTTTACGGTATACAATGATATAACCAGTTTGTTTGCAATGTCTTTATTATTCATACCTTTTGCTATCAGGGCTAGAATTTCTTTTTCTCTGTTTGTAAGGTTGAAATCGTGCGATGATTTTGTTGCTTCGTTGACCGGCGCCATTCCTGAAAGTACATCCAAAATATAGTTTGCAATGTGCGGCGCTATCCAAACTTCTCCGTTTAATACCATTTTTATTACATTAACAAGCTTATCCACAGTGATATTTTTCATAGCATAAGCATTTGCGCCGGAATTAAAAGCCTGAAGAACAGTTTCTTTTTCATCTATGGATGTCAGCATAATTATTTTAATATCAGGATTTATGGCTTTAATTCTTTTGGATGCCTCTATTCCATTTAAAACAGGCATTGCAATATCCATTAAAACCACATTTGGTGTATTACTGCGTATGAAATCAACTGCTTGTTTGCCATCTTCAAATTCGCCCATGATTTCAATTTCCTGATAAGGCTTTAGCCCGTATAATATTCCTTTTCTTGTCAGTTCGTGGTCTTCAACGAGGATTACCTTAATTTTCATTGTTTATTTTCCTTGTGCTGTTTTATGTTTGGCAGTGTTAATGTAAATTTTGTATACTTGTCGATTTCGCTTTCAATTTCTATTCTTCCGCCCAAAAGTTCAGTTAATTTTTTGCAGACGTCAAGACCAAGTCCGGAGCCAAGTTTTCTGTTGTATGATTTAGAACTGTAGTATCTGTCAAAAATATGCTCCATATCTTCATTTGAAATACCATTTCCATTGTCTTTTACAAACACCTTACATTCATTGTCGTTTTGGTATGCTGAAATTTTTATTTCACCATTCTTCTTTAAATTATCAATAGAATTTGCGGCAAGATTTATAATAATTCGCTCTATGCAGGTTTTGTCGGTTGTAATATGAATTTTACCTTCGCTTATAGTATTTAGAAGAGCTATATTTTTTTCATCTGCAAGAGGCTTTATTTTTATAAAGCTGTCATTTATAAGCTGTGCTAAATCTGTGGTTTCAAAGTTTAAATCTTCTTTTTTTAAATTAAACTGGTAAGATTCCAATATTAAATTTACCATCCTTAAAAGATGACTTGTGTTTTTCTCCAGACTTTTTGAAAGCTCCATCTCTTCTTTTAAGTTTAGTTCTTTAAATTTATTTGAAATTAAAGATAGCGCACGCTCTTGTGCCACCAGAGGAGTTCTTAAGTCATGGGTCAGGTTTCTTATAAAACCGGATCTTAATTCTTCTTTTTCCTTTAAACCTTTTACCATATCATTAAAGTTGTTGCAGGTTTCCTGTACGGTTTTTTGTTTTACGCCTGTTTTTAAAATAAGGTTTAAATCTCCGGATTTTACTCTTTTAGATGCAGCGGAAAGTTTTATAAACGGGTTTATAAAATTAATATTTATATACCTTGCAATAAAGAAACTTAAAAGTATTCCTGCAATAATTATAAAAAGCACTGCACGTCTTTCATACGGGTTTGCAGGCGGAATATGCCAGCTTGTCTTAATTAAAACAGTAATTTTATCTTTTGCATATTTTTTGTCGAATGTAAAAACTTTATACGATATATTATTGTCTTTTGGTATTCCAAGCGGAAGGTGTTTTATTTTTTTAAATCCGGAGATGCTTTTTGGAATTTTATCAGGATTTGAATAGCCTATGAGATTTTCTTTTCGTATTGTGTCTCCAGCATAGAGCTCTAAATAATAAGGTCCTGTTTGTCTTAGTTTATCTGTGGTCACTTCTTTTGTAATTTTTATTCCTTTTATTTCCTCTTCCAAAAAAGGAATTATGGAAACACTGTACAGTTTTGGAATATTATCAATTTTATAATAATATGTTATTTCATCCGGAAAATCGGTTAAGAATTCCACTTTTGCATCAGGAAAGATTTTTGCTATTTCATTTTTCGATACTTTATCCATTTTTGGCAAATAAAGTTTTTTCATAGCATTTACGGTTTCAATTTTAAGATAATTTTCAATATTATAGCTTGTCTCTCTTGAAATTGAATCCAGAATGTGTCTTGAAGCGTCAAGTTCCATTTTTGTTATTTGCCTGTTTGAATAAATAAAAAGGCAAAGTAAGGGCAGTATAAGGGAGACAGTAAAAATAAGAAACAGATATTTTGCAAATTTAACCATAATAATATTTTATATTAAAATATACCTATTGTGCCAAAAAATAACAAAAATAACGCCAAAGAGCCATTTTCATCTGAAATATTGTGCTTTTATTTATCTATATTTTTATAATTTATAAGTTCAAAACCTGCTTTTTGGATGTCATTTTTGAGTTCAGGCTCTATTATAGTAAGAAATTCTATATAGTTTAAATTATTTTTGTTATTTTTAAAATTTTTCGGATGGACGATGATTTCAACTGTTTTGTTTTTAACATTTTTTAATGCATTTAACCCAAAAAGGATTGTATCTTTATCCATATAGCCAGTAAAATTTACACCTATAATATAATCATTTGTATTTATTTTTTTATTTTCAGACTTTGAATTTAAATCATTAACGGTTTTTTTGTTCACACGGCTTAGCGTATTTAAAAGCTCTCTTTTTACGAGGTTTACAGGGTATTTTCTATTTATTATTTTATTAAATCTGGGTACAAAATATGGTTTTTCATATTGGGTTCTTATGTTTTTGATTTTATATTCAAGGCAAAGTTTAAGGGTTAAATTAAAAAGTGCAGGAATTGCATGGGTGTGCACATGGGAATTTATATGATCAACTTCAACATCAGCCAAAAGTTTTTCAATTTGTGCGCGAAATTCCTTTTCTATTTGATTTAACAATTTTTTATTATTTGCATTATAGAAAAAATATGGAAAATCTTTGCTAAAACAGCCTGTGGAATCTGTGAGCAGTTCCGGATTGGTGAGACTTTTTCCTTCGATAATATTTAAATGTACACCTTTTCCGATATTCGGTATAGCGGGCAAAATTTCTTTTACCCCATGTTCGTAAGAATTACCGTTTGACACAATACAGGTAGATGTGAGTACACCTTTTGTGTAGCCTTCCATAATGGCAAGGTTTGATTCTTCGCTAAGTCCAAAATCGTCAGAATTAAATATCAAGCTATTCATAGTGATTTAATTATATCACAGTACAATCTTGTGGTGAAATTAAGAACAGTAAGGCTTAATTTTAATATTTTAAACGGTTAGAATGTTTACAGCAAAAATAATAAAAAAGAAATGCCAAAAAGCATCTATTTTGTGTTGATTTTACATCACTGTTAAAAATTGTAAATCTAACACTTGCAATATTTTGAAAAAAACTTTATACTAATTTAAGAAATTTAAAAGGATACAAAAATTGAAATACCAAACTTTAACAGTAAGCCAAGTACGACGTCAGGACCGAATTAGGGTCTGATTTGGTTTGCGTTAAAGTAGAATAAATATAATTTTAAAGCACCTTGTTCAGCCAAAATAGCAGACAAGGTGCTTTTTTATTTGATAGTTAATTTTAAAGGAGAATATGAATGGGAATATTAAAAAATTTAAAAGGAAAAAATTTTATTAATCTTGAAGATTTTACAAAGGATGAACTTCTGGGACTTTTAGACTTTGCTGCTAAACTTAAAAAGAAGACCAAAGGAAAAAAGAATCTTGATATATTAAAAAATAAAAACCTTGTTATGTATTTTTCAAAACCAAGTCTTAGAACAAGGCTAAGTTTTGAAATCGGTATGAAAAAACTTGGCGGTGAGACGTCTGTTATTAAACAAGATGAAATTATTTTGGGAAAAAGAGAAAGCATAGAAGATACAGCAAGAGTGATTTCAAAATATGCCGACGGAGTAACAATCAGAACATTTGCACACAATGATGTTGAACTTTTTGCAAAATATTCATCAATTCCTGTTGTAAATGCACTTACTGATTTATCGCATCCGTGTCAAATTATGGCAGATTTATTAACCCTTAAAGAAACTTTTAATACACTTAAAGGGCTTAAAATAGCATACGTCGGAGATGGAAACAATGTAGTTAACAGCCTTATGACTGCCTGTTCCATACTTGGTATTGATATATCGGTTGCAACCCCGCTTGGCTATGAACCTGACAAAAATGTGTCTGATATAGCAAAAAAAATTGCACAAAAATCCGGTTCTCATATTGAAATACTTCAAGATCCGATAGAGGCTGCAAAAGGGGTGAATGCTTTTTATACGGATGTATGGACGAGTATGGGGCAAGAAGCCGAATACGAAAAAAGGAAAGAAATATTTAAAAACTACCAAATAAATGAAGAGCTAATGAAGCATACAAATAAAAATGCCATAATACTTCACTGTCTTCCCGCGCATAAAGGAGAAGAAATAACCAAAGATGTATTTGAAAAGTACCAAAAAGCTATATTTGATGAAGCAGAAAACAGAATGTATGCTCAAATGGCAATACTTGCAACGATTATGAAATAAAGAATATAGAAGGAGAAATAAATTATGAAAAAAAAGGTAATACTTGCATACTCAGGCGGTTTGGATACAACTGTTATAATACCTTGGCTTAAAGAAAACTATGATTATGATGTGATTGCAGCATGTATTGATGTAGGACAGGGAACAGAAACGAACGGACTTGAAGAAAAAGCTCTAAAAACAGGTGCTATTAGATATTATCTGATAAACGTCGAAGATGAATTTGTGACTGATTATGTATATCCATCAGTTAAAGCAAATGCTGTATATGAAGGAAAATACCTTCTTGGAACTTCAATTGCCAGACCGTTAATTGCAAAAAAGCTGGTTGAGATAGCAAAAAAAGAAAATGCTGTTGCAATATGTCACGGAGCCACAGGAAAGGGTAATGACCAGGTAAGGTTTGAACTTGGCATAAAAGCATTAGCTCCTGAACTTGAAATCATTGCACCTTGGAGAATATGGGACATTAAATCAAGAGAGGACGAAATCAAATATCTTGAAGAAAGAAACATAGAAGTTCCTATGAAAAAAGGTGATACCTATTCAAGGGATAAAAACTTATGGCATTTAAGCCATGAAGGCTTGGAGCTTGAAGATCCTTCTTTGGAGCCAAATTATAAAAAACTTCTTCATCTTTCTGTTGCCCCGGAAGATGCACCGGATAAACCGGAATATGTTGAAATAGAGTTCAATAAAGGAATTCCTGTTTCAATAAATGGTGAAAAATTAAGTCCATCTGATATCATTAAAACTTTAAATAAAATAGGTGGTAGAAATGCCATAGGGACAATCGACCTTGTGGAAAACAGGGTTGTTGGCATGAAGTCAAGAGGCGTGTATGAAACACCGGGAGGCACTATACTTTATGCTGCGCATAAAGAGCTTGAATATCTTTGTCTTGATAAACAAACCCAGTCATTTAAGCAAATCGTATCAAACAAATTTGCCGAACTTGCTTATTCCGGTGAATGGTTTACCCCTTTAATGGAAGCAATTATGGCATTTGTTGATGATACCCAAAAGACAGTGACCGGAAGTGTTAAATTAAAACTTTATAAGGGAAATATTATTCCTGCAGGTTCTAAGTCGCCTTATTCGTTGTATAACGAGAGTCTTGCAAGCTTTACAACGGGGGATTTATACAATCACAAAGATGCTGAAGGCTTTATAAATCTGTTTGGTCTTCCTTTAAAGGTAAGAGCTCTTGTAAACAAGGCAAATGGTAAGGAGCTTATATAGATTATGAAACAACTGTGGGGTTCCAGATTTTCAAAAGCACTTGATTCAAAAGTGAACGATTTTAATTCATCACTTTCTTTTGACTGTAAGCTATATAAATACGACATTGAAGGCTCTATGGCGCATACTAAAATGCTGTCTGATACGGGAATAATAACGGCTTATGAAAAAGATAAAATAGTAAACGCCTTAAATGAAATACTTGATGAAATAGAAAATGGTAAGGTTGAATTTGACAATTCCTATGAAGATATTCACACAAATATAGAAAAGCTTTTAATTGAAAAAATTGGAGATACGGGAAAAAAAGTACACACATCAAGAAGCAGAAACGACCAGGTGGCGCTTGATATAAGAATGTATCTGAAAAATGAAATTAAAAGCATAATAAAAAGTTTAATATTACTGATTGAAGTGCTTTTGAATATTTCAAAAGACCATACTGATACAATTATGCCCGGGTACACACATCTGCAGAGAGCGCAGAGTGTAACCTTTGCTCATCATCTTGGTGCTTATGTAGAAATGTTTAAAAGAGATATAGAAAGATTGGATGATACTTATAAAAGAGTAAATGTACTTCCTCTTGGTGCTTGTGCTCTTGCAGGAACGCCTCATCCTATAGACAGAGAAGTTGCGGCTAAATATCTTGGGTTCAATGATGTATCTCTAAATAGTATTGACGCAGTATCAGATAGAGATTTTGTAATAGAAACTTTAAGTGCACTTTCTATCATTATGATGCATTTAAGCAGAATATCTGAAGAAATCATACTCTGGGCAAGTTTTGAATTCAAATTCATAGAGCTTGATGATTCATATTCTACGGGTTCAAGCATTATGCCGCAAAAGAAAAACCCGGATATTGCAGAACTTACAAGAGGAAAAACCGGAAGGGTATATGGAGATTTAATTACTCTTTTAACGGTTATGAAATCTCTTCCTCTTGCATATAACAAGGATATGCAGGAAGATAAAGAACCGTTGTTTGATGCTGTTGAAACCGTTTTAGCATGTTTATCTATAATGCCATCCATGTTATCTGCAATGACAATAAAAAAGGATAATATGCTAAAAGCTGTGAAAGAAGGATTTTTGAATGCAACTGATGTTGCTGATTACCTTGTAAAAAAAGAGGTGGCATTCAGGGATGCTCATGAAATTTCAGGCAAAATTGTATCTTATTGCATAAAGGAAAATAAAACCATCGAAGAGCTTGATATGGAAACCCTTAAAACTTTTTCCAAACTTTTTACTGATGATATTTATAAAGCAATAAATCCAACAGCATCTGTTAATTCCAAAAAAGCGCTTGGAGGACCTTCTGTCGGCAATACTGTACAAGTGATTAAAATTAACGAAGAGTGGGTAAAGGATAAAAAAAATCAATTGGAGAAAATGTAGATGACAAATAAAATAAAAGCGGCAATAATAGGCTCAAGCGGATATGCGGGAGAGGAACTGACAAGGATACTTGCCAACCATTCTTTTGTTGAAATCAAATATCTGACATCAAAAAGTTATCTTGGGCAAAACTACAGTGACATATATCAAAATTTTAATAAAATAATCAATATAAAGTGCGAAGAAGATAATTTAGATAGGATATCGAAAGAGGTTGATGTAATCTTTTTAGCGCTTCCGCATGGCATAGCCTCATCTAAGGTAAATTATGATGTACTAAAAAATTCAAAAGTGATTGATTTAGGTGCAGATTTTAGGATAAGGGATGCTAATGTCTATGAATACTGGTACAAGACGAAACACAATGCTAAAAGTCTTTTAAATGAAGCGGTATACGGACTTTGCGAAATATACTATGGCGATATTAAAAATGCAAGACTTGTTGCAAATCCAGGGTGTTATACTACATGTTCCATATTATCTTTATTTCCTCTTTTGAAAGAAAATCTTATCAAAGAAGAAAGTATTGTAATAGATGCCAAATCCGGAGTAACCGGGGCAGGCAGAAGTGTGAATTTAAATGTTCACTACTGCGAAACAAACGAAAATATAAAAGCATATAAAATAGCATCGCACAGGCATACGCCGGAAATAGAGCAGGAATTGTCTCTTGCTTCAAATAAAAATATTGCACTTCAGTTTACTCCGCACCTTGTTCCTATGAACAGAGGTATTTTGGTCACATGCTATGCGAAGTTAAAAGAAAATATCAGCACAGAAACCATAAAGGATGCTTATTTGAAATATTACAAGGATAAATATTTTATAAGACTTTTAAAAGACAATTTATACCCTGAAACAAAGTGGGTAAAGGGTTCAAATTTTATAGACATAGGTATATTTAAAGACGAAAGAACAAATAATGTAATTGTTTCCGGCGCTATTGACAACCTTGTAAAAGGAGCCGCAGGGCAAGCGGTGCAAAATATGAATATAATGTTTGGTTTAGATGAAAAAACAGGTCTGCAAAATGCACCTTTTTTTCCATAAATTTAAGGAGATACAAATGAATAATACATTGAATGAAGATATTAAAATAATAAAAGATGCAAAAATTACAAGCCCTAAGGGGTATATGGCAGTTGGAATACACTCAGGGATTAAAAAAGTAAAGAAGGATCTTGCAATAATATATTCAAAAGAGCCTGCTTTATGCTCTGCTGTGTATACAACAAACGTTGTAAAAGCACCTCCCCTGTTGTGGTGTCAAAGTTTAACTGATAACAATGAAAAGATACAAGCTATAGTTATAAACAGCGGAAATGCCAATGCATGTACGGGAGACAGGGGTTACAATGATGCTCTTACTATGGCAAAAACAGCGGCTTGTGCTCTAGGTATTGATGAAAAGTCGGTAATGGTAACATCTACCGGGGTTATAGGAGCATATCTTCCCATTGATAAAATTAAAGCAGGGATTAAAAAGGCTGCAAATGAATTATCAAATGATGATAAATCTGCAAATGATTGTGCTGATGCCATAATGACAACTGATACATTTTCAAAAAAGGTAACGGTTGAAATTTACATTAAAGGGGAAAAAGTCACAATATCAGGCATTGCAAAGGGTTCCGGTATGATTCATCCCAATATGGCAACAATGCTTAATTTTATCACAACTGACGCAAATATTACAAAAGAAATGCTTGATAAGGCATTTAAGAGCACAATTGATGATTCTTTTAATATGATAACTGTAGATGGCGAAACAAGCACTAACGATATGGCGGTCATTCTTGCAAATAAAATGGCAAATAATCCTGTTATTGAAAAAACGGACGATGAGTTTGAAAAATTTAAAAATGCTCTTTTCTACGTAACAAAAAAACTTGCAAAAGACATCGTAAAAGACGGGGAAGGTGCGAGCAAATTTATGGAATGTACTGTTAAAAATGTTTCAGACAAAAATAAAGGAAGAGTGCTTGTTAAGGCTGTATTGAATTCCAATTTGGTGAAAACTGCTCTTTTTGGTCAGGATGCAAACTGGGGAAGAATTTTAAGTGCTATGGGGGCATCAGGTGCCATATTTAACCCTAATTTAGTTCAAATTAAATTTAAAAGCGCCTCAGGTGAAATTTTAATGTACGAAAAAGGTCTTCCTGTAGAATTTGATGAAAATTTTGCGCTCAAAGTTTTAAGCGAAAAAGATATTCAAATACTTATTGATATGAATGAAGGAAATAGCGAGGTTACAGGTTGGGGCTGCGATTTAACATATGACTATGTAAAAATAAATGCAGAGTACAGAAGCTAATAAGGATGGGAAAAATTGCAAAAATACATTGAAAAAGCGGGCATATTAATTGAGGCTATGCCATACATCAATAAATTCCATGGAAAAACTGTAGTAATTAAATACGGGGGCTCTGCTATGACGGATAGCGACATTAAAAACTCCGTCATCGGCGATATAGCCTTTATGAAAATGGTTGGCATAAATCCTGTTATAGTGCATGGCGGAGGACCTGAAATAAATGCAGCGTTAAAACTTAACAATATTGAACCCGTTTTTAAAGACGGTCTTAGGGTAACTGATGAAAAAACTATGGAAATTGTTGAAGAAGTACTTTCGGGTAAGATTAATAAATCCATAGTGTCAGAATTTCAAAAGCATAATACTAAAGCCGTTGGCATTTCAGGAAAAGACGGTCTTTTGATAGAGGCTGTTCAAAAAAGACCAAATGGCAATAATATAGGTTATGTCGGCGATATAACAAATGTGAATACCAAAATTGTAAAAAGTCTTATAGAAAATGATTTTATTCCTGTGATATCACCTGTAGGAAGCGACAAGGATGCAAATACTTATAATATAAATGCAGACATTGCGGCTGTTGAACTTGCAATAGCCTTAAAAGCTCCAAAGCTTGTATTTTTAACGGATATTGAAGGAGTGAGAAAAAATGCAGAAGATGAAAATAGTCTTATCTCTAAACTCACTCCAAAAGCTGCAAATATCCTTATTGAAACTGGTGCCATAACAGGAGGTATGATTCCAAAGGTACAATGCTGTATTAAAGCGATTAAAGAGGGTGTTGAATCAGTTCATATAATAAACGGAAAAATACTACACTCAATATTGCTTGAGATATATACAAAAGACGGTATTGGAACCGTCATCGAGGAGGATTAAATGAATAAAGAAACGATTGAAATAACAAATAAATATTTGATGAAAACATACAACAGGCTTCCCTTGTCTTTTGAAAGGGGAGAAGGTGCATACCTTTTTGATGAAGATGGCAACAAGTATTTGGATTTTGTTGCAGGGATAGCCGTAAATTCAATTGGTTATCACAATAAAAATTTTATAAAAGTAGTTAGCGAGCAGCTTGGCAAAATATGTCACTCGTCTAATCTGTATCATATAAAACAACAATCTCTTCTTGCAAAAAAACTTGTCCAATGGTCTGGCTTAGATAAAGCATTTTTTTGTAACTCTGGAGCTGAAGCTAATGAGGCTGCGCTTAAACTTGCAAGAAAGTATGGATACAGCAAAAATAAAAACAACAATTGTTCAAAAATTATTGCTATGAAAAATTCTTTCCATGGAAGAACGCTTGGAGCATTATCTTTGACCGGGCAGGAGAAATATCAAAAAGCATTCAAACCTCTTGTTTCAAGTATGGAATACGCACAATTTAATAATCTGGAATCTGTTGAAGAACTTATTGACAGCAGCACCTGTGCTGTAATCATCGAATGCATACAAGGCGAAGGCGGTGTTATTCCTGCAACAAAAGAATTTTACGAAGGAGTGAGAAAACTATGCAATAAATACAATGCCCTAATGATAGTTGATGAGGTACAAACAGGTATTGCAAGATGTGGAAAATATTTCTGTTTCCAAAATTTTGAGTCCAAACCTGATATTATATGCCTTGCAAAAGCACTTGGAGGGGGGATTCCGATAGGTGCGATTGTTTCAAGTGAAAAAGCAAGCGCTTGTTTTGAACCCGGAGACCATGCATCAACATTTGGAGGAAACTATATCGCAACTTGTGCGGCGCTTGCTGTCTTAAGTGAAATCGAAAACAATAATCTTGATAAAAATGCAGGAGTTATGGGTAAATATTTAACTGATGAACTGAATAAGCTGAAACCTTTGATAAAAGAAGTAAGAGGCATAGGTCTTATGATAGGAGTGCAAATGGATAATCCTCCAAGTGACATCATAAAAAAATGCGAAGAAAAAGGTCTTCTTCTGATAGGGGCCGGCACAAACACAATAAGGTTTGTCCCACCTTTAATCATTGACAAAACACACATAGATGAAGCTGTCAATATATTTAAAGAAGCACTTGTTGAATACAGTATAAAACAGCAGGAAAAATAAATGTCTGAAAATAAATATAATGCGTCTATTCTCTTTAAAGACGGTACAGTTATTAGCGCAAAATCAAATATCAAAAAAACTATAATTGGGGAACTTGTCTTTAATACATCAATGACTGGTTATCAAGAAATTTTAACTGACCCTTCATATTATGGACAAATAGTGATTATGACATATCCTTTAATCGGAAATTATGGAATTTGTGATGATTTTATCGAATCAAACAATGTCAGGGTATTGGGATATATTATTAAAGAAGCACTTTCAGATAAATCCGAATTAAGCAATTATCTTATAAAAAATAATGTGTTTTGTATATCTGATATTGATACTAGAATGCTAACTAAAAAAGTGCGTATTTGCGGAAGCATAAATTGTCTTATTACAACAGATGAAATAAACAGCAAACATAGAGAAATGCTTGATTACTATACCTTTCCTAAAGATACGGTATCCAAAGTTTCAAGAAAGATAAAAGAGCATATTAAAGGTAATGGGAAGAAAATTGCAGTTATCGATCTTGGTGTTAAAAAAAGTATTATAAAACAGCTAATAAACCTTGGGCTTGATATTACAATTTTTCCGTACAATATAAAGGCGTCAGTAGTTAAAGAATTCGATTATGTTCTTTTTTCAAACGGACCAGGCGACCCTATGGATAATGGGGAAGTTATTAAGTGCGCCAGAGAATTAATGGGAAAAATACCCTTGTTTGGAATATGTCTTGGACATCAAATTCTTGCTCTTGCAGGAGGTGCTGCCACATATAAATTAAAATTTGGTCACAGAGGCGGAAATCATCCGGTAATTAATACTGTTACAAATAAAGTTATTGTTACCTCTCAAAACCATGGGTATGCTGTCCATGCAGATACTTTTGCTCCATATTCAAAAATAACTTATATAAACCTTAATGATAATACGGTTGAAGGCTTTGAAAATAAAAAACTAATGCTAAAGGCTGTGCAATTCCACCCTGAGGCAGGTCCAGGACCAAACGATGCAAATTCAATATTCAAAGACTGGTTTAAGATTTAGAAATAGAAAGAAATAACATAATGCCGATTAATACAAATTTGAAAAAAGTTATGGTAATAGGCTCTGGTCCCATTGTTATAGGGCAGGCTGCAGAGTTTGACTATGCAGGTGTTCAGGCGGTACGGGCACTTAGGGAAGAAAATATAGAAGTTGTTCTTGTAAATTCAAACCCTGCAACAATTATGACTGATACAGATGTTGCAGACAAAGTGTACATAGAACCTTTGGTTTCGGATTTTATTGAAAAAATCATAGCAAAAGAAAGACCCCAAGGGCTTCTTGCAACATTAGGAGGGCAAACAGGACTTAATCTTGCAATTGAACTTCATGATAAAGGTATTCTTGAAAAATATAACGTAAAATTATTGGGTACCTCAATTGATACCATCAAAAAAGCGGAAGATAGGGAAAGTTTCAAAAAACTTATGCTTGAAATAGGAGAGCCCATACCCTCAAGTACTATAGTTTCAAGTATCAAAGAAGGAATTATGTTTGCAAATGAAGCAAATTACCCGCTTGTTGTAAGACCGGCTTTTACGCTTGGAGGTACGGGTGGCGGCTTTGCTCATAATGAAGAAGAGTTGAAGGAAATATTGTATCAAGGGCTCAATTTAAGTCCCATACATCAGGTTTTGCTTGAAAAATCTGTTGCTGGGTGGAAAGAAATTGAATATGAGGTTATAAGGGATGCTAATGACACCTGTATTACTGTTTGTAATATGGAAAACTTTGACCCTGTCGGTATACACACAGGGGATAGCATTGTTGTAGCGCCATCACAAACAATATCAGATAAAGAATATCACATGTTAAGAAGCGCCTCTTTGAGGATAATAAGGGCACTTAAAATTGAAGGTGGATGCAACGTTCAGCTTGCTTTAAATCCCAAAACATCAGAATATGTTGTAATAGAGGTAAATCCAAGGGTTTCAAGATCTTCTGCACTTGCATCAAAAGCTGCAGGATATCCTATCGCCAAAGTTACAACCAAAATTGCTATAGGATTTAATTTGCATGAAATAAAAAATCAGGTAACAGGTAAAACTGTTGCGGCATTTGAACCTGTCCTTGATTATGTTGTTGTAAAAATTCCAAAATGGGCATTTGATAAATTTCCTTATGCTGACAGGAACCTTACAACTCAAATGAAGGCAACGGGCGAAGTTATGGCTATAGACAGAACTTTTGAAAGTGCTTTATTAAAAGCTTTAATATGTCTTGAAGGACAGAAACAAGGACTTCGCAAAAAAAGCTTTGATAAAATGAGCGCCGATGAACTTATTTACAAGATGAAACATCCCGACGACAAAAGAATTTATGCAATAGCATCAGCCATTAGGAAAAAAATATCAATTGATAAAATCCATGAAGTTACAAAAATTGATAAGTGGTTTTTGGGTAAAATTAAGAACATTATTGATACCGAAAAGAGGCTTGTTGTTGAGAAATTCAGCTCAGAGCTTCTTTATGATGCAGAAGCTATGGGCTTTACAGATGATGAAATATGTATGCTTTCAAACCAGTCAGCTGAAATAGTTGATACAGTTAGAAGAGCGCATAATATGTACCCTGTTTATAAAATGGTTGATACTTGTGCAGGTGAATTTGAATCATCAACGCCGTATTACTATTCAACGTATGAAAAAGAAGATGAAAACATTATAAGCAAAAAAGAAAAAGTAATCGTTATTGGTTCAGGTCCCGTGAGAATAGGTCAGGGTATAGAGTTTGATTACAGCTGTGTTCATGCAATAAAAGCTATCAAAGAAAACGGGCTTGAGTCTATAATTATAAATAATAATCCGGAAACCGTAAGTACTGACTTTGATATATCGGATAAACTTTATTTTGAACCTTTGTATTTGGAAGATGTATATAATGTAGTCAGAAAAGAAATGCCAAAAGGTGTTATTGTTCAATTTGGAGGGCAAACAGCGTTAAACCTTGCGCCAAAACTTTTGAAAAAAGGTGTACAGATACTCGGTACATCTGTTGAGTCGATTAACGTGGCTGAAGACAGAAAAAGGTTTGAGATGCTTTTGTCTGAACTTCAAATCAAACAACCAAAAGGCGTTGCAGTAACTAATCTTAAAGAAGCACTGGAAGCTGCAAATAATATTGGATACCCTGTTTTACTAAGACCTTCTTATGTAACCGGGGGAAGGGCAATGAAAGTAGTCTATAACGATAAAGAATTGTCGGCATATATAGAAGAAGCTGTATCTATTTCACCTGAATACCCTGTTTCTGTTGATGAATATATAGAAGGAAGAGAATTTGAAATAGATGCCGTATGCGATGGTTCAGATATTCTTATTCCCGGTATTATGGAACATATTGAAAGAACGGGTATACATTCAGGAGATAGTTTTTGCGTTTATCCTTCACTATCATTAAGCAAGGATACAATAAATAAAGTTATAGAATATTCAAAGAAAATTTCAAAAGCTCTTCAGGTCAAGGGGCTTATGAATATTCAATTTATTTCAAAGAAAGATGATGTTTATGTGATTGAGGTAAACCCCAGAGCCTCAAGAACGGTACCCATTTTAAGCAAAGTAACTGGTATACCTATGATAAAAATTGCCCTGAATCTTTTGCTTGGCGAGAGTCTTAAGGAACAAGGAATAAAGCTTGGGCTGCATGAAAATAAAAATATTGTTGCAGTGAAAGCCCCTGTGTTTTCTTTTCAAAAGCTAAAAGGTGTAGATGCTGCAATTTGTGCTGAAATGAAATCCACGGGTGAAGTTCTTGGAATAGATACTATATATGAAAAAGCGCTTATAAAAGCTTTTATGGCTGCAAATGTTCCGTTTAATGAAAATAAAAGCGTATATGTTTCTATTAAGGATATGGATAAAAATGAAGGTCTTGAGTGCATAAATAAATTCATCAAAGCTGGCTTTAAAATAGTAGCATCCGAAAAAACTGGTGAACATTTAACTTCAAACGGCATTAAATGTAGAATTATTCCAAAATACGACAATGAGGCATTATGTAAAAGTATAATTGAGGGGGATGTTGGTTTTATTATAAATACACCAAACAAGGGCGGCAATAAGGAAACTGCTGGTTTTAAAATAAGGACTGCTGCAGTCAGATACAATATACCTTTGTTTACTTGTCTTGATACCGCAAATGCATATATAAAAGCATTTAATTATTACAAAAAAAACAAAGAATTAGATATAAAAACAGTAAACGAATATTCTAATTCCACCTTAAAGTCTTAATAAAACCGGCGGTAACGGGACTTTATAAACCCTGGTTTGTAAATGGATATATTATGTTCAAATCCCGTATTGTCCAAATGTTTAATAGAATAAAACCGGCGGTAACGGGATTTGAACCCGTGTCAACAGAATGAGAATCTGCTATCCTGACCCCTAGACGATACCGCTAAGTGCAAATTTATTTTATCAAATTGTCAAACTCGGAAAGGGAGGCAGATGCTAAATTTCTACGGCGCATTCTTTGCCTTGAAATTTATGCTTTCTGCATCCACCACTGCTAAGTTCGCTACAGCTTACTAAGCAGCGGGTGTAGGATTCAAACCCTCTCCTCGGGTTCTCAAGTTTTATCAAATTGTCAAACTCGGAAAGGGAGGGATTCGAACCCTCGGTGGAGTCGCCCCCACACAGACGTTCCAGGTCTGCACCTTAAACCACTCGGACACCTCTCCATTTGTGCTGTGTTTTATCTTGTTTTAATTAAAGTAATCAAAATAAAACATCACCATTACATTTTATTAAAAGCATATATTTTATGCAACCAAAATTTTAGACAAATGAACCAAGAAATTTAAATATTTTAGCAACGGCACTATCTTCAGAAATTGTACCATCTCTGCTTGCTGTAGAAGCTAGCTTTGTCCTCTGGGTCTGCTTTGAATCTTCTATAAATTTAATGAAGCCGTCTATAGCGTTTTTGGCAGCCTTTTTTGGGTTTTTATCTCCAGAAAGGTAGCATAAAGTTTCATGGGTATAAGGGTCTATAGCTTGAAAATTAAACACGTCGTCATTTTTGGTTCTTTGTATAAAAACATCCACATCATTGTCATTACTCATGGTTTCAAGTTTTTTAAATGATTTTTTAAATCCGGATTCTTCTTCTAAAAGTTCATCTATGACAGATTCAACTCTGTCGCTTACCTGTATAGCTTTGAAACTTTGGTTTTGATTAAAATTATTTGATATTCGCATGATTTGTTCCTAAAACTGAAGTTTGTTTTTATAAAACTACTGAAAACTAAATTTTGCCACTTTCATAGTCTTTTGTCAATGTTAAAGAAAAACAAAACCCTGTATGTTATATACAAGGTTTTGTCGTAATATTTATTATTCTTTTATTGCTTTTCAATAACTATCTTGTCGTCTTCCATTTTCATTACCAAAGTATCATTTGCCTGGTATTTTCCGGTCAGGATTTCTTCTGCAAGAACATCTTCGATTTTCTTTTGAATAACGCGCCTTAGCGGTCTTGCTCCATAGGCTTCATTATATCCTTCTTTTGCAAGGTAATCTTTAACATCATTACCGACTTCAATTTTAAGTTCGCGTTCATCAAGGCGTTTAAACAGGTCTTTCAACATTAAGTCTACAATCTGTCTGATTTCATCCTGGCTTAGGTGAGCAAATACGATAATATCATCAATACGGTTTAAAAATTCCGGTCTGAAAGATTTTTTCATTTCTTCCATAACGGTATCTTTTAATTTTTCGTATTTGTCCTTCTTTGAATCCTGGGAAACAGAGAAACCAAGTTTTTGGGTAGAGGTTATCATACTTGCGCCAACATTTGATGTCATTATAATGATTGTATTTTTAAAATTAACCAAACGTCCTTTAGAGTCAGTCAAACGACCATCGTCAAGAATCTGGAGCATAATATTGAAAACATCAGGGTGTGCTTTTTCAATTTCATCAAAAAGCACAACGGAATATGGTTTTTTTCTGATAATTTCTGTCATATGACCGCCGTCGTCATAGCCCACATATCCCGGAGGAGAACCAATAAGCTTTGATGTTGTGTGTTTTTCCATAAATTCGGACATATCAATTCTTACTATATTATCTTCAGAACCGAATACTGCCTCTGCAAGTGCTTTTGCAAGCTCTGTTTTACCAACTCCGGTAGGTCCCGAGAATATAAAGCTTCCTATTGGTCTGTTTGGAGACTTTAGACCTACTCTCGCGCGTCTTATTGCTTTAGATAGGGCAACAACGGCTTCATTTTGACCTATAACCCTGTTGTGAAGGGTTTCTTCAAGTTTTAATAATCTTTCAGATTCACCTTCGGTTATTTTTGTAACAGGAATACCGGTTATTGTGGATACAACAGCCGCAACTTCATCTACACCAACTGTAGGCTTATTTGCATCCTGTGTGTTTTTCCAAGCGTCCTGATATTCTCTGATTTTATCTTTAATCTGGGCTTCAAGGTCTCTTAAATCGGACGCCTTTTCAAATTCCTGGTTTCTTATCGCGTCTTCTTTTTCTTTAATTGTTGCCTTGAGTTCTTTTTCAAGCTCCTTTCCTTCGGGCGGAAGACTTGAAACATTTAAACGTACTTTGGAAGCAGCTTCGTCAATAAGGTCGATAGCTTTATCCGGCAAAAATCTTTCAGTAATAAATTTGCTTGAAAGCTCCGTTGCAGCAACTATTGCCTCATCGGAAATGAATAACTTATGGTGTTCTTCGTATTTTGATTTTAAACCTTTAATAATCTGAATTGTTTCATCAATTGAAGGCTGTTCCACAAGAACCATCTGGAAACGTCTCTCAAGAGCTGAATCTTTTTCGATATGTTTTCTGTATTCATCAAGCGTGGTTGCGCCAATTACCTGAATCTCCCCGCGGGATAGCGCAGGTTTCAGAATGTTTGCAGCATCAATCGCACCTTCTGCGGCGCCGGCTCCGATAAGTGTGTGCATTTCATCAATTACAAGAATAACATTTCCTGCCTGGCGGATTTCATCCATAATCTTTTTAAGGCGCTCTTCAAATTCGCCTCTGTATTTCGTACCTGCAACCAAAAGACCCATATCAAGCTGGATAATCTTTTTGTTTTCAAGAATATCGGGAACTTCACAATCGATAATTTTCATAGCTAAGCCCTGTGCTATGGCTGTTTTACCTACACCAGGCTCACCGATAAGTATCGGATTGTTTTTTGTGCGGCGGGCAAGAATCTGAATCACTCTTTCAATTTCTTTTTCACGTCCTACAACAGGATCAAGCCTTTGTTCCTGTGCTGCAAGGGTTAAATCTGTACCGAATTCATCCAGGCTCGGAGTTTTTGCTTTAGACTGCGGTGCGCCTGTTGTAGTTGTTTGCGGGCTTTGCCCTGTTCTGGTCTCACCGAGAAGTTTTATAACGTTGCTTCTGCATTTATTCAAATCAACACCAAGGTTTTCAAGAACTTTTGCGGCAACGCCTTCGCCTTCGCGAATAAGTCCTAAGAGCAAGTGTTCTGTCCCGATATAGTTGTGTCCAAGTTGTCTTGCTTCATCCCATGACAGTTCAAGAACCTTTTTTGCTCTTGGGGTAAAAGGAATTTCAACAGCAACAAATCCTGAACCTCTGCCTATTATTTTCTCAACCTGTGCCCGGGCATCTTTAATATTGACACCCATGGATTTAAGTGTTTTTGCGGCAACACCGGAACCTTCGCCAATTAAGCCAAGTAATACCTGTTCCGTGCCGACAAAATTATGACCAAGGCGTCTTGCTTCTTCCTGTGCAAGCATGATTACCCTGATTGCCTTTTCGGTAAATCTTTCAAACATTATAAACTTCCTTAAAATCGGATTACTAATTCGTTAATTTAAGTTTAACACCAAAATATTTTTTCTCAAACGAATTTAAACTAATTCTTTCGGTCAGATATTATGAATGTAAAATTACTCAATCATATCAATACGTTTCTTGTGTCTTCCGCCTTCAAAACCGGTTTTAAGCCAAATATCAACAATATCCAATGCAAGGTAGTCGCCAATAACACGTTCACCAAGGCAAAGAACATTAGAATTATTATGCGCTCTTGAAACGCGTGCAGAATAAGTGTTTTCAATGGATACAGCCCTTATGCCTTTGATTTTGTTTGCTGTTATGCTCATACCAAGCCCTGTGCCGCAAACAAGAATACCTCTGTCGAATTCACCGTTTGCAACTGCTTTTGCAACTTCTTTTGCAACTTCGGGATAGTCGCTTGCTTCTTTAATATATATACCAAAATCTTTATGTTCAATGTGGTGGACTTCCATATATTCTTTAATTTTCTCCTTTAAATGAAAGCCGCCATGGTCACAGCCGATTGCTACTTTTAAATTTTCCATTAAAATCTCCTTGTTTTGCTTATTTGTAAATTATACAAATTTTTTCAAGGAGTGTAAATAATATTAATTTTATTAATTTTTCTATATAAAAAAGCCCGGTATTCCGGGCTTTAATGAAGAATAAATTTTTTATGCTGCTATGCTGATTTTACCTCTGTATGGATTGTCACCAGTGTTTTCATCTGCATTCAAGGCTCTTTCATACAGTCTTTCCATAGCTTTTATACTCATTTGTCTTGCGCTGTCTGTATCAGAGTTATTAAATTTGTTTGTCAGATTCAAGAATTCCGTTCTGTATTGGTCAACTGTATCGCTGTCTTCGGATTCTTTATTTAACTTGCCTTCTGCATTGTCTATTGCGCCTTCGGTTTTGTGTCTTGCTTCTTCAAATCTTACACCGGCGCTTGCACCTGCGGCTTCATCTAGTGATACTCTTGTTTTTAATGTTGTCATTAATGTTGAAGCACTGTTGGATAATTCCTGAAGTTTTGATGTTTCATAAATGTATCCCTGGCTTATCTTGTTAAGTTTATCACTATTGGTGTTTAAATATGCATTTACTTCTAAATCTTCAACATCGTTTGACTGATAATAGCTTTGAAGTGCGCTGTATGTATCAATAAATTCATCTACTGAGTCTGCATTTGCCTGCATATCTTTCTTGCTTGTGAAGTTTGCTGCATTACCTACGATTTTTGTACTGCTGGCTTTTATTGTATCCTGAACCATTGCGGTTTCTATGATTTCATCTAATTGTTGAACTGATTTGCTTTCAAATATTTCAGGTGCAACATCAATACCCATAGCCTGGTAGGTTGTAATTGCTTCAACAATTTCGATTCTTTCACGGGCTTCTTCAGGAGTGAAACCAGCTTCTATGTATGCATCTTCATAGTTTTCATTTTTAATATCATCAATAGTGTCAGTTGTAATGTCACCATTGGCAATTGTATCTTGAAGTACGCCTGCCTGCTTGTTAAGTGTATCTTCATCAGGCACGTAGTCTTCACCGTATTCTTCCTGTCCGGCTGCCTTTAAGGCTGCTTTATAGTCTTCATAGGTGATTTGTCCTGCTTCGTAAGCGGCTTTTATGTCATTTAAGTCATTTTGCTGAAGTTCTTTTACTTTTTCAGGATCAGCCTCTTCTGATGCTTTTGATTCTGCTTCTTGTGCTTCTTCAATTTCTTTTGCTTCTATTTCTTCTTGAAGGTCTGCAGATTTTTCTACACCGTCTTGGTGTTCTGCCTGAATGTCTTCTAATTGACCTTCCTGGGTTTCTTTTGTAGCTTCTGTATCTGTTATTATACCCTCTGAATTAGTTATTTCTGATTCATTATCTGCAATTGTTTTTTCGTTTGCATCAATTTCGCTTTCTTTTTCTTTAATGCTGTTTTCGATTTCTTTTTTCTGGGCTTCCAATTGGGCTACTTGTCCTTTAAGAGCGCCTACATCTACACCTTTTCCGATTACTCCTTTTAAGGCATTAAGTAAGCCTCCGGTGAAGCCGCTGTTTGCTTCGATTTGTGCATTTAAATCTTTGATTTGAGTATTAATATCGTATATATCCTTACGTCCTGCGGCAATTTCACTGGCTAATGTAGCATTTGCTGCTTTTAATTCAGCGTTTGCTGAGTTTAAAGCATCTACGTTAGCTGTTTGTTCTGTAATTGTATTCTCGCAATCCGTAATTGTACTTTCCGTTTCGCCTTCTTTTACTTCAAGCTGCGCATTATTGTTATCTACACCTGCTTTTTCTTCTCTTAATTCTTCAGATGTTACTTCGCTGCTTGGAACATACTGATCGCCAACGGGTGCGCTTGCTGTATTTGTTACAGAAGCGTTTGTAGCTGTAGTGCTATTTCCTCCAAATAAAGGTTCTTCAACACTGGGGGTTTGCTGTGTAGCACCAGTGTTTTGAACGCCGGTCTGGGGCATTTGTGTCTGGGGGATTATATTTTTGTTGTTAATTGTTGGATCTGACACTTTTTGTTGCTCCTGTGATTTTACCTTTCATATATATAAAGTATATACAAAGTATTGAATTTCAAAAATTATAAAATATGTTACATATCTTTACATAGTTTTAAAATACTCATAAATAAAAAAGCGACACGTGTTGTGTGTCGCTCTTTTATCTCTTGTCTGAAATTTATGCTCTGAAAACTTCGGGTGCAATATAAGGTTTTCCTTTTCCCATTGCATATTCAAATAATACTTCTAAAATCGGATAATATTTCTTTTCATTGCTTTCTGAAAGTTCCCACATTGCATCTACTATTCCGTTTGTGTCTCCGTAGCAATTGTATAATACGGCTAGCGCCTGCTCTTTGCTTTGTGGTGAGTTGATATTAACATTATCTAATATTTCTTTTATGACTTTACCTTTTTTATCAAAAACCTTATTGTTTTTTGTATTCAATTCCAGTAGATATTCTCTGGATTTTTCTATCACATCATCATCGTGTCTTATTTTCATTGCTTCAGAATCTTGGATTTTATCATTTAATATGCCATAATAGGTTTTTAATGCTGTTTTTTCATCGTCACCCTTTAGCTCTTTCCATATTGTTTCTACGAATTCATTATATTCTTTGTCTTTGCTGTTATTTTTATACGCATCAAGAAATTTTATAGCTTGAGTACTATCCAGACCTTTTAGCAAATTATTGATATTATTTATAAAATCATTAGTATTGCCGCCACAGTCTGCAAGGAGATTTGTATTGAGCGTATTCATTATTTCAATTAAATCATCGAGACTTAAATTTTTGTCCTTAAGTATCGTATTTGCAATATCGGTTTTGCTTGAAGTGTTGCTGCTTAAAAGATCTATATACTTATCAATTGACGAATTTTTTTGAGGTGTTGTGCTTATAGCAGGAGTGAGACTTCTAATTGGAGCAGTAGGCTCTTCAAATGAAATCATTCTGGGTCCGTTATTTCCGCCTTCCTGGCGTTCTTGTTTTGCAGTTGGTGTTTTGCTTTCGAGCGGCGCTTTGCTTGTTGCGGGCGATGTTGTTTTCCCAGTACCTGTCTGCGGTGTTGTTTGGGCTGGTGCTGCTTCTTTGCCATTCCAGGCTGGCAGTTTTATTTTATCGCCTGTGTATAATACGGCATTGTGTCTTGTGCCGTCAGATGTTCTTTTTCTGCCGCCATTTCCGTTTTCATCGCCATATATTTCCGGATTTGCATCCATTATCATTTTTTCAAGCTTATAATATTCTTCGCTCCATAATTTAACGCCGGGGTATGAATTTTGTATAATTCTGCTGAGGCAATCGTTTTTGTTGCCTTTGCCCCACGGTTCAACTGTTACGGTTTTATCTTGGGTTGTATCTTTATCACAGCCGGCTCCAAAAGTATTTGAAATTGCCTTCAGTATTCCTTTTAAGCTGCATATTAAAGTGGTGTCATCAACCTTGCCGCCATTTTTTGAAATAAACTCTTTAAGTTTTTCATCCGAAATTTCTTTTTCGGTGACTTGTTTATCGCTATTTTCATCGAAAAGATTAACAAGAGTCCGGGCTTCGTTTGCACTAAGACCATTCATAAGCTTAATGCCATCGTATTCAGCAAAAAGGGCTTCCAGTTTTTCAATATTAATACCGTTTTTTTGTGCTAATTCTTCTTTGGTAATTTTTTTGTTTGAATCAAAGCTGAGCTCTTTGCCATTCATTTTCATTTCGCCCATTTTGCTATCCTTTCCTTATTTAAGGTTGTGTTATTCCTCATGTCTTTTATCGAAGAAATTGTTTACAAGCTCATTTACACTTGCCATAGCTTCTTCTTTTTCTTTATCATTGTTTTGATTTTGTCCGGCATTATTATCTGGTTTATCTGCATTTTCGGGTGCTGAAACTTCTTCCCCTATGTTTTCACTGTCAAAACCAGACATATCAAAAGCTTCAGAGTCATCCGCCAAAGCTGATGTATCTACCATTTCTGTTTCATCTGTCTGTTGAATATTTCCAATGCCCTGGGTATTTTGAGTTTCATTTTCACCTTTTTGTTCGGGTTTTTTAGGTGTTTCAATGTTGCTTGCATTTCCTATTCCCTGATTGCGCAACATATCGAATGGATTAATGCGATTCATTTTAACCGTAGTTCCTTATTTATACTTTTCCTTTACTTTATTTATCGGCTTTTTGTCCTTTTTGCTTAAGTTTTTCATATATCGTGTTAATAAAACTTTACAAAAAAGCAGGGCTTTTTACCCTGCTTTTTAATTTTATTTTCTTTATTTTTTTACTCAACCTTTCTTTCGATTTCTACATCAGTTGTACTCGTAGTGACGTTTGAGGTATTGTCGTGAACCTTGTTTTCGGTAGTAGTGGTTGTCGTAGTGGTAGTGGTCACTGTAACCGTTTCTTCTTGAGGTTTGGAAGCTGCAGGTTCACCTGAATTTGCAGGCTCGGGAGTATTTTTGTTTTCAGTTGACGCAGTGGTTTCTGAAGCTGCTGCATCGGATTGCACTTCTTTTGTTACTGTTGTTTCCGTTACCACAGTCTGGACGGATGTCTCTGTTGTTTCTGAAGTAGGTGCGGCAGGGGATGGGGATGCAGCGTTTTCTTGTATTTGACTGGCTGTGCTACCGGATTGTTGTGTATCAGCCGGTGTGTTATCTGCCGGGGGAGGAGGCAAGCATTCTCCGGGATTAGCAGCATTGCTTTCAGTTGGTGATGTTGAAGGTGTGCTAACTTCGCTTGATGGCGTAGAATCCGGTGCGGTGCTTTCGCTTGGTTCTGCTATGCTTGGTGTAGGATTAAATGTTCCCCCACCCCCGGTACTTGGAGTTCCGGATGGGGTTGAACTTTCAGATGAGCTTGGAGTGCTGGAAGCTGCCCCTCCGTCAGTACTTGGTGTTTGCGAAGGTGTACTACTTGTGCTCGGCGTACTACTTGGGGTTGGGCTTTCGGTAGAACTTGGGGTGATTGAAGGTGCACTGCTGCTTGGTGTGGTAGAGACTACCGGTGTACTACTGCTTGGTGTTTGCGAAACCGTATCTTCGTCGGTGCTGGGAGTTTTGCTCGCAGTCGAGCTGGGTGTACCGCTTGGAGTTTTTGAAGTAGTTCCTCCGTCAGTACTTGGGGTTTGTGAAGGTGTACTACTTGTGCTCGGCGTTTTAGATGGAGTTTTGCTATTGGTGCTGCTAGGTGTACTACTTGGGGTTTTACTTGCATTAGTACTTGGAGTGCCACTTGGGGCTGTGCTTTCGGTGGAGCTTGGGGTGGTATCCGGCGTTGTACTTTGTACAGTTGAAGATGTGGTTTTTGTATTGGTTTTTTCATTACCGGGAGTAACTTCTTTTGCTGTGCCAAATCTTACATAAGTTTCTGATACCTTATAAGATACCGGAGTACCATCCTCATTTTTAAAGCGGAGATTTCCGTTTTTGTCATAGAAATCTATCTTTTTAGCATTATCAAGATTTACATTTCCGTATTTTTCAAGGAAGTTATCAAGTGATGCTTCACCCTTATCATCTACTTTGCCAAATTCTTTTATTAAATCTTCGCGTACCTTTGTTGCAGCATCTTCATTTGAAAGCCCGGCTTTTTTGGC
Source organism: Candidatus Gastranaerophilales bacterium (assembly GCA_910587175.1). Taxonomy (GTDB): domain Bacteria; phylum Cyanobacteriota; class Vampirovibrionia; order Gastranaerophilales; family Gastranaerophilaceae; genus MGBC122484. The sequence goes on along the minus strand of CAJULH010000022.1, from coordinate 3,872 downwards.
AGCATCAAGTCCTTCTTGCATTTTAGCCAGCACATTTTTATCTGTAATATCATATGCGCCGAATAGCTGAAGTTTGCCATCAATTTCCTGGCTTGCGGCAAATATTTCGGGGTTATCTTTAATGCTGTTCATCATATAGGCTGTTGCCATACTTTGGGCGGCTTCATCTTTGATATTTGAAACTTCTTTACCGTCTTTATCAACCGTAGTTAATGCAACACCTGTTCTTGGGTCTGCAGAATATTTCAAAATATCTTCAAGGTTTGAGATACTTCCTGCAGTTTCTTTGCCGTCAAATGTTGCCGGAAGTTCTACTTGTCCTATTGGTTTTCCGTCAGCCGGAGATAACGGCGATAACTGATAAACCGTGTTTCCTGTAGTATAATTGTATTTTTTATCGTCATCCGTATTTGATATACTGTTTACAAGTACATTATCCGGCAAATGAAGTCCTTTTGTATCCTTTAGTGCAAGCAGTGCATTTACACGTGTATTATCATTTAAATACTTTGCTTTTTCATCTTCCGGCAGACTGTTTATATATGTTTCGATTACCTTGGCATTTTCCGGGTCATTTGCAATCTGAAATGCTATTGCTTTAAGATTGCTTTGATAATCCGGATCGTCTTTGCTTATGCCGTATTGCGCCATTATGCCATCTGTTACATTATTGTACTGATTTTCACCGGGTTTTTCCTTACCGCTCACTATATCAATAGAATTTGCCTGTGCACTGAATTGTTTTTGGTTTACGGTAGTGTTTTCTGTATTTAATTCACCTCCTGTCGGAGCGGGCATATTAAACTTCGGTGCAATTACTTTAAATGCTGTATCTCCTTTTTTATAAAGATTTGTATTTAATATTTCATCGTAGCTTAAATCTTTAATATCCTTTCCGCCGTTTAAGCTTGAAATTCTTTTTGCAAGTTCCGGGTTTGACTGCAGATATTCATCAACAAGATTATGCAATACACCGTCTGTGCTTTTTAATCCTTTTTCTTTTGCTAAATCTTCCAGTGAATATGCATTATTTATAAGTTCATTCAAACTTGAGCCTTTAAGCGGGTCATTTCCTTTGTTTGTCCCTGGTTCTGATATGGTTTGGATGTTACCGTTTTTAGGGTCAATTTTTGATGGTGAAACAGTAATGTTTCCTGTTTTTCCTCCATTGGTTAAATAAATATCCTGAACGCTTGTATATTGTTCAGTTGGTTTTGCTGTATCGTTTGCATCCATATATGTGTCTGCAATAGATTCAACGACAGATCTCATATTTTTTATTTGTTCATTTGTAACATTTTTAAATCCTTGATTTTTCAGGAATTTTTTTATATCTGCATCGTCAATATCAAAGTCGTCAAAATCAATCAAACCTTCATTTTCAAACTCTGTTATAATGTATTGGGCTTCATCTTTATCTATCCCGTCTGAAAAATCTACTTTCCCTTTTTTATATAAGTCATTATTTTTCGATGAGATTTTGCTTGCATCAAAATCATCTTTATCGATTTTCTTCTTGCCATCAAAATCCCAGTTGCCTGTTATTCTGAAACCATCACTCATTTTTTGCTCCTTATTTTTTTAACCTGCCAAATAAAAGGAAAATCAGGTCTTTCCACACCAATGTTCCTTCGTATAATTTCTTTATCGTTTTACTTTTTAGTTTCTTAAGGAAATTCCGGCAGCATTTTACAAATATTTACAAAAAACCATTTTTACAAAAGGATGTTTTGTAATAAAAATATTTCTTGTCTTGAATATGTTTTTGTTATAAATTTAGTTTGATACTACTTTTAGTTAGGAGTTATTTTTATGGAAAGAAAATTAGTTGGTACAGGCGAAATGTTTAAAAAAGCCCTTGCCGGAAAGTATGCAATTGGTGCTTACAACGTAAACAATATGGAAATTTTACAGGGTATTGCGGAAGCCGCTGAAGAAACAAGGTCTCCTATTATTCTTCAGGTTTCAGCCGGTGCCAGAAAATATGCCAATCAGACTTATTTAATTAAATTGGTTGAGGCTGCTCTTGCTACAACTACTGTACCAATTGCTCTTCACTTAGACCATGGTGCAGATTTTGATATTTGTAAATCTTGTATTGATGGCGGTTTTTCTTCTGTTATGATTGATGGAAGCAGATTTCCGCTTGAAGAAAATATTGCTTTAACAAAGAAAGTTGTTGAATATGCCCACGCACGCAATGTTTCCGTTGAAGCTGAGCTTGGTAAGTTAGCCGGTGTTGAAGATGATGTTAAAGTTCATGCAAAAGATTCAACATATACCGACCCCGAAGAAGCTGCAAGATTTATTAAAGAAACAGGATGTGATTCTTTAGCTGTTGCAATTGGTACTTCTCACGGTGCTTATAAATTTAAAGGTGAAGCAAAGCTTGATTTTGAAAGATTGGCTGAAATTAAAAAAGCAGTTAATGAAGTTGCTGGATATGATTACCCGCTTGTTTTACACGGTTCATCATCTGTTCCTAAAGAATTTGTTGCAAAGTGCAATAAATTTGGCGGCAACCTTCCTGATGCCCAAGGTGTTCCTGAAGATATGCTTGCATACGCTTCTAAGAACGGTGTTGCAAAGATTAATATTGATACCGATTTAAGACTTGCGATGACATCTACAATCAGAGAGTTCTTTGTTGAACATCCTGAAAAATTTGACCCGAGAGAATATATGGGTCCTGGCAGAACTGCTGTTAAAGAAATGGTTATTCATAAAATGAAAGATGTTTTAGGCACTGCCGGACACGCAGACGACTAATGACATTTTAAGATATTTTTAAAATGAGCCTTGTTTTTAGCGGGGCTCATTTTAAATTGTCAATATCTTTTTACTAAAGTAAATAAAATTTTACTTTACTAAATATTTCGAGATTTTCAATGTTGCATTGTGGTATAAATAGAGAAGTGAAGGACGGAAATATAGAAAATCTTAAAGGGGAAGTTCAATGAGTGAATACTTAAGCAAAGAAGAGATTAAACAATGGAGAAGTTCACTGGAAAAGATTACACTTGAAGAGTATGCAAAAAGGCTCGGAAAAGTATTAAAAGAAGAAAAGCAAACACGTGATATTATTGATATAGTTCTATCAAACAGCAAGAAAACAGAAAATGTATCTGATTTTTCTTCAAAAGTTTCCAGCATTAAGCCGAAGGCAGCTGTAAATTCTGCAGCCAGAAAATCTTTTGATATGCAAAATGCAGCACTTAAAGAACAATCTTCTAATTCCGAAATTAAAAAACAATTTACTTTTAAAAAGCCTTTGACTCAAAGAGAGCAGGTTGTGCTGGATTATTTTACTGCAAATACCGAAAAGATAGTTTATGCCAAAGATTTGGCTAAAATTTTAGATCTGCCTACCGATTATGTTTACAAGTATATTAAAAACCTCAGAGCTAAAATTAATGAGGATGTACTTCAAAATGCTGCAAAGGGTGGATATAAGCTAATTGTATAATTCCTAATGACAATAAAATATCAAACTTTAAATAATTTGGCTGAAATTATCGATAGGGACTACAATATTTTAAAGGAAGATAGTTTTTATCGTAGTTTGCTTGAAGAATCAGATAAAGAAAACTCTTTTGAGGCATCTGCTGTATATTTTCTGGATGATGTATCACTTAGATGCAAAGCTTCTCTTTCAAAAAGTGATCATCATGATATCTTTGACAAAGAAGCCTCTTTTGAACTTCTTAATATATTAAATCTAAAAAAAGAGAAAACTTTTGTTTTAAGCTATTCCGATATTTCAAAGTTTTTGGTAAATGGTAATAAATATAAAGATTGCTATTTTTTATTTTCAAAACTTCTAATTAAAAAATCGTTTTTTGGTTTTGCTGTTTTTATAAAAAAAACACCTT
>CAJULH010000021.1 GCA_910587175.1 Candidatus Gastranaerophilales bacterium | reverse complement strand
TCCCCAATTCCCGCAATCATTTTGATCCTTTGGATACCCCCCGTTATTAGAAGAACCTAATCCCCCTCCACCACCTCCACCAACAAGCTGTACCTTAACATCCAATGCATTTTTATTCAATGTTATGGTATTAGATGAAACACTGCCTGCTGTTGTACCATTTATAATATCTGAATATTTTGTACTTCCAAATGCCGCCCTTGCAGCTCCCCCTCCACCACCTCCACCTGATGCTATAATCGCACCTATTGCAAGAGTATTCTGCGGAAGCTTACATACATTTTCATAATTCCCTTCCATAAATATACACCCACCCTGAAGCATAACAGCACTTCCTGTCCCTGATACAAAAACATTCTCATCCATCTTCTTTGTCATTACAGGAGCTAAAGCTGCAAGCAACAATGATGCCACCAAAAGAGCCATTAGCATCTCGACTAATGAGAAACCTTTATATATATGAAATAATTTCAAATAACCGTAATTAATATTTTGTTTACTTTTAAATAAACCCATAATTTGCATACCTCAACTTTCTATTTTAAATTTTAAACTTAGTTATGATGCTTTATTACTGGATATAATCCAGTAATAAAATGAGGGTTTATCTTATATCCTGATAGTTATCAGTACTTAAATGATTGACAAATTGTTGTTCTACAAAAATCTTGGCAGGCGAATTAAAAGTTTAAGAGAAAAAGCGGGATTAACTCAGGAAAAATTAGCGGAAGAATCTGGAATTAGTTTGGATTATATGGGGAAAATCGAAGTTTGTATCAACAAACCCGGTCTTGCAACAATCTTAAAACTCGCTGATGCTCTAAATATCGAGCCTTTTGAGTTGTTAAAATTTGACACATTGAACTTTGACACATTAGACGGGGCTGCGAAAAATAACTCTTTAAAAAATTAAGATTGTATTAAGGTGCTCTGATTCTGTGCTAAGATATTCTTAAATGAAGAGAGCAGAGGGGGATTTTATGATACCGATTATAGATTCAAAAAGACAATATGCCACAATTCAAAATGAGGCTGAAAAAGAAGTTTTAGAGGTTATGAGAAGCGGCTCATATATTTTGGGCAAACATAATAAAGCCTTTGAACAGGAAATGGCTGATTTTATAGGTGTAAATTATTCTGTTGCACTGAATTCAGGTACTGATGCACTACATTTGGCTTTAAGAGCTTTGGATATCGGTGCTGGTGATGAAGTTATTACTGTTGCATTTACATTTGTTGCAACTACAGAAGCCATTGGTATAGTAGGCGCCACCCCTGTGTTTGTTGATATTAATCCTGATACTTTCAATATGGACGCAAATTTAATTGAAGAAAAAATCACCCCGAAAACGAAGGCTATATTGCCTGTTCATCTCTACGGGCAGCCTTGTGATATGGAAAAAATTATGACCATTGCCAAAAAACACAATCTATATGTTATTGAGGATTGCTGCCAGGCAATTGGTGCGGAATTTAAAGGTAAAAAGGTTGGAAGCTTTGGCGATATAGGCTGTTACAGCTTTTACCCCACCAAAAACCTTGGTACAATGGGCGATGGCGGCCTTGCCGTTACAAATTCAGAAGCCCTTAAAAACAGAATGGTGGCGCTTAGAAACCATGGCGGCGCGGTTCGTTATTACCATGATGAAATTGGTGTAAATTCAAGGCTCGATGAAATCCAGGCAGCAATTTTGAGGGTGAAACTTCCTTATATTAACAACTGGAACAAAGCAAGAAGGGCTCATGCTGCATTTTACAATGAACTTTTTAAAGATGCTGAAAATATTGAAACACCAAAAGAGATTGACAACGTTTATGCGGTTTATCATCAGTATACAATTAAGGTTCCAAACAGGGATGAGGTGCATAAAATGCTGCAGGAAGCCGGTATCGGAGCTATGATTTACTATCCGGTTCCTTTGCATTTACAAAAGGTGCACAGCCACCTTGGTTTAAAAGAAGGACTTTTACCGCACACGGAACGTGATACCAAGATGGTAATGTCTCTTCCTATGTTTGCAGAAATCACTGAAGAAGAACAAAGAACCGTTGCAAAGACTGTGATTGAATGCGTTAATAAGGCAATGAGCAAGGCTGCGGTGTAGACTATTTAGCCCGGTTTAGCGCTCAGGCGTTTTAGATTTTAAAAAGCTCCGAAGGTGAATTTCGGAGCTTTTTTGCCGATTTATTTAATTATATCTTTTGGGGCGGCAAGATTTCTGAAGAGTTCTTTTAAGGTATAGAGGGTAAGGTAAATGGTTATATAAATTCCTGCAGCCCTGATGGTAACTTCGGCTGCATCTTTTGCAAGATAGGGATCGTAAACAAAAAAACAACCAATACCAAACCACAATATCCCCGGGAAAATCCACAGCCAATAGAGCACAAGGAAGACATAATAACAAATCCTAAATATAATTCTTAAAAAATTCATATTTAAATTTTAGCATAAAAAATATGAAAATTAAGTATTTTTGCTCTAGCGAAGCGGGTTTTGGAATGTTAAGATAATTTATATGCTGAATTTATTATTTGAAAGGAATTATTATGACGACATTAAAAGGCTATGTTGAAAAAAATGACAGAGAGTTTGAATGGAAAAGTAAGCCCGGGGCTTGCGACACGTGTAAGGTTTTAAATGGGACAAGTTATACCTTAAAGAAAGATATACCTGATAAACCTCATCCTAACTGCAAATGTAAAGTTGAAAATAATTTTAAAGTAGATGATGAGGATGGAGACAAAAGAGAAAATAAAAGATCTGCAAGAGACAAAGCTAAAGACACTCTAATTAAGTTAAAGAAAAGACAAAAATTAAAAGATGCACTAAAAATTGTTTTTGATGACAACCTAAAATATTCAAAAGAAAACTTGGAAGTTTATGCGGCACAGTTTGCAAAAAGGGCTATTGATATTGCAATGGGTGGATTAAATGTTCGTTATTTGAATAAAATTAATGACGCCAAAGAACTTTGGAAAATTGCTTCACACAATTTTAACCAAAGCAAAAATTATATAAAACAAAACGGTATGGTTGTGTTAAAAGTGGCAGATTTTCCAGCCAAAGATTTAAGGAACATCATAAAAGAAAAATTAATTGAACAGCTTGGGGTTGAAGATGCACCCGGGGTAATATTTTCTCCTGGGAGTAATCTATCACAGGGTATAATGTATTCAAAAGAATTTCAACAACACATTAAGAAAAATCTGCCCGAATTAATAAAAGGCAGGGTTATTGAAAAAGCAAGTACATATTTTGGAAGTGATGAAAATCTTAAACTGGCGCTTGGGCATGCAGATATCTTATATACTACGTTCGATAAAAACGGAAATTTATATTCTTTTATTTTAGACACGTATGATTTTAACAAAGATGACAGAGATATTAAAGTTAAAATGGCATACCTTACGCAGAAAACCGGCATAATAAGAAATTATTACACAGTTAATGTAATTTTTATGCCAAGTTATTTAGTCAGAAGTTTCTTTTAACTTTGAAAGCATTTTAAATAATTTCACAAAACCGCCAAGGGTGAAAAAGATAATTAAATAATAGCAGGCACCCACTATTTCTGCTCTAAGCGTGCTTATCGGAAAATCTAAATCAAAACTAAATATGGAAATAAATATATGTAGCAATATCCCCGGGAAAATCCACAGCCAATAGAGCGCAAGGAAGACATAATAACAAATCCTAAATATAATTCTTAAAAAATTCATCTTGTTTTAAAATGCGCCTCTGACTGTATTTTGGTGCTTTTGATATTTTCTTATTAGAATATTAGCCTGAATCTCTAGCTGATATTTCCTAATTTGGACGTTACTCTGAAAAATCTCCTGGTGTCTATCCTATATCCCACTTTCCACAGGTGCCGCCCCAGCGTGCAATAAGATTTCCTTTAACATCGGAGATTTTATGTTCCTGCCCTGGTGCAAGGGGTTCAATATCTCCTTCAACAATTGAAATCACTTCGCAATTGTTTGAACAGCCGTTGCATGTGCAGGTGACGGAATTGAAATGCATATCTTTTGTTTGCCAACCCTTAAATTTTGTTGCACTGTTTGTATATTGGTGGTGTTCCATAGCAAGGAAAGCAGCGCCGATAGCGCCCATTGTCTGGTGGTTTGGCGGAACAACAATTTCGCACCCCAAGGCATCCTGAAATGCTTTCACCATGCCTTTATTAGTAGCAACGCCACCCTGGAATGTAATTGTGGGTAAAAGTTCTTTTCCAAGTGCAAGGTTTGATAAATAATTCCTAACCAAAGCCTGGCAAAGTCCGTATAATAAGTCTTCCACAGGATATCCAAGCTGTTGTTTATGGATAAGGTCAGATTCTGCAAAAACGCCGCATCTGCCTGCTATTCTTGCAGGAGAAGCTGACTGCAGGGCGATTGTTCCAAAATCTTCAATTTTAACATTTAATCTGCCTGCCTGCTGGTCTAAAAAGCTTCCTGTTCCTGCAGCGCAGACCGTATTCATTGCAAAGTCCGTTACAATGCCGTCTCTTAAAATGATGATTTTACTGTCCTGACCGCCGATTTCAAGAATGGTCTGAACACCCGGAACAATAATGCTTGCCGCAACGGCATGGGCTGTGATTTCGTTTTTGATAACATCAGCGCCAACTAAAGCTCCTGCAAGGTTTCTACCAGAACCTGTCGTACCTACCTGACAAACTTCATAATCATTTGTTGATTTTGCCAAAAGCTCTTTTAAGCCATTTTGTACAGCTTTAACAGGCTGACCTGCAGTCCTTAGCATGTAGCTGTCTACATATTTTCCGTTTTCATCCACTACTGCAAGCTTTGTTGTAACAGAGCCTACATCAATTCCTAAATAAACTTTCATAATAAGTTTATTTTAGTATAAACAAAAAATTTTGGGTACAAGTATGGTTTTTGGAGCAGAAAAGATTTAAAAACAAGAACGTGTTCTTGTTTTTGGGGAGACTCCATATATTCAAATAGTCCCCGCACGAGCCAACCCTGCATGCAGGTGTATTGGTTTCGCCCCGGTTCAACCAATTTCCATTGCATCTTTTACGGTCCTTTTATTTTAAAACTTTTCTGCTCCAAAAACTGAAAAACCTAATAATTCTCGCAGAAAAAAGCTTCAAATACTTGCAACGAAGACAGGGCGGTCTGTTGCACATTGGCTTGAAATCAGAGAAATTACTGTGACATGCTTCGCGACAGTCTTCTTATGCAAGCATTTTCCGCTTTTAAGCTGCTAAATACGAAAATATAATATTAATAATTCTCACAGAAAAGTTCAAAATGTTCCTGTTTGTGCAGGCATGAAGGGCATCTTTCCGGTGCTTCTTTGCCATAGTGGTGATATCCGCAGTTATTGCATTTCCATATCATTTCCTTGTCTCTTTTGAAGACTTCATCTTTTAAAATATTTTCTTTTAATTTTCTAAATCTTGCCTCATGGATTTTTTCCACCTTTGCAATTTCAAGAAATGCATCAGCAACTTTGTCAAATCCTTCTTCTTTTGCAATTTTTGCAAAGTTTGGATAAAGAACAGTATTTTCATCGTGTTCCCCAAATATTGCAAATTCAAGGTTGTCTGCAGTTTTATCAGAAAGACCTATAGGATATACGGCATCTTTTATTGTTGACGGGATATTCTTTTCTCCAAGAAAATCAAAAAATCTTTTAGCGTGAGCTCTTTCGTTATCTGCTGTTTCTAAAAAAATGTTTGAAATTTGGACATATCCTTCCTTCTTTGCGGTCTTTGCATAGTATGTGTACCGCATTCTTCCCATAGATTCTCCTGCGAAAGCCTTTAATAGATTTTCCCAGGTTTTTGTGTTTTGTAAAGTTTTTGTCATAAACCCTCCTTTATTATGAGCTTAAACTTTAAAGTTTTTAAAACAATTGCCGATAGTATTAACAGGTGTGGCAATTTTTTTAAAAGCAAGGAAAAGGAACAAGAAAAGAATGACAATAGGCGGTTTAGATTCATCAAAAGGCAGTTCAAATGTATCAGGGACGAATAGCACTGCAGACATAAGAAAAAGGCTTGCAGAAGCAAATCAAACTGTTGCCGATGCAAAAAGCAACAAAACAAAAGACACAACTGATGAAAATGAACTTCAAACTTTAGAACTGTCTGAAACAGATGATACATCTAAAATCAGCAAGACTGTTAGTGATGCAAATTCAAAGATTAATGATTCTTTAAGCAGTGCTGAAGAAAAATACAATGATCAGATTAAACAATGTCAGGAGCAACTAAAAACTCTTCAGGAGCAGCTTAAAAATATTAACGAACAGCAGCGTGCGTTAACCCGAGAGATTTCCCAGGGCGGAGACATTGCCCAGCTTCAATCTTCTTTTTCGCAATTGAACAGTCAGAAGAATCAAATTTATGACAGTATAAACACGGTTCTTTTGAATATATCAAGTATTGAAAAGAGTATTGCTGCAAGTAAAACCCTTGCTTCAGATGCTACAAATTCAAATTCAATGATGCTGCAAGACGTTCTTGGTGGTACTGGCAGCGCAGATGGTTCTATGCCCTTGGTTCGTTCTGATGCCATAAAAACAGGAAATGCAGTAATAGATTTTGCCGAGCAGTTTGATGATAAAAGTGCGAGCGAAATGGCTTCAATTATGCAAAACAATGGCAGTGCATACCATCAGGGTGCATGGTGTGCAGATTTTGTCACATTTGCCCTGAAAAACGCTTATGGAAAAGACAATGTTCCAGGGAATTTTATAAACACATGTTCAAATACTGCATACTGTCCCACTATAATGAGCTGGGCAAAATCAAACGGAAGTTTTGCAACAAGCCCCAATAGTGTTCAACCCGGAGATTTGGTGCTTTTTGACTGGGATGGCGATGGTACTCCGGATCATGTTGGTTTATTCAGAGGACGCAATTCGGATGGCAGCATAGCAACTATAGAAGGCAATACATCAGGTGCTGCCGGCGGAAGCTGTGTTGAGAATAAAAACAGGGCGCAGGGTACAATCATTGGCTATGTAAGGCTTAGTGCCCTAAGATAAAACTTTTGATTCAGTGATGATTTTGTCGCATTTTATGTCATAATCTTCGCAGGGCAGTTTTTCAACCAGCATTTCATTCGGAATGACTACGATTTTTTGTGCCTTTAATTTTTTATTTGCAAAAAATCTGTCATAATACCCGCCGCCGTAACCTAGTCTGTTGAAGTTTAAATCAGCGCAAAGTGCCGGAGCTACTATGATATCCAGTATTGCAATATCTGAAATGGGCTTTGTATCCGGCTCTTTAATATTGTATTTATTTAAAATAAGTCTATCGCCTGTTTTATAAGGAACTGCAACAAGCTCTTTTCCTATGCATTTTGGAAGATAGAAGTTTTTATCCTTGTTGTATTCCATAGTTTTTAAAATGTTTAATTCAGACCCGAACGGGTAAAAAAGCATAATATTTTTTGCATTTTCAAAGATTTCATTTAAATGTGTACATATTTTGTCTGAAATTTTACAAATAAGTCCTTTTTTAAAAAGGACTTCCCGTTTTTCTTTATATAATTTTCTTAAACTTTTTTTATCATTGTTCATGATGAAGGTTTGCAGGCGATGTTATATATGCCTTTTTTAATATTTTCAAAAGTGGCAGTTCCGTTTTCTTTGTTTCCAGCCTCTTAACAGGTTCTTCTTTTTGGGGCATATTGTAAGAATATAAATACTTCGTCAATTCTTCGCTGAACATAAAACCTCTATAAACTTTTCTTTATAATTTATAAAAGAGATTTTATTCTTTTAAATTGCTACAAAGATCGTATTCTTTACAAAGATTAACACTGTTTTATCCCGGAGGCCATTTTAAGGGACGACCGGATAATATATGCAGGTGGATATGAAATACTTCCTGTCCAGCTTCCTTTCCTGTATTTATAACTGTTCTGTAGTCTTTTATATTTAATTTTTTGCAAATTTCTCTGACACTGTCTAAGAGTTCACCTGCAAGATTTTTATCTGCAAGTTCATTCAGGCTTTCAATATGTTTTTTTGGAATGACAAGAATATGCACGGGTGCCTGCGGATTTATATCGTTAAATGCAATTATATCTTCATTTTCATATACAATATTACCAGGTATTTCTTTGTTTGCTATTTTACAAAATATACAATTATCCATATTTGTCCTTTAATTTATTTAGTGTAATTATATTAGCATTTTTTATTGCTTTTGTGTCAAATTTTAAACATATATGTATAATATTGTTATGAAAAAGAAGATTTTAACCTTATTTCTGTGTTTAATATATTTATCTTTCCCTGTTTTTGCAGCTGATTCTCTTAAAGGCGGTATCGAGCAGACAGATGTTAAGGGAAATATTAACAAAGAGCTTTTCACCGGTGAAGTTGATCTGCTGGATGAAAAAGATACAATCAAAATGACCGTATCCCAAGTGTTAAATGGCACATACACGGAAGAAGGGGATGAATTTTTTGCAGAAATCACCGAGGATGTGCTTGGCGGAAAAAGAAACAAAGGAATTATTGTTCCAAAAGGAAGCATAGTTCATGGATATGTTAGTGCAATTGAAGATCCTAAAAACCTGGGGCGAAACGGGTATATTGTGACTGTGTTTGATTATATTGTAACTCCTGATGGCAGGCAAATACCAATTAATGCAAGTCTTTCAACAAAAGAAAATATCATAAAGGGTACTGCAAAAACTGTTGCAAAACATGTGGGAGTGACCGCTGTAGGTGGTGTTGCCGGCAGCTTTTTTGCGCTGAATCTTTTAGGACTTGAGGCTGCAATAGCATCCCATGGCATGACAATTGCTGGAGGTGCTGCGGTGGGAGGAGCTGTAGGGCTTGTAAGTTCCATGATGAGCAAGGGTAAAAATGTAAATATAAAACCGGGCGATGAACTTAAAATAAAGATGATTACGGATATTGAGATTCCCGTTATGTCAAAAGAAGCGCTTAGAGAAGAAGATATATTGTATGACGGTCTCGATGTTTCAATAAACAGTGTAGAGATTGAAAAAGACCCCTTTGAAGAAGGAAATATCATCACACTGGATTTAAAGATAAGCAATATGTCAGACAAGATGTTTTATGCCTTTGACATTGCACTTATGAATGAAATTAAAAATGTTTTTTATCCTTCACCTTTTGGGGATACTTCCCTTTGGTTTAAAAAAATATCCACAGGAGATGTTATCATTGGCAAATTATCCTTTATTGTGAACGAGAAAAAATATAAACACTGGCTTGTCTTTTATGACAGAGCTACAAGAAAACCCATAGCGAAATATTCTATTGACAACATAATTGTTGACAGCAAGGTTAATAAAGGTAAAAAAGACCGAAAAAAGAAAAAAGCATAGGGCAATAAGTTTTGCTTAAATGTTTTTATAATAGTATAGGAAGACCACTTATAAAATTATAGGAATTTTTAAACAAAAAATGACTTCTATAGGTGCACAATTTTTACAACGTTTGCCTCAAAGCATGCCGCATGGCGCAAATCCCGGCATGCCTCAATCTGCTTCTGCGGCAAATGTGCCGTATGGTTTGTCACAAAACGCACCTCAAAATATCTACTGGGCGCCGCAAGGTGTGTCTTCCGATACGCTTCAAAAGACATCAAACAAAAGTGATATGCTGCAAAAATACCTGGCAAAGTCTGATAATATACAGACAAATTCTCCATCACGGTCTGCAAACCAGGCGAATGCCGCTATGTCAGCTTATGTGCCTTCAAGTACTATGCAAATTCCAAGCGTATTGAATAATCCCGATAACAAAGAAGAACAAAAAGATCCTAAGAAAATAAAGAAAGCAAAGATTGCCGCAATTTCCCTTGGAACGCTTGTGCTTGCCACAGGAATTGCGCTTTTGAGCGCCACCAAGGCAGGAAGAAATCTTGTTGGTGGTGCGGCGTCATTTGTTATGTCTAATTTAAGGACTTTACTTGGTAATTTATCAAAAGACAAAAACAACGAATGGGCAGATAAAGTTTACAAAAAGATTCATAAGCTGACTGTAGATTCCGGCAGTGCATCAGGAATTTTGGAAAACATTACAAACGGAAAAGATGTTTTGTGCAGAAGCGTTGCAGAGGAACTTTCCGGTAAAAAATTAGACGGTTCCAGTGCCGAACCTGCAAAAAACAAAGTTATTCAGTTTGTAAGAGATACTATAGGCAAAGTATTTGGACTTTATCATAAGCTTGATAATAAAACTACTGGTTTTTATAAATCAAAGGTGAAAGAATCCACTATAAAAAGATATCAGGGTGCAATGAATGGCTTTGATGATGTTAAGAGCACAGTATCCAAGATTTTAGAAGAGCTTAAAACTTCGCCAAGAGCCAATGAGAGCGTTATGTACAATGGCAAAGAAATGAAAGTTTCAGAGGTAATTTCTGAAGTTGAAAGTTTGCTGTGCAATATAAAGGGCAACCTGGATGAGTCATTCTCTGCAGAGAAGATTGCAGAAAGACTCGATGAACTGAATAAATTTATGATGGATGACGGCACAGGAAAAAGTCTTGCGCAAAAGACTACAGATGGTTTTATCCAAAATATCAGGCAGAAAAATTTCAAAAGCATCATTACAAGACCCATTGCAGGTGGAATTTTAAAAGACAAAAAGGCTGCCCAGTCTGCTTTAATAGGCGGGTTTAAAGGCAGAATTACAAACAGCCTGAATGCGGTTTTGGGTGCAAACAAAGATATAGTTTCTGATTTAAGAAAAGCAGTGAATCCGGATGATATAGACAGCATCAGAAAACTTGATGATTTAATTAAGGCTATGAATAAATATAAAAAAGCAAATCTGGATATATCTGCTGCTTCAAAAGAAGCCCTGGATACGATTTTTGCAAAAATTGACGACCTTAGAACAAGTGTTGGTGCATTTGCAGGTAAAACCGGTGCTGAAAATATTCCGGAATCAAGTGCAAAGATTATTCAAACCCTTGATAGTGTTGAATCTGCCATTAAAAATATGAAAACAGGCGAAACAGAAGAATTGATGAATGCTTTAAGGCAAATATTAGAGCCCGAAACTTATGTGGATATTGTTAAACCCGGAATTAAACGTTTCCAAAATGCACTAAATAAAGCATGCTCTTTAGAAATGAATGATACAATTGATAAATTAAGAGACGTAAACTGCGGTTCAGCGCCGAGCGACATTGGCGGCATGATGCTATCCACAGGTTTATTGGGCTTATATGCTGCTCAGGCTGATGATACTGATGAAAGAGTGGGTGTTGCTCTTACAACGGGACTTCCGATATTGTCTACTATGGGTACTTGTTTATTTGCTGCAATTAACCAAATCAGCGGCAAGAAAGCTTTGCTTTTGGGAAGTGCAGTTGGTCTTGCATCTAAAACAATTTGTGATGGTCTGAATAAACTTTACAGGAAGCACAGAGGTCTTGACGAAAATGCCAAACCTTCAATTGTAACTATTGATGACTACATTAATCCTTATATAAATAAATTTGAACAAACCTTTTTTGAGCCTGTAAATACCGAGCAAAAACAGAATGATAATATTGTTTAATAAAATATTTTAAATAAAAATACCCCTCCTTTTTAAAAATTTCGGAGGGGTATTTGATTAATGCTTTAATTATTCTTCAACAAGGATTACAGAAACCGGGCAAGCATCTGCTGCTTCTTTAATGCAATCTTCATTTCCGCTAACACTTGCTTCATTTACTGTTGCAACATCTTCTACTTTAAATACATCCGGGCAGAAAGATTCGCAAGCACCGCAAGCTATACAACCTTCTTCGATTTTAACTTTCATAAAATAACTCCTTAATTTAAATTAAATAAAATAATCTTTATGAATTGAATTATACTAAAAAAGAACCTAAAAAAGCAAGGGCGGGGCGGTTATTTTACAAAGTCTTGCTTTTAAAACCTATGCTGGTTTTATAAGTCTTTAAGTTCCTTTGTTGTATCCAGAAGCTTTGCAAGGGTTTTTGCATCTCCTTTTAATTTAAAATATTCCGCAAATTTTGGAGTTGTTTTTAAATTAAACGAACGACCATTCTTATCTCTTGTCTTTGAAATCAGTCCTTTTTCTAAAAGCTCTGCCACATGTTCATATGCATTAGACCTTAATTCTTTTAAATAAGCCTGTCTGATGGGTTCTTTGAGTGCAATTATTGTTAAAGTCTTTAATACTGCGGGCTTTAAATCCACAGGGCAAAGTTTTTCCACAATATCAAGATGTTCAGACCTTACCTGAATTATATATCCGTCTTCATCATCAATTTCCAAGGCACTGTCGCGGGATGAATAATCAAACATCAAATCTAAAAGCGCATTTTCAACATCTTCCTCGCTTACTTTTAAAAGCTCTGAAATTTCAATCGGTTTCATTGCTCTTGCTGTCACAAATAAAACAGCTTCCACCTTTGCTTTCAGATTTTGCGGTTCATCATTGTTTTGTATTTGGGTATTTTCTATAATATTATCATCAGCAGGCATTTTTTATATCCTCGCCCTCTAATGCAACCTTATCTGTATCTGGTTGTTTCTTTAGTGATTTTGCGGTTTTTAGAGTTTCTTTTTTAATCTCATCCAAGGTTTCGGTAGTTTTTTCCGGTAATTTAACATATAAATTTCCGTAAAATTCTTCCTGATAAATATCAAATTTTCCGTAAGATGCAAGATATAATACTGCAATATATGCCGCAGGACGGCTGAAGCCTATCAGAGAGAGCTCTTCAAGTTCAATCTTATCATTCTTTTCTAAAATCTTATTCAGATTCTGCTCCATCTTGTTTACAAGCTCTTCAATGTATTCATCCTGCGTCATATCGAGGATTTCCGTAGTAGACATTTTGGAATAGTTTCTGCCGAAACGTTTTTTCTGTCTTTCGAGATTTTCCTTTAGTGCGCGCTTTTTTTCTAATTGTTCGTAAAATTCCAAATGACGGATTAAATCGTTTAAAGTTACGCCCCTGTTTCTGTTTAGCTTGGTGCTGGTTCTTCTTTGAAGCACTTCATCGAAAGAAATAATATTTGACGATGGGAGCTGGAGTTGTTCCGGTTCGAATCCGTCCTCATAATCATTGAAATTATCATCATATTCAGGCTCAGGTTCAAAATCCTGAAGGCTTATACCGTTTAAAACTTTTGATTTTAAGTTTAAAAGTACAGACGAGAAGAAGAATGCCTTTCCGACAAGCCCGAGATTTTCATTTTTCTTAAGCTCGCGAAGCTTTTTCATATATTCATCATGCACTTTTACAATATCAATATTCCATGGGTCAATTTTTCCTGTCTTTGCCATATCTACAATAATTTCAATGGCATCAACAGGGCTTTGTGCTGCATTTGAAACAGAATTTACCATTTCAAACTCGTAGTTTGAAATAGGGTTTGTGTGAACCCCGAATTCCCTTGTATCCACTGCATTTTTATTATCGTAAAATTTTACAGAATTATTCATTTATTGTCCTTTGTATTTTTGCAAATTATGCCGACTTTTTATTTGTGATGCCTGAAACAAGTGTTCTGCCTTTGTTTTGGTTTACACCAATCATTCTGTCGGCTGATTCTATCATCTGTGATCTTTGGCTTATAACTACAAATTGCGTACGCTCTGATTGCGTGTTTATCATTTTTGCAATTCTTTCTACGTTAAAACCGTCAAGTGCTGCATCTACCTCATCAAGAGCATAGAATGGTGCAGGCAGGTGTCTTTGTACCGCAAACACTAAAGATAATGCCATTAGTGTCTTTTCGCCGCCGCTCATCCCTGCGAGCTTTTGTTTTTCCTTGTTTTTCTGGTTTCCTTCCACGGTTAACCCGCCAAGGAAAGGATTTTCCGGGTTTTCCAGGATGAGTTCACCCTGCCCGTCTGTGAGTTCCGTGAAGATGATTTTAAAATGACTGTTTACGGAATTAAACGTATCAAGGAAAGTTTCTTTCTTTAGGTTTTCATATCCTGTCATTCTGCTTTGGATTTCATTTTTTTCATTTTCAAGGGTTTCAATTTTTGTGTTTAATTCCTTCTGCCTGTTTAAAACAGTATTGTAATCTTCAATAGCTTTCATATTAACCAAACCAAGGTCATCCATTTTCTTTTGCAGTTTTTGAATTTTCCCTGTTATTTCTTCAATTGAGATTTCGGTTGGCGTGAGTTCTTCTGCTTTTATGCCGCGTTCTTTTAATTCTGCTATAACTTCTTCTAATTGCGGTTCAACACTGCTGCGGCTTAATTTAAAACTTTCGATTGATTCTGCAATTCTTTCAATGTCATTTTCCAGAATATTTTTCGTTTTTTCTGCTTCGAGCATATCATCCTGAATTTTTTGCCTGATATTTTGCAATTCAACAAGATTTTTGCCAAGTTCTATAACTTCTGCTTCAAGTCCTTCTAAAACCCTTGAAATTTCAACAATATCCACTTCAAATCTCTGCTTGTCTTCATTCAGGCTGATGTTATCCGCTGTAAGCTTTTTAATATCAGCTTCTTTTAATTCAATCATATCGTTATTAAAAGTAACGGTTTGATTGTCCTTTAAAATTTCATTTTCGGCGCTTAAAATCTTTCTTTCAAGTTCTTTTATTTCGTTTTCAACACCCTGGGTCATTTCCTGAAGTTTTTTCAATTCACCGTCATCGATGAATTTTTCAACTTCTTCAATTTCTGTTTGGATATTTGTAATTTTATCTATAATTTCAATATGTTTGTGCTCAAATTTATCCAAAAGTGCTTCAGTCTTTTTGATTTCAGGTGTGATTTCATTTATTCTTTTTAATTTTTCTTCAACTATCTGTTCAAACTGTTCATGACCGGATAAAAGCTGACTGTATTCATATTTTGCACCCTGTAGTGAATTTAGTGCATTTGAATAGTCGCTTCTAATCTTTTCAAACTTCTGTTCAAGCTCAAGTCTTTTATTTTCACGGGTTTTGTAAGTTTCTTCAAGTTCATTTAATCTGAGTTTATAATTTTCAAGTTCTCTGTCATCCGCTTTGCCGAATGCGGGGGCATTCTTTCTTTTTGCACCGCCTGTAATTGCGCCTGATTTTTCAAATATTTCGCCATCCAATGTAACAATTCTGTATTTGCCCATCAGTTTCTTTGCTGCCTGCATATTGTCTACTACAAGGGTTTCTCCAAGTGCAAAATAGAAAGCTTTTATGTATTTATCATCAAAATCTATCAAATTTATTGCAAAATCTATAACACCATCCAGCTTTGGCAGCGGCAGATTGTTTGGTGCAGGTTTTAATTTATTTAAAGGAAGACAGGTTGCGCGGTCTTTTCCCTGGGATTTTAATATTTCAAGCGCTCTGGATGCCACATTTTCATCTTCAACGACAATGAATCTGCTTCTTCCTCCAAGAGCCTCATTTATGGCATATGTATATTCGCTGTCTACATCTGCAAGCTGGCTTAAAGGCGCATGGACACCCTGAATTTTGCTTTGCATAATGGTTTCAACACCGGCACCAAGCCCAAATGTTCTGAATGCGCGTTTATTAGCCTCAAGTTCTGCAATTTTTTTATTTGCAAGCTGAATAGAGCGCATATCATCCTGAATTTGCGCTTTTGTTTTGTCAATATCATCAAAGACAAGTTTTTGAAGGGTTTTTAGGTCTTCTAATTCTTTTGTTAATGTTTCCACTTGTAAAGAGAGCTTGTCTTTATCCCCGTCAAAGGATTTCATCCGGTTTTCAAGTTCTTCTATGGCTTTATTTGTGTTATTTAATTCTGTGTTCAGATTTTCAAGTTTTGATTCATTTGGAAGTTTTTCTTTAATTAAATTGTTTTCTTCATCCTTAAGAACATCAAGTTCTTTCCTTAAGGCATTTCTTTTTTGAATATATGTATCTGCAGTTTGGTTTAGACCGGTAACCTCGGAAAGTATTCTTGAAAGTTCTTCTTTTTTAAGGGAAATATTTTCTTCAAGTGCTGCTTTGTTTTTCTCTTTTTCAGCTATTGCAAGCTTTACTTCTTCATTTTTGGTGTTAAAGCCTTCTATTGCATTTTTTGCAGCATATATTGTTTTATTATTTGAATTTATAACCTTATCTGTGTGAAATATTGAGTCTTTTTTTCTTTGGATTTCGCTCTTCTTTTCTTCTACAAGTTTTTTAACTTCAAGCTGTTTGTCTTCACCCTGTGCCTTTACTTTTGCACAGATATCTTCGTATTCTTCCTTCTTTTTGTCAATTTCAGCCTGTTTTTGCTCAACTTCTATTTCCTGCTTTTTCTTGTCCTTTGTGGCTTTTAGGATATTTTCATGCATCAGTTCAAGTGTTTTTTTGAAATTAAAATATTTAACTGCTGTTATTTGCCCTTCAAGCTCATCTTTTTGGTTTTTTATTTCCTGATATTTTAGTGCAACTTCCCTTTCTTCTGCCAGTTTTTCAAGCATGGAATTTATTTCGCCCATAACAAGCAAAGAGTCCTGCACTCTTCCTTCAACCGCTTCAAGTTCATTTGTTGCGGCTTCTATTTTTCTGTCAAAATCGGCAGTGCCTGCAACTTCATCTATAAATTTTCTTTTTTCCATAGATGAACAATTAACAAGACTTACAACATCTCCCTGCATTATGACATTGTAACTGTTTGGGGTGATTGAATATTTCTCAAGCTCTGAATGCATTTGGGTCAGAGTTACGGTTTTATCATTCAGGTAATATGTACTTGTATACCCGGATGGGCTTTTTTTTACCCTTCTTGCAAAGGAAATTTCCGTTCCTATATCATCATCAAGGTCAAAAACAACCTTTACCATTGCTTCATTTCTGTTATTGTGGGTGGAAATTAAGTCCGCAACACCTTTTTCAGACCTTAAAGCCCTTGCTGATGATAAACCTAATGCAAAAAGGATACTGTCAATAATATTGCTTTTGCCGGAACCGTTCATTCCTGCAATTGCAGTAAAACCAGGCAAAAAAGGAATTTCAACCTTGTTTGCAAAAGATTTAAAATTATCGATTTCTAATCGTTTTATATACATTAAAATATCCGGATAACAAGCCTAGTTACCTTTATTACACAACAAAACCCTGCCTTATGTCAAATTTGTAAACAGTGATTTTTAAGAGTTTAGTATAAAAATTAAACTTACAACTTCTGTACACGGTTTAATGGCCAAAAGACAAATATGGCGCGTCCTATCACTCTGTTTTTCGGTAAAAATCCCCAAAAACGGCTATCCTGGCTGTTTCCTCTGTTATCGCCCATCATAAAATAGTTATCTTCAGGTACCGTAAATGGTCCGCAATACATATCATCACGACAGGGCATCCAGTCTGTCTTGGATAATATATAAGGCTCTTCAAGCTTTTTATCGTTTATATAAACATAATATCCGTCATCTTCAAGTTTTATTTCAAACTTATCTCCGGGCATTCCTATGATTCTTTTAATGAATGCAATGTCCTTGCACATTAATCCTGTAAGTCTTGAAATGATGGAGAAAAAATCTTTTTTTAAAGGTTCATCCGGCGGATAAAAAACAATTACATCTCCTCTTTGTAGTTCCCTAAAAGGTTTTGAGAGTTTTTCAACAAAAAGTCTGTCCTTTTCAATGAGGGTTGGGTGCATAGAGCCTGACGGAATCCATCTTAGCTCGCCCACAAAAAATCTGATAACTATAACGGCAATCAGCACAAAAAGAATTGTATCCAGTGTTTCTTTTAAAAATGAAAATATTTTTTTAAAAATTTCTCTGTTGTTTATCATTGAATTCTTTTAACCTTTAAAAACCTCGGTAAGCTTTATTAAAAGCTCTGTTTTGTAAATATTTCGGGTAATTTTCAAGCTGTTTTTTGCCTTGTCTAATGTTTTGTTTAAATATTCTTTTGAAAAATTTAAAGCATCATTGTAAAGTTCTTTATTTAATTTTTCATTCTTAAAATTTATAATATCACAAGAATGATTTTGTTGCGATATGTAAAGATATGGAAGGGTGTAAATTCCATTTTCCGCATCAGAGCTTATTTTTTCAGTGTTTTCATTTTGAAAATTTTCTATATCATCATAAATCTGAAAAGCAAGGGAAAAGCTTAAAATGTAATCCAGAAATGCTTTTTGAATGTTATCGGGTATTTTTTGCATTTTTTCATTTATTAAGTATATAAGTGATTTTGCTCCTGCCATAAAAAGAGAGGATGTTTTATTTTTAGATTTTTCAAGATATTCTTCAATTGTTACAAGCTTTTCTCTGTTAAAAAACTGGTTAATTTCACCCCTGCATATATTTAAAGTATTTTCTGAAAAATAACAAAAAATTTCAGGTAAGCCTATATCGCAGAGCAATTTTAAACTCAAAGACAAAAGATAATCCCCCGAAAGTACTGCCATTTTTGAATTGTATCTGTGGTTTATTGTGGGTTTTAGCCTTCTTAACTTCGCATCATCTATAATATCATCGTGCAGAAGGGTAGCGCTATGCAGGAGTTCCAATGCTGCTGCAAGCTTTACGATATTGTCATTATCAGGTGCATTTAATGCATCTTTTGTTAAAAATAATATCAAAGGGCGGAGTCTTTTTGACTTAGAAAATAAAAAAGAAGACATATCCTCATTCAGCTCTGTATTATTTTTAGATAAAAGAGATTTTATCTCATAGTTAACAAGGTCTAAATCCTTATTAAAATGGTCTAAAATCTCTTTGTATAGTTTTTTATTGTACATTTAACAGTGTTTTCCTGTGCAAACCGCACATTTGATTTCATATTCTATACGACAAATTTGCCGTTTTCATAAACAAGCTTATCATCTGCAAATATTTTAGAGTTTTCCTTCATATTTTTAATGATATCCCAATGAAGACCTGATTCATTTTTACCGCCTGTTTCGGGATAGCTTGCGCCAAGTGCCATATGGATAGAACCGCCTATTTTTTCATCAAAAAGAATGTTTCCTGTAACATCTTTTACCCGGTCGTTTGTACCGATTGCAATTTCACCCACAAATCTGCTGCCTGCATCCATATCAAGCATTGAAAGTAAGAATTCTTCACCTTTTTCAGCCTTTGCGTCAACAACTTTACCGTTTTCCAGACGAAGCCAAATCTTGTGGGATTCATTTCCTCTGTATATTGCAGGAAAATCAAAATAAATTTCACCGTTTGCGGAATCTTCCACAGGAGATGTGAAAATTTCACCATCCGGGAAGTTATTTAAACCTGAACAGCTTACCCATTTTCTGCCCTCAACGGAGAATGTGATATCGGTTTTTTCGCCAATGATATGGAGCTTTTTAGTGCCGTTTAAAATATCAACAATTCTATCCTGTTCTTTGCCTATTGATTTCCACTTTGCAATGGGATTATCAAGGTCTAAATAACAGGCATTTTCAATGAATTCGCCATACTCATCCAAAGACATCTTTGCTTCCTGGGCAAGAGCATTTGTCGGGAAATCTGCAATTACCCAGGCAAGTTCACCCTTTGCGGCACGGTTTAGCATCAAAGTGGACAAATCTCTTGTTGCAGAAGACCTTTTTGCCATTTTTTGCGCATTCGCCCTTGCCATATTTTTAACATTTAATGGTGCTCCTATAGAAATCAGTTTGTCAACTTTTTCGTATTCAAGTTTTGTAACAGGGTCAATATATGCAAGCTGCTCATCATTAGCGTATTTTATAAACGTTTCACTTAAGCCTTCAACAGAACATCTTACAATGGGGTGCCCGCCCTGCTCCAGCACCTGTTTATAAACTTCCTTTACTAAAGGCTGGCAGAGATGGCTTTCGGCTCTTATTAATACTAAATCACCCTTTTGAACGTTTGTTGAATATTCTACAAGAATTCTTGCATATTTTTCTATAGTTTTCTTATCCATCTTATATTTCCTCCTCAAGATTCATGAAGGCATCCTTGTTTGATTTTATGCATACACCTCTTTTTGATGTTTTAATAAAATCAACAAGTTTATTCACATATTCATTTTTTTCAACACTTTTTTCAATCTCATCTAATGCCATTGTTGTATTATACTCAGGGTTTTTCAAAATTCTTATAGCCTTATGGATGGCATCGCGGGATGCTTTATCTACCCCTCTTCTTCTTAAACCGATTGCGTTGATATCGCGCACAATCGGGGGAATACCTTCGGATTTTGAATATGGAAGAATATCCTGTCTTGTGGCAGATGCTCCTGAAATTATTGCCATCTCACCTATTCTGACATTCTGATGATAAACGCTTAAACCGCCAAGCCATGCGCCAAAGCCAACGTGTGTATGACCCCCTATGGTTGCAGCATTTGCCATTATAACTTCATCCTCCAGAACACAGTTGTGGGCAACATGTGCATATGCCATAATGAGGCATTTATTTCCCACTCTTGTAACGCCTCCTTCGCCTGATGCTCTGTTTATGGTTGCAAATTCTCTAATCCAGCAATTTTTACCTATAATAACCTTTGTGGGCTCACCCTTATACCCAAGGTCCTGTGGTTCTCCGCCAATTGATGCAAACGGAGAAATTTTTGTTCCTTCGCCGATTTCTGCGTATTCAATGCTTGCATTTGCGCCGATTTTTACACCTGATGCAATGGTTACACTCTCGCCAATAAAAACATTTGGTCCAATCTCAACATCCGGCGCTATTTTTGCGCTTTCCGATATTATTGCTGTTTTATGAATTTTGTTTTCTGACATATTTTTTCACACTTTCTATTTTTAAAAACCGGTTTTAAAACCGGTCAAAGGATAGCTATTTTAGGGCGATTGTAATTTCTGCTTCAACGCAAAGTTTTCCATCTACATAACCTTTTGCTTCGCATTTTGCCACAGGTCCTTTGATTTTAGTCATTCTTGTTTCCATATCAAACCTGTCCCCCGGACGGACAATGTTTTTAAATCTTGCTTTATCTATTCCTGCAAAAAGGGCAAGTTTTCCTTTGTATGCATCCAGCTTTAATAAAATAGGAGCAGCATTTTGCGCCATTGCTTCAATTTGCAGAACGCCGGGCATAATTGGGTTTCCCGGAAAATGTCCGTTAAAAAACATTTCATTTGCGGTCAAATTTTTATACCCTTTTGAATATTCCCCGGGGACGCATTCTGTTATTCTATCTACCAATAAAAACGGATATCTGTGCGGAATCATTTCCATAATTTCAATGATATCCATAGAAATTGGCTTAATTATTGTTTCTGACATTTTTTTCTCCTCTTAATTTTTATTTAAACGGAAGTTTTTATCTGCTCTTTTAAGATCTTTGCAGCCTGAATATGAAGTGCGTGCCCCGCTTCTTTTGCAAGGATATCAGCCTTCATTTTCAATGGATTTATTCCCGTTAAATATAAATCTCCAATGATATCTAGTATTTTGTGTTTATTTGGTTCGTATTTACTTCTTAAATCTGTTGTAAAACCATCCTCTGTGAGTCCTACGGTATTATCAATGGTTACACCCTTTGAAAGACCCAGTTTCTGGAACGTTTCAAGATCTTTTAAATAACCAAATGTTCTTGCCTCAATTATTTCATTTAAATTTTTATCTAAATTTAATTCACTCCACCTGTTGTTTAATTCCGGGTGGTTAAAATTTACAGCGTATGTGATTTTTGTTTCATTTTCACTCGGTAAAATTATAACAGCACTTTTGTCTTTCAGGAAAAGTACCGGATTATTCAAGACAGGGCAAGGGTCTTCGTCTCCTTCATATCCTGCTTTGTTGAATTCTTCCACCCATACTTTTGAAGAACCGTCTAAAATCGGAGTTTCAAACATTGGCGGTTCAAAGCCGGGGTCTTTAAATTCCATTTCAATGCTGTCTATGTTGCAAATAGCGCACGCTGCAATAAAATGTTCAACAAGAGCAACCTTAAATCCGGCTCCCTCATTTATGTTCGCAAGCACCACGCAATGATCTGCGGAAACAACATTTTCTACGGCTGCCTGAACGCTTTTATCTTTATATCTAAAGTAAATTCCTTTATTCGCCGATGGTTTTACTTCAACTTCAAACTCTATGCCGGACATTAATCCGACCCCTTTAATATTAATATTAGATTTTAGCGTCTTCATTTAAAAATTTCTCATAATCCTCTAATAAATGCTGGTATTTTTTATATTTTTGAACCATAACCTCTGCTTCTGCGAGGTATTTCATACGTCTTATAAAATCTTTTCTTGGAACCGCCGGAGCACCCATAATCACGCTTCTTGCGGGGTAAGATTTTGTAACACCGGCTTGTGCTAAAACAATTGAATCATCTCCGATTTCAGTATGGTCTTTTAGACCTGCCTGACCTGCAATTACAACTCTGTCGCCTATTGTACAGCTTCCTGCAATACCTACCTGGGATACTATCATGCAAGCTTTTCCAACTTTACAGTTGTGACCTATCATAACAAGATTGTCAATCTTTGTTTGAGTACCGATTGTGGTATTTTCAATGGTGCCTCTGTCTATTGTTGTGTTTGCGCCTATTTCAACATCGTCTTCAATTACAACAGACCCTAATGAAGGGATTTTGAATACTTTCTGGTCTTCTTTGCCGCCTTTTATCTCTCCTTCTTTTCTGGCGGATTCAATATTATCAGGTTTTTCTGTTACAAAACTGAAACCATCTGCGCCTATGCTTGCACCATGATGCAAAATGCAGCTGTTTCCAATTTGAATAAAATCACCAATATTCACGCCGGGGTGAAACAAACAATTTTTTCCTATTTTTGCAAATTTACCAATATAAACATTAGCTAAAATCCTTGTGTTATCACCAATTTCGGCTCCGCGTGATATCACAACATTTGGACCAATTGCAACATCTTTGCCAATTTTTGCATCCGGATGAATAACTGCACTTGGGTGAATCCCTATTGTAGAATCCGGCGCTTCATAAAAAAGGTTCAAAAGCTTCATCATAGCAAGTCTTGGGCGTTCAACTTCAATGGTTGAAATATTTTCAAAATTAACCCCGAGAGGTACAAGCGCGCATTTTGCTTTTGTTTTTGCAAGATTTTCAATCTCTTCTTCGCCAAGCGCAAGGGCAAGAGTGTATTCATCTGCTAATAATGGCGGTGCAACCTTATTTATTTTTTCATCGGTTGATTTTGTTAAAATGCCGCCCACAAACTGCGATATTTCTTCTTGTGAAAATGTTTTAGAAGCCACGCTTGTTTTCTCCTCTTATTGTCTATTGAAGCCGTTACTTATTGTATGTTTATTCTAGTACAATTATTTCATTTTGTCGATTATTTTTGTTGTAGATTTTCCTTCAACAAAATCTATAAATTCAACCCAGCCGTTGTTTTTTAAGATTACATCCGCTTCAGGCAGGGTTTTTAAAGTGTAATCCGCCCCTTTTGTGTATACATTGGGCTTTATAAGCTCAAGCAAATCTCTTGGGGAATCTTCATCAAAAAGAACAACATAATCTACGGAATTTAGCGCGCATAGTACCTCTGCACGGTCAAATTCATTATTAATGGGTCGATTTGGACCCTTAATAGACCTCACCGATGCATCAGAATTCAATCCCACAATCAGCACATCGCCAAATTCTTTACTTTTTTTAAGATATCTCACATGTCCCACATGTAAAATATCGAAGCAGCCGTTTGTTGCAACAATTGTCTTTCCCTGCTTTTTGATTTGGTTTGTCAATTCCTCAATTTTAGATTGTTCAATCAATTTGCCCATTTTTATCACACCTATGTAAAAATAAAACCGCCCCTGATTTTAAAGGACGGTTTTATAATATCATATTTTTTTATTCTTTGTCTATTTCTGTGCGCCTTGTTGGGCTTGAATATTGCTTCTGATTGCATTTTGGATGTTATCCGGTCTAAAACTTTCATCAATGTATTCAACTTTTGCAGAAGCCTTCAAACCTTCAAAAAGTTTTTGAAGAGCGCTTATTTTCTTTTGTTGCTCAAGGAAACTTTTGATTTCATCCTTTACTTTGTCAAGCGGTTGCAAACCCTTGGCTGCTCTGTCTTTTACTATAATAATGTGGTTTCCGAAATCTGAAACAACAACTTCTGAAATGGTATCAGGTTTCAGGCTGAATACAGCATCAGCAAAAGGCTTTACCATGGCTTCTTTTGGGAAAAATCCAAGGTCACCGCCGTTTGCAGCAGATACTTTGTCGTCTGAATATTTTTTAGCAAGCTCTGCAAATTTCTCAGGATTTTTCAATGCTTCTTCCCTTACTTTCTTTGCAAGAGCCATTTTTTCATCCATTTTTGCTTTTACTTTTGCATCAATCTGCTCGGCGCTTAATTTTCCGTTTTTGTCAGCTTCTATGATTTCCTGCTTAATTTTATCCGGGTTTGCTTCAATTAAAATATGGGAAGCCTTAACTCTTTCGGGACGGTCAAAAGAAGCTTTGTTGCTGTTGTAAAAATCAGAGATTTCTTTATCTGAAACCTTTACGTCAGCTGTTGCGGTGACAAGTTTATCAACTTTGATTTCGTTTATTAAATCTTCTTTTAATTGGCTTTCTGAAACATTATTTTGTTTTAAAATTTCCTGCAATCTTTCTTCTGAGCCGATTTTATCTGCTATTTCTTTTCTTTTTGCTTTGATTTCATCGTTTGAAACGGTAATTTTATGTTCTCTAATCTGCTGTTCAAGTATAGTTTTTACAATGAGTTCATTTGTAATTCTATCCTTTGTCATAAGCATTACAAAGCTGTTTGGGTCTTTTGTCTGGTTGCCCATTTGCTGCATTTGCGGGGTTTTCAGCTGTTGGTTGAGCGCTTTTTCATACTGCGCTCTTGTAATAGGTTCGCCGTTTACTTTTATAATAGCTGTTTTATCAAGCGCGCAGCCTGTAAGTAAACCGATTGAAAGCCCTGCTGTAAGTAGGGATTTAGCTAATTTCATAAATATTTCTCCTCTTTTTTTATGATTTTTATTTTTTAAATTCTAATATTATATGAGATATATAATAAAACAAATCCGCCAATATGTTAAATATTTCGTTAAACTCAAGCCCTGTTTTTTTCATAAGCAGGATGCCTTTAGCGTCTTTTACAGATTTCGGAGGGTTTGTCCACTGAAAATATTTTGTAATATTTAAATCCAGTTTTCTTTTTAAAATAAGCCACTCCTGCATTGTAAATGGTGTGTAAATCCTTATGTTGTCGGAAGTTTCTCTTATTTGCGTAATATTTATTGCACTTCCTAAAAGTCTTAAACGTATAAGTTTTATAAGGTTTTCAACGCTTTCAGGCAGTTTTGAAAATCTGTCTCTGAAACTTGCCGCCATGCTTTCAAGTTCGGAAATGCTTTTAACGTCTGAAAGCCTTTTATATTCAAGCATTTTTTGTTCGTAAGACCCGACCCATTCATCCGGAATATAGGCTGTTGCTTTAATATCAACAATGCAGGGCTCTTGTTTTGGTTGGATTTGAGCTTTTTCATAAGGTGAAAGCCCTTGTTTTTGTTGGTTTTTAAGCTCATTTACGCATTCTTCCAAAAGATTTACATAAGTGTCAAAACCCACGTTTACCATATGTCCGTGCTGTTTTGCGCCTAAAATATTCCCAACACCCCTGATTTCAATATCTCTTAAGGCAATTTGATACCCGGAACCCAGGCTTGCAAAGTCTTTTATGGCAGAAAGCCTCTTGAAAGCGTCTGCAGCGAGTTCTTTGGACTTTTTATAAAAACAGTAGCAATATGCCTGCCTGTCTGATCTTCCGACCCTTCCCCGCAATTGGTAAAGCTGTGCAAGACCGAACCGGTCGGAATCGTTGATTATTATTGTGTTTGCGTTTGAAATATCAAGTCCTGACTCTATAATTGTGGTGCAAAGCAAGACATCATAAGCTTTTAGGGCAAAATCGTACATGATTTTTTCAAGTTCATTTTCATTCATCTGTCCATGCGCAACAGCTATACGTGCGTTAGGGAGCAGGTTTTTCAAATATTCAGCTACCGTATATATGCTCTCCACGCGGTTATGCACGAAAAATACCTGACCATCCCGCTGAAGTTCGTGATTGACGGCGTTTTTCAAGAAGGCTTCGTTGAACTCGCCTACATAAGTTTTTACAGGCAGCCTGTTTTTAGGCGGGGTGTTGATTAGAGACATATTTTTCAAGCCGGATAGTGCCATATTAAGGGTTCTTGGAATCGGGGTGGCGGACATTGCAAGTATATCAATGTTTTCACGGAATTTTTTCAGCTTTTCCTTATGTGCCACGCCGAATTTGTGCTCTTCATCAATTACCAAAAGCCCCAAATTCTTAAATTCACGGTCAAAAAGCAGACTGTGTGTGCCTATTACCACATCGCATGTGCCATCAGCAAGCATTTTTATTGTTTCCCGACGTTCTTTAGGGGACTTAAAACGTGATAGTAGCTGCACATTAACTGAAAACGGCTTAAATCTTTCTGCAATTGTCTGGTAATGCTGTAGTGCCAGAATGGTTGTAGGAGCAATAAGAGCAGCCTGTTTGCCGGACATAACGGCTTTAAATATAGCTCTGATGGCAACTTCGGTCTTTCCAAAACCCACATCTGCGCATATAAGCCTGTCCATCGGTCTTGAATTTTCCATATCATTTTTTACATCGACGATAG
Source organism: Candidatus Gastranaerophilales bacterium (assembly GCA_910587175.1). GTDB lineage: Bacteria > Cyanobacteriota > Vampirovibrionia > Gastranaerophilales > Gastranaerophilaceae > MGBC122484. Next base: position 4,564 of record CAJULH010000021.1, on the reverse strand, counting down.
CCTGCATCTGATCTGGGGTTTCGGTGAATTCAAAAGCATCCTCCATCTCGTACTGCCAAGTTGTATCCGGTTCAAATGCAATTCCCTGGCTCATTTCACGTCGTGCATAAAGTTTTAATAAATCATATGCAATTTCTTTAACTTCGCCCTTTGCCTTGTTCTTGGTATTCTCCCAGGCTGCCCCGCCCATCTTGGAGAGCTTTGGTTTTGTGCTGCCTCCGCCTCTGTATCTGTACAAGAGGTTTATCTGTTCTGCCGGCATAAAAAGTTTGTCGCCGCCCTGAAATTCAATCTCAAGATAATCCTTCAAAGCGCCATCCATCTCTTCTTTCCTGAGTCCTCTGAAAATGCCTATGCCATGGATTGTATGCACAACAAATTCGTTTTCCATAATGTCATTTATGGAATCAATATAATCCTGGGATTGCTTGTTAGATGAGTATTTCCTTGTTGTGATATCCTTGGAGCGCTTATTAAATAACTCTTTATCAGATAAAAATATCCATTTTTCCTTATTTAAGGGTTCTTTTGTTGTTTCAACGCGGTTTAAAATGCCGCCGCCGGAGGTTAACGGCGGAAGTATAAATATATTTTCAGAATATATTTCAAACTCTTTTAAAATTTCAGAAAATCTTTTCGGGTAATTAGTGCAGATGAAAATCCTTGCCCCTTCTTTTATTTCGCGTTTTATAAAATTTGAAATTTCATCTGCCGATGAAGAAAAAAACGGCGGCAATTCTGAATCAAATTCAATTAATTTATCGGTAAATGTTGTGTCTGAAATTGCCTCGTAGCCAAGGTTATCACCTTCAAAATTTTCAAGAAAAGTATCAAAACCTATTCTTTTAAACTTTTGAATTTCTTTTTTGTATTCTTCAAATGTAATATGGTTTTTACCGGTGAGGGGTAATTTCAGACCGGATGCAAGATTTGCCTGATAGCTTTTTGTTAATTCATCATCTATGTTTTCAAGCTTTGAGTTAATTTGTGCTGTATCATCATAGATTAAAATATAGTCTTTGAAAAATTCCAGAGCGCAAACAAGGTCTTTATTTAAATAATTCTGGTAATATTCTATTCCTTCAAAATATCCGTCGTTATCTATTTTTTCTGATATTTCGCCAAATAAAATATCCAAAGTTTCGTTTTTGCCGAATTTTTTAATCTCGTCATTAAGTTTATTTTTAAAGGCTTTTTTTGTTTCATCATTTATTAAAAATTTATGCAGCGGGTAAATTATCACCTCATCAAGTTTTTTAAAGCTTTTTTGGGTATTCGGGTCAAACATTCTGATGTCTTCAACCGTATCTGCAAAAAATTCCACCCTTACGGGGGAAGAATAAAGGGTAAAAATATCTAAAATATCCCCTTTGACTGAAAATTCACCCGCATCCACAGCCATTGGTACTCTTTTGTACCCCAAATCAATCAGTTTTTCTATTGTTTTAGCATAGTCGAGTTCATCGTTTCTCTTTATTTTGAAAGAATTTTTATTATAAAAATTCTTGTCCGGAAACTTTTCTGCTAAAACCTTGACCGGTGCTATTACAAAGGGGTAGTTTCCGTTTGCAGCCCCGCACAAAACATCTGCCTGCTCTTCATATATATAGTAATTTCTATCTACATCCTCATACGGGTTGATCTCTTGAAAGGGGAGAATTTTGGTTTCAAGGTCAAATAAGGATTCTAAATCTTTTTGGTATTTTAGCGCCGCCTGTTCATTTGCGGTTATAAATAATATTTTTTTATCTGATTTTTTATTGATTTTATTTAAAGCCAGCAGTCTTAAAGGATTGTTTAATCCTGTAAGACTAAGACTTATGCCCACTTCTTTTCTTTTTAAAAAACGGTCAAGAGGCGGAATGTCAAAACTATTGAATATCTCTGATACATTATTTGGCATACGAAAATTATACCATTAAAATATCCCGTAAAAGAGCATCTAAGAGCAGATTTTAAGCGTATTTTCAAGCATGGCAGCGCCTATAACGCCTGAATAATCCCCAAGTTCTGCTTTTTTAAACTTTGTAATTTCAGACGGCACAGGAAGCGCTTTTGCTCTTGCTTTTTTAATTGTACTCAAATATATCTCATCAATACTTTGGATTAAGCCTCCTCCAAGGATTACAAGCTCTGGGTTGTAGAAATTCATAACACTTGCAATGCCGCCTGAAAGGTATTCTATTGCTTCGTTTACATATTGTGTCACCACTTCATCTCTTGCGTCCAGCGATTTTTTAATGTGCTTAGAGCTTATTGATGAAGAGCTTGCAAACTCTGTTATTATTGATTTTCTGCCTTTTTTAACAGCGCCTAAAATTCTGGACTCAATTGCGCTTCTGCTTGCATATGCTTCAAGGCAGCCGTTTCCGCCGCATGAACACGCTCTTCCGTTTAAATCTACTATAATATGCCCTATTTCACCCGCCGAACCGCTTGCACCGTAATGGATTTTGCCATCTTTTATTATGGATGAACCTATACCTGTGCCGACAAATATACAGACAATATCCTTATATCCCTTGCCTGCGCCGTAATTTAGCTCCCCAATCGCTGCGGCTTCAACATCATTGCCGCAAAAAACAGGGATATTGTATTTTTCTTCAATTAATTCTTTAATGTGAAAATCTTTGCACTCAAGGTTTACGGCATTTATTAAAATTCCTTTTTTTCTGTCTACCTGTCCTGCAAGCCCAAGACCTATGGAAGAGATATCTTTTTTTGGAATACCCGATGTTTCAAAGAGTTCATCCAGGGTTTCAAGGATTTTTTCACCTATTTTTTTATTACCCTTTTCTTTTTTGGTTTTGTTTTTAACCTCCGAAACAATTTTTCCGTTTGATAAATCTACAACTCCGGCTAATATTTTTGTTCCGCCTAAATCAATTCCAATAGCATACTTCTTCATTATTAAAATCCGTCTAATCTTCTTTGTTGTTAATGCCTATATTTTTTAATTTATTTTCTATCTGGCGCCACCAATGAAGTTTTTCTTTATACAGATATTCATATCCTTCAAAATCACCTTTGCTTATGTTTAACTGCTGGTTGTCAAGGAAATTTTCAAACTCTCTTTCAAGGGTGTGGGTAAATTCTTTTCTGTCAAAATCCGGATTTGTAATAACTTTCGGGGTGCCGAATTCAATAAGTATTTCAGGTCTGTCTTGTCTTAAAAATGTATAATTCACTCCGGCAGGGATTAAATTTACCCCGCCAAATTTTTTTGCTGCATTTTTTGCCATATAAGCAAGTCCCGTTTGGAAAGTTTCCGGTCTATAGTGCGGAGGACGGATAATTCCCTGCGGAAAGAGCCAAAAAGCAATATCGGGGTCTTTCAGGGTGTCTGCCGCATAACTTAAAGATTTCATTGCGCTTTGCGGAGATTTTTTATTTATTGGAAAACAACCAACATATTGAAAGAGCGGAAATCTGTTCATTTCTTCAATCATGAGGCGCATTCTGAATTTGCCGGTTTTTTTCAAAATAAAATAAATTACGATATAACCTACAAGACCATCCCACCAGTTTGAATGCGGGGCGTAAAATACCGTGGCAAAATCTTTATTTCTTTTCTCGAAATTCTCTAAACCTTTGTACATCAGGGAATAGAATCTGTTTTTTAGCATCGAAAAGAAAATAAAATCTCCAATAAAATGCCAAAACGGGACATTTTTTGCCTCTCTGAATTTTTCTTCCCGGTTTCTTATTTTTGTTGGGGGAATTTCACTATATAGATGTTTTGGTGCACTCATAGCTTAATTTTATTTAAAATTGTTTTTACTGTCAATGGGAAATATATATAATACGCTGTTTACAAGGCATTTGCAGATTTACATTATTCTTTTCAGCTGACAGTATGCTTTAAATGATGTCAGTTCTTTTTGGATAATATAGTGATGCCTTGTGAGGTTTAAATTTGTTGCAATGTTTAGTGCTTTTTCATAGGTTTTGATTGTATTTTGGGCAACATCCAGCTTTCTTGAAGAATCAATTGTTGTGATTGAATCCTGCATGATGTTTGCTCTGAGTTTGTATAAAATCATCTGCAGAAAGATAAGTTCGTTAATATTTGCATCCTGAAAAGCAAGCTCTGAGTATGTTTTGGCATTGTCTAGTTCGCCTTTGTTCAAATATGCTCTTGCCATTAAAGATTGGAAAAGTATTTTGAAATATACGGTGTTTATTTTTGTGCTTTCGCAGATTTTTATAGCTTTTTCACAAATTTCTATTGCTTTATCTGCCCCATTGGTCGCCATTGTTGCTTTTGCACTGATGTACCATGAAATTAAAGCGCCAAGTGCAATTTTTTCTTTAGAAAACCAGGTCATCTCCTCTGCACAGATTTCCAAAGATTTTAGTGCATTCCCTTCTTCTAAAATTACATAGGCAAGAACTGCTTTAATTATGTTTTTGTTGTAATTATCACCGCAATTGTTTGCAAAAGTTACGGCTTCAAAGAGCTCATCTCTTATTTTTTCATCAAAATCATTTCTTAATATTTTATTGAAAATGTCTATTGTATTCCATTTTGAAACAAGTTTTGAATCATCAATTGCATAAGAAA
>CAJULH010000020.1 GCA_910587175.1 Candidatus Gastranaerophilales bacterium | reverse complement strand
GGTATTAGATATTTTGGAAAATATAGCATTATTAATTTTTGTCTTGATTATAATCTCTATAATTGCATACTGCATAAATTCCAGCCGTATTTTATCTGCGGTTTTCAAAGGAAAATTTTGAATTACAAAATGGATTAAAAATAGGATTACAAAATTAAACAATTTTCGTTTATAATAAATAACAAAATTACAAAAAAATAAGGAAATTTTATGAATACTTATCAAATTCTAAGCTATGTTCCAACCGTTATAGAAGCATCATCAAAGGGTGAGAGGTCTTTTGATATATTTTCAAGGCTACTTAGAGAAAGAATTATATTTTTAGGAAGCGCAATTGATGATGATGTTGCAAATTCCATAGTGGCACAGCTTTTACTCTTGGATTCAGAAAATTCCGAAAAAGATATTATGCTGTATATAAATTCCCCGGGCGGCGTTATAACAGCAGGCATGGCAATTTACGACACCATGAAACTTATAAAATCAGATGTTTCAACAATATGCCTCGGCGATGCGGCATCTATGGGCGCATTTTTGCTTTCAGGCGGAACAAAGGGCAAAAGACTGGCTCTGCCAAATTCAAGAATTATGATACACCAGCCCTTAGGCGGCGCCAAAGGGCAGGCAACAGATATTGAAATTGAAGCTAAAGAAATCCTTAGAATGAAAAAGATGCTGAATGAACTTTTGGCAGAACACACCGGGCAAAAGGTGGAAAGAATCAAAAAGGATACTGAGCGCGATAACTTCATGACAGCAGAAGAAGCCCTTGAATATGGTCTTATAGATAAGATTATAAGAAGTGAAGAAAAATAGCTTTATATTTTCCTGAATGGAAAATATTTACAAAAAGAAAGCTGCTGCCGAGGTGTTGCGGTTTAGTTAATCCCTTAAAACATTGATGTACAACAGGCTGCCCTTCTTGAATTATTGCGGGTTTCAACAGCCTGTTTGCAAATGATGCCTTGCGTCTTTCAAAATTCACTGCCTTCGCTGCAAATATTTACAGCGAAGGATAATTGCATTTTGAAATTTCGTATTTTTTATGCCTTCTCAAACACATAAATCCGCCAGGCGCCGGTATCATAATATCCGCCATATACAAGTTCTTTTTTAGCCTTTTCAAGAGCAAAATCTTTTGCATACGACATTACAAGATACAAAAGCGGCGTATTATGATAATTTGAGGAATTTTCACTGGATGCAATATTATTTATAACACTCATAGGAAAGAAGCTCACAGAAGTTAAATCAACAAGAAAAAATTTATCCCCTGAATTCATCTTATAGAATGTACTACCTAAAATATAATTAAATAAACTATTTGTTTTAGATGCAAAAACAGGTTTTAAAAGCCTCTTTCCTTCTCTGCCATACATAATGCTGCGTTCTTCATATGTGCCTTCTGCAATATAATAGGCATAGTTATATTTTGAAACCGAATCTGCATCTTTGTATGACTCATTATCAGGATTATTAAAATCTACATATTTATAAAACCACTCTTTTGGATAGTATAAAAAGAGAATTTTGTCGTTTTTTTTTAAGCCCATATTCTGCATTGCCACCACAGGAAGCCTTTGCCCCTCTTCCCTTATAAGTTTAACAGCAGAGGTTTTAGAAACCGTAAAGAAAAATAAATTTAATACAATAAATATTGTTGCTATGGTAATTTTAAATGCTTTAGACTTGAATGCACTAAAGCCATCTGCAGTAAGTATAATTACAAGCGGCATAATTTCAATTAAATATTTTGTAACAAATACAATTTTTCCTGCCATTGCTGCAATCAACACTGTTAAAACAGTACAAACTATAACAGAGAGCATATACCCCTGCATTCTTTTTGGATTTAATACTCCGTTTACAAAGCATATAATGCCAATAAGGGTAGGAATAATAGCAAAAACAAAATATCCAAGATTCACAACGCCGTTTTTATAAAAAGCATCTGAAAACGTATTATAAACATGGAAAGTATCATACAAAACGGGAGAAAATATATCAGTAAAAATAAATAAAGTTCTCGAGAAATTAAAAGGAGCCCACCATTGACTGAAATATCCGGTTTTAAAAAGAATGCTTGATATCAGGGGAATAAACGGAAGCGCTAAAACCACAACCCCAAGCACGCTATAGAACATAAAATCTTTCGTATTTTTCTTTGGCACGGCAAACACCATCAGTGCTGCTGTTGAAAAGAAAACAAATACAAAACCAATAGTATGCGTCAAAATAAGCATTAAAGAAAACAGGGAATATAAAAAGAAATTTTTCTTCGAAGGACTGTTAAATATTTTAAGCGCGTACAATAGCACTAGGCTTGTCAAAAAGAAAAGTAGCGAATAAATTCTGATTTCCTGGGAAAAATATATTAAAAACGAACTTATCCCGCATAAAAGTGCAGCAGCAACAGCTGTATCAGAGCCGTCTTTTTTCTTAAATTCAAGCCCTGCAAAAAACATAACAATTATGCTTAAAACTCCGGGAATAACAGATGATAGTCTTAAAAATCTGTCTGTGTCATGGAATACAAGCATCCAGAGCTTTAAATAAACATAATGAAGCGGAGCATGGCAATTTGTTTTAATTGCTGTAAAAAAATCTGTCGGAAATCTGGCGCTTGCAATTTTCCAGGTGACATATTCATCATTCCACATGCCCTCCGGCTTATCCAAATGCCAAAGCCTCATAAGGGTTGCAACTATTAAAATTAGTATCAGATAAATTAAATTTTTCTTATTCATAGCAAAATAAGCTTATCAAAACTTTATAGATTTGTCATTTTTGTAAATTAATAGTATTCTTTTCTAAAAGAATAATAAGATACGGAGTGTTTAATAATTATGAGCTTTAATAACATTATAGCCATCATTGGAGATAAGTTTGATGCAATAAATATAATATCTTCAAAACTTGTGCTTTTGAGGGATCTGGATAAAATTGTTGACACAAACCTTGAAAACGCTGTTGAATTTTTATGCCAGACAATGCCTAATGTTATTGTGCTTCACAGCAAAGGAGATGATGAAGACAGCCTGAAGGCCATAGGGGATATAAAAGGAAATGAGCTTTTAAGAAACATTCCAATTCTTTTGTATTCCGAAGAGTGCACAAAAGAATTTTTAATTGATGCTTTTGACCTTGGAATTTCAGACATTATCAAAGCACCTGTTGCAGACTGGGAGCTTTTAATCCGCGTTATTTGGTGTATTCAGAAAAATGAAATTACAATCAATACCGACTCCAGAAACAGCTTTCTTACAAACCTTGGCATCATAGAAGACAAGACCGGTTTTTATACGGAAGAATATGCTGACCAGTATTTAAACTCCGAAATTGATTCTGCAATAAAATATAAAAATCCGGCATGTTTAATGCTCGTAGGTCCGGATGATAAATTTTTTGCACAAAAAAGTGCTCTTTTGAACGGAATAATCAAAAAATCCGTCAGGTTAAATGATTCTGTCGGCATCAGAAAAGACGGAAAATACTATATCTACCTGCCAAAAACAAAATTAAACGGTGCATATGCAGTATTTGAGAGAATTAATAATAATTTAGGGTTCGATTTCAATGTAAATGCTGCAGTTTCGGAAATTAATGATAAAAATTTCAACGAAGTTAAAGAAATACTTGAAAATACATATATAGCAACAAAAGGACAAACAAATACGCTTCTTGTGGCACATGATGGTATTAATGAAAATATTCAACCACAAAAAGAGCAGCCCCAAAAAGAAACTTTGGATATAATTGAAAAAAGATTAAATATAAAAGAACACAAAAATACTGAAGGGCTGTTTATTAAGCCTGACGGCGGAGACGATTTTACTAAAGATACCCTCCTTAATATTGCAAGCGAAAATCCTGAAACAAAAACAATACAGATCGCGGAAACACCTAAAAATGACAAATTATTTATACAAAAAAAATTAAACCCTAATCTTCCTAATGTTGAAATCGGGGATTTCAGCGAGGAAGAAGAAAGGAATGCAATCCTTTTCAGGCAGGCATTTAAGAAAAAATGCGAACTTGTTACAACACCTGTCTTTGATAAATTTAAACTTCAGGTAGAAAACAAGCGCAAAATGATAGACATAAATAAAAATGTAGATTTCAACCAGTCATTTTTTGAATTACGCAAAGACGACAAAATGATGAGGCTTACAGTAAATTACCCCGGATTTTCAAAGGTTGACATTATAACAGAAATTTTCTTTGGCAATGAAAAGAAAGGATATAATGCATTCAGTCTGAATCTAACTGAATACAGTTTCCATAAACTTTCTATCACCCTTGAAGGTTTAATTCAGGAATATGAAACGTATATCTAATTGTTACTTACAAGCATTTTGAAAGCAACAAGACCGCGTGCTGAAATTTGCTTAAAGCTTTCTTTTTGGGCTTTGGATATTTCAAGAACTCTTACAATTCTTTGAATTTCTTGCATCTTTTTAACGCTGTCTAATGCATATGCATTTTTTTCAGGTTCGGTAACAATATTAAATAATGTGTTTAATTCTCTTTCGTTCATAATTCTCTCTTTTTTAAAAAATATAAAACTCCGTTGTACCTTAATAAAGTATTTATGATGAAAATTATTGCTAATTCATCAACGCATTGTTAAGGTTTGTTAAAATATTTTTATAAAACTTTATAATTTTCATCAGACAGTTTGACCTGGAGTAAGCACCAGGTTTTATAATTCAAAATAAAAAGAGGTAAAATAAATGAATTTAAAAAAGCTATTTGTATCGTTACTAATATTCGGATTTTTAACAGGAGGTACCGCTATGGCAAATAACGTTTTGAATGATAAACAGAAATCCATTGTTGAGATTTCATCATATACCGCAGCAGGGGATTTGGAAAAACTTGAAAACGCCTTAAACCAAGGCTTGGACAATGGTTTAACAATCAATGAAATAAAAGAAATTCTTGTGCAAATGTACGCATATTGCGGCTTTCCAAGGAGCCTGAACAGCATTTCAACATTTATGAAGGTCTTAGATTCAAGAAAAGGTAAAAATGACAAAGAGGGTAAATCTCCAACGCCTCTGAAAAACAATGTTGATAAATTCGCATACGGAGACAAGGTTCAGGTAGAGCTCACTGGTGACCACGTAAAAGGTGCCTTGTTTGATTTTGCTCCTGCGGTTGATACATTCTTAAAAGAGCATCTTTTTGCAGATATTTTTGCACGCGGGGTTTTAACCAGTCAGGAAAGAGAAATTGCAACAATTGCCACCCTTGCATCAATGAAAGCTGTTGAGCCGCAGCTAAATGCACATATTCAAATGGGTAAAAACACAGGTCTTACAGATGGTCAAATAAAAGAAATTTTAACCATTTCAAGCACACCAAAAGCCGAGATGTTTGCTGTTGGTGCGCCAAATATCGCCTATGCAAAATATTTTAAAGGCAACAGTTATTTAAATATGCTAAACAAAGAACAGGTTGGACTTGCAAATGTAACTTTCGAGCCCAAGTGCAGAAATAACTGGCATATTCACCACAAGGGAGGTCAAATTTTAATTGCAGTCAATGGACGCGGATATTACCAGGAATGGGGAAAACCTGCACAGGAACTAAAAGAAGGAGATATTGTAAATATTCCCCCAGAAGTAAAGCACTGGCATGGCGCAGCCCCGGATAGCTGGTTTTCCCACCTTGCAATCGAAGTTCCTTCAGATGGCGGTTCAACTGAATGGCTTGAAGAAGTACCGGATGAAGAATATCAAAAATTGAAATAAAAACCCATAGATTCAATTTTTGATACACATAAAAAATATTATTGCTTTTATTTATTTTACTTGTATCCCAAAAAACAATATAATCAGGGTGTAGAATATCATGAAAGAATGGCAATAATGAAAAAATTTCTAATATCTTTTGTAATTGCTTTAATTTTATTGTTTGGAGCTGCACATTATACACTTGCAAATACTCCGCAAGTAAACAATGATTTTAAAACATATATGGCACATGCCTCAAAAGCCTTTGCTGCAAAAGACTACAATACGGCAATCATCAATTTTAAAAAGGCAATTCAAATAAACCCAAATAACTATGGAGCATACTGTATACTTGGCATGAGCTATGGATATCTTGGAAAAGCCAAGGAAGCGGAAGAAACTTTAATCCTTGCAACTAAAAAATTCCCGAACGAATGGGTAGCGTATACATTTTTAGGGGATATAAAAAGAGCTCAGGGGCTGACACCGCTTGCAGTTGATTACTACGACAAAGCAATAAAATTGCCATCACTATCGGAAACCAAAAAGACTGAAATACAAAAACTCAAAGAAGCTTGCATTGAGGAACAAAAAGTCAGAGAGGCAAACATCAAAGCCCCTGCCGGCGAATGGATAAAAGTTGAAGATCCAAACTGGAAAAGAGCATATTTTAAAGGTAACGATAAGCATTGGCTTATGACATACGGTTGCAACGGCGAAGATGTCGTTAACTATAAATGGACAAAAATCTTAACCATAGGTTTTTATGATAAAAACACCTATAATTACACACCGGACACCGTTTACAGTAAACTTGAACAATTATCCAGGCAATCTGCAAAACAGCTGGGTGGCGAATTAATTATACAGAAATTATCCTCAAACGAAAATGAGGTTTTATATATGTCAAAAGTAACAGGTCATGGACAATCCACAATCTGTAGGATTTTCAAAGGGACAAAGGGTGTTTATATCACAACTTTTGAACATAAAAAACCCACCTTTACCGTAGAAGAAAAAGCCGATGCAATCAATATCTTAAAAAGCATAAAGGAAATACAATAAGGGAAGAAAATATTATGAAAAAAGTACAATGTTTTTTAATAATATTTATGTTATTTGTTGGATTATCAAATTCTGCAAATGCCTTGACGGCAGAAGAATTGAATAATTATAAATATTATCTGCAGCAAGGTTCAAATGCGCTAAAGGTGACAAAAAACTATAATGAGGCTATTGTTAATTTTGAAAAAGCCCTCAAAATAAATCCAAATGATTACAACACACTTTGCGCTCTTGCAATAAGCTATGGACACACGGGAAACAATATAAAAGCAGAAGAAATTTTGCTCACCGCAACTAAAAAATTCCCGAATGAATGGCTTGCATACACGTTTTTAGGGGATATAAAACTGTTTCAAAAACAAAGGCAAGCAGGAATAAGCTATTACAAAAAAGCAATAAGTTTACCATCAATGCCGCAAAATTACAGAGTTCAATACCAAAAAATGATGCAAAAAATGTGATGTATTCTACTGTTTCAGTGTTTCATTGTTTTTTACAATATCATGCCAGGTAATACCGTTTGATTTTAAAATGAAGTTGCAAAATTCACGAACAGCGCCTTTTCCGCCACCATACGATGAAACAAAAGAGGCAGCCTCTTTAATCTCGTCTATGGCATCATTTGGCGCACAGGAAAGACCTACACGCTCAATTACGCATAAATCAGGAAAATCGTCTCCCATATAGGCAACTTCATCGTATTGAACATTAAATTCTTTGCAAAGTTCATCCAGAGCTTTCACTTTATTCTTTTGCCCCTTAAAAAGCCTCGTGATATCAAGCACTTTTGCCCTGTGTTCCACCGTTCCGTTATCACGTGCTGTAATAATAGCTGTCTTAAAACCTGCTTTATTTAACATCACAACACCCTGACCGTCTTTGGCGTTATATGTTTTAATTTCTCTGCCATCCTCTAAAAATGTTAAAGATCCATCCGTCATAACACCATCAACATCAAAAGCAACAAGTTTTATTTTCTTTGCCTTTAGTCTTAGATTCAAATCGTTAAAAGCTTCGTTCATTAGGCCACTCCTGCCTTTAAAAGGTCATGAATGTGAATAATTCCAATTAATTTATCATTTTCCGTAACACCCAAAGATGTAATGGAAAATTTTTCCATAATAGAAAGTGCCTTAGCGGCTAAATCATCAGTATTAACGTGTTTCGGGTTTAGCACCATAACATCCTTAACTTTAAGATCATTTATATTTCCGTATTTTAGCAAAATTCTTCTAATGTCGCCATCCGTTATTACCCCTTTTAAAGTTTTATCCGGATTCAAAATATAGGCGCAGCCAAGTTTTTTTTCTGAAATCAATTTCACCGCGTCAATAAAACCCAGATTTTCATCTACCACCGGCAATTTATCATCCTTTAACATTAAGTCTGAAACTTTATATAAAATACCTTTTCCAAGGGCACCCGACGGATGAAATACAAGAAAATCTTCGTACGAAAAACCGCGTTTCTTCAAAAGACAGACAGCAAGCGCATCGCCCATGGCAAGAGTTACCGTAGTACTTGCAGTAGGTGCCTTGTTTAACGGACAGGCTTCTCTTTCAACCGATACATCCAAAACAACATCGCTTCTTTTCGCAAGAGTGGAATCCATTTTGCCTGTCATACCAATTAAAGGAACGCCAAAGCGCTTAATTAAAGGCAAAAGATTTAACAATTCACCAGTCTCACCGCTGTTTGAAATTCCTATTACAACATCATCCCTTGTAATGATGCCAGAATCTCCATGGGTAGATTCTGCAGGATGAAGGAAAACCGCAGGAGTACCTGTAGAGCATAGCGTTGCGGCAATTTTCCTGCCTATAAGACCGGATTTTCCCATACCCGTTACAACCACTTTTCCTTTTGAACCGTACAAAATATTTATCGCTTCTACAAATTCCTGCCCCTGTCTTTCTTTCAGACGCATAATTGAATTTGCTTCAATATCAAAAACCTCTTTTGCACTCTGAATGAGTTCATCTTCTTTCATAAAAGTGGCTTGCATATTAACCGTCCCCTCTTAAACAATTATTTTCTAAATTATACACCAAACAGCTTAAATTTAATAAAAGATTAATAAAGTTTAAAAGTCCCGTGTCGTCATTTTTATTAAATGAATACAAATTTTAATCCTCAAAAAATTATGAGAAAAATTAAGATAGATTTTAATTGCAAAGACTTAGACAGAAAAATGCAAAGCGCAAGAAAGTATTTCAACACTGGTTTTTCTGCAGACTTTGAATTTGACCTGACAAGATTGAATTTAATCGATGCAAGCAAAGTTGCATTGCAGCTTTCAGCTGAATTAATGCATAAAAATACAAAATCAAAGATAAACTGTCTTTTAAAAGACATAGAGACCTTTGAAATAATAAAACCAAGAAAATTGAAAAATACTTTCCTTAGTGTTACGCTAAATGAGAACAAGGTGAGAGATATCTACCACAAAAATATTCAAATAAAAACAGGAAGCGGCACATAAAATGACAAACATTATTCAGGCAATAAAAGAAAATAAAATCTATGGAATCATAAGAGAAAATGACACCAAAAAAGCCATAGAGATTGCAAACGCCTATATAGAAGGCGGAATCAGAGTAATAGAAATAAATTCTACAATAGATGCCATTAAAGAAGTTGCTAAAAATGAAAACATATATGTAGCACAAGGCGGAGTTATAACTTCATCCCAAGCCCTTGCAGGAATTGAAGCAGGCGCAAAGCTTTTAGTTTCGCCCATTTTACAAATGAACCTTGTAAAATTATCCTCAGGTCACAAAATCCCCCTTATGCTTACGGCCACTACCCCAAATGAAGCTTATACCGCCTGGAAAGCAAGAGTCCCTGTTATAAAAATTTATCCGATTAAAGACCTTGGCGGGGCAACATACATTGAAGAACTTTTAAGACCTATGAAATTTTTAAACGTTATGCCCACAGGTTCTATTAAAATTTCAGATATTAAAGAATACCTTGAAAAAGGTGCAACGGCAGTAGGGCTTGGTCATGAGCTTTATTATAAAAAATCAACACAGGAAATTGTTGAAAGTGCAAAACGCGCCGTTGCAGAAGCAAAGTCAGTAAATTAAACAGTTATTTTAATGCCATTATATGTTCATACACAATTTCCGAAACCTGAGCAGCAAGAGCGTGGTTTTCGCTGTCGCTCATCTTTGACTCGGTTACAAACACTGCTATATAATACGTTTTACCGTCAGGCAAAATTACGAACCCTGCATCATTTTCGGCAATTCTGACACCATCCGGTTTTCTGGATGACATGCCGGTTTTGTGCCCAAAAATTGTGCCCTTGGGCAGACCTGCTTTGATTTTATCTTCACCTGTTGTTGTTTCAATTAAAATATTGTCTAAAAATTCCACACGGTCCGTCGACAGAATTTTCCCTTCTCTTACGGTTTTCATAAGTGAAATGACATCCAGGGGTGTTGCTTTATTTAAATACTGATTTTGAATATCAGCTTCCATCATTTTCTCGTCAGCAAAAAGTCCGATATCATTAAAGCCCAGTATATTTAAATATTTCTGTACCTCTGAAATCCCGCCAACGTATGAAAGCAAAATATCTGTCGCATTATTATCGCTTTCAGACACCATATATTTCATTAATTCTGCAACCGAAATTTTAAAAGGTGTTTTTGTATATCTTTTTAACATAGGGGTATATGTTGTCCTGCTTATCATTGTTTCGGTTGCAACAATCTTATCATCAAGAGAAAGTTTTTCTCTTTCAATTTTATCCAAAACCTTTAATGCAACAAAATATTTAAAAACACTCATCAGAGGCGTTTTTTTATTATTAAATGTCCAAGTTTTATCTTTACAAATTACTGCGACATGAGCCTCGCAATCCTTGCCCCAAAGTGCTTTTTGAACCTTGAATGTCAAAGAATTTACATATAAAAATACAGCAAAACACATTAAGGCAAATAGTACCAAAATCCACGCAAAGAGTGTACCACGTTTCATTTTTAAACCTTATATATCAGATTATAAGCATTAAATATAGCCCGAACGTTTGCAACCGCAGTGTTTTTATGAATTGCGCGACCTATAATACTTTCTTTATTATTGCCTTCAATATGAATAACACTCATAGCTATAGCGCCTGAACCCAAAAGTTCTTCATCCATTGCAATCTGTTTATAGAATAAAAGTTTTCTTTCAAATCCCGCCTGCTTCAGTGCATCCATACAAGCATCTATAGGTCCGTTTCCTTCGCCCGTTACCTTGAAAGGCTTGTCATTGTATTTGAATTCAACAACAAATTTATTATCCTCAACATGGTCAAAATTTGTAAGTTTAAAGGGTCCCTGAACATTGCAGATTTCCCTAAAGTAGATATCAATAATATTTCTTGTCGGAAGCTCACCGATTTTTTCTGCTGCTTCCTTGATTACGGGGGTAAGTCTTATGGCTTCCTGTATTGTAATCGGATAACCTGCCTTTGATATTATTTCGAATATTGCAGTTTTTCCGGACTGACTTGTAAAGCCAATTTTTTCATCATCCTTTCTTCCTATTAAGGATGGGTGAATAGGTCTGTAGGCGCCAAATTCCATATCTTTTGTTTTAAGTGCACCATCCTGATGAATTCCGCTTCTGTGGGCAAGGGCATCAGGACCTATTAAAGGCGCTTTTTCATAAATTTCAACTTTTGACATCTGAGATACAATCAGTGCCGTTTCATAAATTTTTGATAAATCTATGGGAACATCCACTCCTGAATTATGAAGTGCTACAGCGACTTCATAAAAATTAGTGTTTCCTGCGCGCTCTCCAAGTCCGTTTAGGCAACATTCCAATTGCACTGCGCCTGAAAAATATCCTTCAACTGTTGTGGCTGTAGCCATCCCGAGGTCATTATGGTTATGAAGTGAAAGCGATACGCTTTTTGGAAGTGCATCATAAACTCTTTCAATCATATCAAGAAAAACTCTCGGGCGCTTTCTTTCAACGGTATTCGGAAGATTGATAGTCGTAGCACCAGCTTTTACAATTTCTTTCAGAGTATCAATTACAAAATCAAGATTCTCGCCGCAATCGCCAAAATGTTCTACTGAAAATTCAACCTGACCATTTTTATTTGCTTTTGAAATTTCCTCATATGCAAATTTAACAGCTTCAATCGCAGTTTTGCGCACCTCCATAGGATCCTTATTTAAAACATATTTCATGTGAAAAGGACTTAAAGTTAAAAACGTATGTATTCTGGGGGTTCCTGCATGTTTAACAGCCTCAACTGCGCTTGTTATATCATTTTTTACACACCTTGCAAGTACGGATACAACCGTTTTTTCGGTGGCAATTGAAGCCAGGTATCTGCAAGCTTCAAAATCCATTTCAGAAGACGCCGGAAAACCAAGCTCGACTGCCTGAACTTTTAATTCAAGAAGTTTGTTAAAAATTATTTCCTTTTCAGACAACTGCCAAGGCTTTTTTAAAGACTGGTTTCCATCCCTCAAAGTAATATCGTAGAAAAAAGGTTGTCTTGTATTTTCCATAAAACTATTCCCAAAATAAAATTACGTGCTATAATAATTGTACCATGGACATTTTTTCTTATTAAATACTACAAATATAATATTAAAAATTGTTAATGGTAGCAAAAAATAACGCAATTTTTTATTTTTATATGCGTTAGTGGACTTGTGGAAAATAAAATTTCAGTTTATAGAACCCTATGCTAAGAATTAACAGCAATATGTCATATACAAGCCCGAATTTTAAAGGACTGTCTATTGGTCCTGGTGCAGCAAGAATGCTGGACAAGGTAGGCGCTTTGCAATCTCCCGGCCAGAGGCTTGCATTTGGTGTAGCCGCTCTTGTGCTTCATCCGGTTATGGATAAACTAAACCCCTGGATTGATGAAGAAACAAAAAAAACTTCAGCAGTCAGAAGCGCTGCAAAAGCAATAGCCTGTACGACAACAGGGGTAATAATAAGAGAAGCTTGTATTCTGGGCACCAATGCTATTTTAGAGAGCAAAAAACTTGCTTCAAAAATTCCGGAATTCATGAAACAAAATAAAAACCACACTGCTGCCGTTATTGGAACTTTAATGGGGCTTGGCATAATGATGTTCACAAACTTCCTTATAGATGTCCCCCTGACGGATAAACTTACACACCTCTTTACAAAAAAAATGAATAGTAAAAACAATACGGGCAGTGATAAAATCCAGACACCTGCTCCGTCATTTAATAAAAATACAAAAGAACAAATGCATTCAATTAAAGAAAAAATAGACAAGGGTGAATTACCTCCAATGTCTCAGGTAAATATGGAGGTGATTAAATGGGCATAATAAACGCTATGCAAAAAACTTTTGTCAGCTGGTTTGATAAAAACAATAATGCCAACTTCCTGTTCGCGACCGCGGCAATAGGCTGGATTTTAGCTTCCGCAGCCCAAACTGTCGGAATTGCAAAAAGCAAAGAACTTTCAAAAGAAGATAAGAAGTTTTTAATTCCACAAGAAATTGCAGATGGAACTGTAAATATTGCAATGTATGCAGCAGTTACAACAAATTTAATGAAAATGGCGGAAAAAAGCTGTAAACCGGGTCAAAACGGCAAAGCACCTTTTATCAGCCTAAAAGATGCTGCAGGAAATATTTTAGACTATGCTTCACACGGTGCAGAATATGCAAAAATGGGAAGAAACCTCAAAACCGGTGCTGCAATATTGGGCGGAATAATATCCACCTGCATTTTAACCCCAATTGCAAGAAATGCTTTTGCAGCCTATGTTAAGAAAAAAACAGATGGAAAAAATAACAAAGATACCATCCCTGTAAATATGCAAAGCACCAGAACGCAACCATTCTTTACAAAAACATATAACACGCCGGAACCCCCAAGTGCAAACAAGTTTACACCATTAAGCACATATCCCAGTTTTGGCATAAGCAAGACATACCAAAATACGACCGGTTTAAAGATATAGATACAAGCTACAACTGTTCTTTTACAAGCTTTATCAGTTCAAAATATCTTTTGCTTAATTCGCCTTGGGTAATTTTTAATTCATTTGCAATATTAGCCTGTTTTTTAAGGCGGGCATGTCTTAAATAAAAAATCTGGAAATATCCTTTTTCCGGATATTTTGTATGTAAATCATAAACAATAGACAATATTTTATTTATAACACTTTCTTTTATTTCGCCTTCCGGAAAATCAATTCTCGGGTCATTCACATCGGCAAAAATATCGCCGGATAGACTTCTTGGAGCCGAATTTTCAGATTTTATAGATATAATATGTTCATCTTTAAGATTCTGAACTCTGTTTTGTCTGGAAAGAGCTGCTGCGCGGTCAATATCTGCTTCGCTTAAATTTGTTTCCCTTATTATCCGTTCTTTGATATTTGCATCATCCAATATATCAATCTGAACCTTATCCTTTTCCGGTCTTGGTTTTGGGGTATCATCCCTGCCGTTTTGCCTTAAAATATTTGAGATTGAAGTATCTACAACTTTGGCAAGATAAGTTTTCAGATTTTCCACATTGGACACTGAATCAAGCAAAAGATAGGACTTTTTATAAACATCGGAACAGAACGCCTCGAGCAAATCTTCATTTCCAAAGTATCTGTCATTTGCTCTTATGGTTTCTTCTATTAGTTTTCTGTGGTTGCCTGCTAAATCCAAAACAAAAAACTCCAACTCTCTTTATATTAATATTAAATCATAAATCATCATTTTAGAGTATATAAATTTGTAACATTTTAGTTTTTGTTTGTATACTTAATATTTTACGCTATAATATTAACAAAGAGATTAAGTGGAATTTAATGAGAAAATTTTATAAAACCTCTTTAATATTAACCCTTGCAAGCGTCTTTCTTTTAAATGAAGGCGCCGTGTTTGCATTTGAATTTAAAAATCCGTTTAAAAGAAATAAGACAAAGATTGAAAAGCAGCAGCAAAAAGAAACCCAGGCTGAAGAAAATTTTGCACCAAGTGTTTATATGCAGGATTCAAATAATGATTCTTCTGATGATATCGAGGCTGTCCATATAAAAGATGTTGAAATATACGGAAACAATCTTGTTGAAACAAGTTTTATCAAAGGACAATTGAGCCTAAAGGAAGGATATCCTTTTAATAGAAAAACTATCGCAAATGATTTAAATAAGCTCTATAAATCCGGATATTTTACACAAAACATAAGAGCATTGCCTATTAAACTTGATGATGGAAACGTAAAGTTAAGAATCATTGTTGAAGAAAACCCGCCAATCGAAGGCTTTTTAATAGAGGGTAACAATTGTCTCAGCACTTATGAAATCATGAATGTGCTAAAGGATTTGGAAGGAAAACCCCAAAATATACTTGCAATAAATGCTGCAATTGAAAATATTCAGGAACTGTATGCAAGTAAAGGCTATATTTTAGCAAAGGTAACAAGCATTCAGGATGACCCGGATAATATCATAACCATAAAGATTAACGAAGGTATCATTGGCGATATAAAAGTCGAAGGAAACAATAAAACAAAAGATTTTATTGTTAAAAGAAATATCCTGCAAACGCCGGGTGAGGTTTACAATGAAAATCTGATGCGCGCAGACATAATGCGCCTTATGGGTACACAAGCATTTAAGGACGTGCAAAGAGACATTGAGCTCAATGAAGCTACAGGCACATATGATGTAATTGTAAAACTTGACGAACAAAGAACAGGAAGGATTTCCCTCGGTGTTGGTATAGATTCAAACTCAGGCTTTTTTGGATCTGTAGGCTTTGGTGAAAATAATTTCCTTGGTCTCGGTCAAAAATTAAACCTGAACGTTATGGCTGGTACCGGTATTTTGATGCATGATTCAAGTGTAGTAAACCGTGCAAATTTACAGGCAGAATTATCTTTCCTTGAGCCGCATTTCAAATCGGAAAACCAGTCTCTTGGCTTTAGAGCCTTTGCGAGAAACTTTGGAAGTTATCAGGTACCGCTTGCAATAGAAGAAAGATACGGCGGGGACATTACTTTAACCAGGGCACTTGAAAAATCAAAAAATCTTTCATTCAGCATGAGCCTTGGTGCTGAAAATGTTCATTTAAAAGAGGGCGACAGAGCCGGCATTATACAATTATATAATAGGCATAATATTCCTCTCTCAAGACGCGAGGAACAGCTTGAAGGAGGCTTCTATGCAAGAGCCATTCCTGCACTGATTTATGATACAAGAGATAATGCTATAAACACAAGACGCGGTGTACTTGCAAAAGTAAGTCTTGAAGAGGCATTAAGTTTTTCAGATGCTGACAGTTACGGTAAATTAAACGGTGTCTTGAAAAAATTTGTTCCGGCAGGAAGAAAATCTTCATTAGTATTAACGGCAAGAGCCGGTGGCAAAATCAACGGACATTTGCCTGAGTTTGCAGCATATACACTTGGCGGTCCTTATTCCTTAAGAGGATTTAACGTAGCTGATGTAGGTTCAGGAAACGGTTTTATGATGGGTAGTGCCGAATTTAGATTTCCTATACCATTTTTGGACCGCATAACTTCAAATTCATTCCTAAACAATATAAGACTTGCCGGATTTGTTGACGCAGGCAAAGTATTTGGCTCCACCCTCACTGACAAACTTTACGACAGACCGGGCTACGGTATTACAATGGGTGCAGGTGTCAGAATATTTATTCCAGGCTTAGGTTCTATTAATCTAGATTACGGTATTCCGCTCACCAATACCAAAGGTTCGGGACATAGCAACGGCTTCTTCACATTTGGCATGGGCGATATGCTGTAGAAATTTATTAGTTAAACTAAAGTTTTATAAATTTAGCTGCTCTTTTTGTACTTTGCAGAATACTTGCAGCATCCGCAGTAAACTTTCTTTAAAATAAATATACAAAAAAATTGCCTTCTCTAAGTGAAGGCAATTTTAGATATATTAAAACAATATTACTAAACTTTACTCTTCCAAATTTAGACTTGCCTGCGAAATGTTATTCGTAGCGTCGTCCGTTTTGTTATTTTCAGCATTTTTAATGCTATCATCTTCATCAGGTTCAACGATTTTGTTCACAGAAACAACGTAATCATTTTCCCCAAGATTTTGAACCTTGACACCTGTCGCAGGACGACCCTGTCTTGAAATGGAAGAAGCACTTACCCTTGTTACAACGCCGTTTGCACTTACAACCATTATTTCATCTTTTTCTTCAACAATAGTCAGTGCAACAAGCCTTGAAGAGGAAGTTTTGAATTTAGTTGCAATTAAACCCAATCCGCCTCTGTTCTGTGCCCTGAATTCAGAAAGTTTGGAACGTTTACCAAAGCCGTCTGAGGTTAAAACAAGCAAATCTGCGTCATAGTCTCTCGGTACAACATCACAGCCTATTATTGTATCTCCCGTTCTAAGTTTCATTGAGTTCACACCACGTGCAGAGCGTCCTAAAGGTCTTAGGTCTGAAATTGCAAACCTTATTGCCATACCGCAGCTTGTACCAATAATAATTTCATCGTTATCCTGTGCAAGTTTTACCCAATTCAGAGTATCTCCTTCTTCAAGACCGATTGCAATAATGCCGTTTCTTCTTATTGTACTGAAGTTATCAAGACTGATACGTTTGATATAGCCCGCTTTTGTAAGCATTATAAGGTTTGTATTCGGATCAAAACTGCTAACAGGAACTACCGCCGTAATTGTTTCATTCTGTTCAATCGGAAGAACATTAATAATCGGCAAGCCTTTGGATTGTCTTGAACCTTCAGGGAAATCGTAAACATTCAAGCTGTATACAACACCCTTGGATGAGAAGAACAATACCTTATCATGCATCATTGCTGTGAAGAAATGATCAACATCATCATCCTCTTTGGTTTTCATGCCACCCTTGCCCCTTGTGGCGCGATTCTGCCTTTCAAAGGTATCTAAAGAAATTCTCTTGATATATCCCTGTCTTGTAATAAATACAGCCATCTGGGTGTTTGGAGTTAAATCTTCAACATTTAATTCACCCTGTTCCGGAAGAATTTGGGTTTTTCTATCATCACCGAATTTTTCCTTATCTTCCAAAAGTTCCTGCTTAATAATATTTAAGATTTTTTGTCTGTCAGCCAGGATTTCTTCATATTCTGCAATCTTTTTCATTAATTCATCATACTCAGCTCTGATTTTATCTTGCTCTAAGCCGGTTAATCTTCTTAATTGCATTTCAAGAATTGCATTTGCCTGGTCAACATCTAATCCGAAGCGGCTCATTAATCCTTCTCTTGCTTCTTCTGTATTTTTAGACTTCTTGATTAATTCAATCACTTCATCCAAAGCATTGAGAGCAATCATTAAGCCTTCCAATATATGTGCTCTTGCCTTTGCCTTTTTCAGGAAATACAAAGTTCTTCTTGTAATAACTTCAACCCTGTGTTCAACAAATTCATTCAAAACTTCATACAGGTTCAAAAGTCTTGGCTGTTGTCCAACAAGAGCAACCATATTTACGCCAAAAGAACTTAGAAGCGCTGTTTGCTTATAAAGATTATTCCTTACAACATCAGGTTTAGCATCACGCTTAAGTTCAATGACAATACGCATGCCGTCTCTGTCGGATTCATCCCTTAAATCGGAAATGCCGACAATTTTGCCATCCTTTACAAGCTCTGCAATTTTCTCAATTAATGCAGCCTTATTCACCTGATATGGAAGTTCTGTTACGATAATCGCAGTTCTTGACTGTCTTCCGCCGCCGCCCTGAATTTCTTCAATAGTAGACACTGCAGACATTTTAATTGAACCGCGACCGGTTTCATAGGCTTTTTTAATTTCGGAGGTACCAATAATTGTTGCAGCAGTTGGAAAATCAGGTCCTTTGACATATTCCATAAGCCCGTCAATTGTGATATCCGGATTATCTATTAAAGCTATTGTACCGTCTACAATTTCACACAAATTGTGCGGCGGTATATTTGTTGCCATACCAACAGCAATACCTGAAACACCATTTAAAAGAAGCATAGGAAGACGCACAGGTAATACAGCAGGCTCAACCAAGGAACCATCAAAGTTTGGTACAAATTCCACCGTTTCACAATCAATATCTGCAAGCATTGAAGTAGTAATTTTGTGCATTCTTGCCTCTGTATACCTCATGGCAGCAGCAGAATCACCGTCAACAGAGCCAAAGTTTCCATGACCATCAATTGTCAAATATCTTGTAGCAAAATCCTGAGCCATACGAACCAAAGCTTCATATACTGCTGTATCACCATGCGGGTGATATTTACCGAGAACTTCACCGACGATTCTGGCACATTTTTTAAACGGTTTATCCGGCATCATACCAAGTTCATTCATAGCAAATAAAATACGCCTGTGAACCGGTTTTAAACCGTCTCTTACATCAGGAAGAGCACGACCTACAATAACACTCATTGCATAGTCAATATATGACCTTTTCATTTCGTCTCTTATATTAATAGGAACAATTTTTCCATGATCAAATAAATTTGTCTGACTCAAAACTGAAATCTCTCCATAAACTGCCTTATAATGACATTTTACAACAAACAAAGGGGCATGACAAACAAAAAAGACGTACGCCTTTTGGTATACGTCTTTTTAAGAATTTATTAAACTGTCATTAATTATCGTCAATAACGGAGGCATAGAAGGAATTGTTGCCTTCGCAGTTTAAAAGCTCGTCTATTGTTACAACAATAGTTCCAGAAGGGTTATTTGATTCGCGAAGCGTAACTTTATCCCCGTCAACACTGCATACTGTATATGCATGGTTTTGAAGAACCTGACTATTGCCAATCATTGTAAAAGAGTTATCCCCGCCACTATTTGCTACACCGGCAGTATTTATTTGGGAAAATACAATCATATCGGTTTTTGCATCAAAATTTTCCAGATATTCCTGAGCCTTTTGCTTCTCGCTTGGTTCGTAAACGTTCAATGATTCCGGAACTTTTCCGGTGAATACATATGCCACATATGGAGAAACACCGTTCAGATAACCCTTGTCCTCCATTCCGGCAGCAGTACGTTTGTCTCTTGCTCTGTTTTGGATATCAACAATTTGTTTTACTATTCCATCCTGCGTATTATTCTCAGAGTCTCTGCCAATTTGTTTGAAATATTTTTCAATAGCAAGCTCGGCTGCAGTCACATCATCATCACCCTTACTTGCCCTTTTATCAGCAATTGCCTGATCTATTTCATCTTTTGTTACAACAATCGGACTGGCGCCGCCTTCGGTAAAATCTTTTGTTTTAAATTTAAAACTCCATTCACCTTTTTCTGGATTATAACTCATAACATCACTAAGTGCTTTTTGTCCGTTTTCAGAATTTCTTAAAGCGCGTAAAGTAGACATTAAGCCGCAATCACCTATGCTGCCCTGTATAGAATCAGCATCGAATTGACCATTACCGGCATGGCGCTTTGTTTTATTCCAACTCCCGTATTCATATTCTTTTGAAACAGAATCATCAAAGTTAGTATCTAACTCAACCTGGGAATCTTCGCTTCTGTGCGGATTGATAAGATTGGAAGATGTTTTGTTTGATTTTTGAGGGGTTATTTTGGAAGTCACCCGTTCTATTGTATTTGCAATACCATCACGAATAGCCGAAACTAATTTAAGCATACACTAAACTCCAACTAACAATACACTTTACAAATATATAAAATATATATCAATCATATAATTTCAAATTTTTAAAAAAATGTTACATTTGTTAATATTTATCATAAAAACTCCTTTAGGATTTGACACAATAAGACATTAAAAATTCTTGTCTTTTTTGTCCGCTTTATATATAATTTCTCTATGGATAAAAAAATTAAAACTGCTGTAATTTTTGGCACAAGACCTGAAGCAATCAAAATGGCTCCTCTTGTTTTGGAATTAAAAAAAAGAGAAGACTTTGAAACAATTACGATTGTGACTGCACAGCACAGACAAATGCTGGATCAGGTTTTGGAACTTTTTAATATAATTCCCGATTTTGATTTGAATCTCATGAAGCCAAATCAAAATTTATGGAATTTAACTTCCGGCATTCTGCAGCAGACAAAAGAAATATTTGAAAAAACAAAACCCGATATTGTACTTGTCCATGGAGACACAACAACTGCTTTTGCAAGTGCTTTAAGTGCATTCTATGCAAGAATTCCAATAGGACATGTTGAAGCAGGGCTTCGGACATTTAATAAAGATTATCCTTTCCCGGAAGAAATTAACCGGGTTTTAGCGGATTCGGTTTCCGATCTGCATTTTGCACCAACAGAAGGCTCTATTCAAAATCTTTTAAATTCAGGAATCAAGGAAGGAACTTCAAACCGTGCTTTGGATAACAGCTATGAAAACGGAAGAAGAATTTATAAGACCGGAAACACTGTGATTGATGCGCTTTTATATACAGTAGAAAAAAATATAGACCTTTCTTTTATAGGCTTAAACCCAAATTTAAAGACAATTCTTTTAACATCCCACAGAAGAGAAAATTTTGGCAAACCGCTTGAAAACATCTGTGATGCAATTTTAGAGATTATACAAAACAATAAAGATATTGAAGTAGTTTACCCTGTACATTTAAACCCGAATGTAAGAAATGTTGTATTTAGCAAACTACAGGGAATTGATAGAATAAAACTCATTGACCCGCTGGATTATGCGCCCTTCTGCGCTTTAATGAAAAAATCGCATATAATTTTGACTGATTCAGGCGGAGTGCAGGAAGAGGCACCGTCGCTTGGTATACCTGTTTTGGTATTAAGAGATGAAACAGAACGACCGGAAGCAGTTGATTGTGGCTGCGTTAAACTTGTTGGCACAGATAAAGAAAAAATAGTTTCAACCGTTCAAAAACTGTTAAATAGTTCTGATTTTTATAATTCAATGAAAATGGCCGTGAATCCATACGGAGACGGACATGCATCAGAAAGAATTGCAAATATTATTTCAAGCTGGCATAAAAACATGCTATGAGCTTATGCGCACGAGTTATAAATTTTAAATAACCTGATTGATAAAAAATAAAAGTCCGCAAAATCTATGCGGACTTTTATATACAATTTTAAAACCATAAAATATACAAGATAGAAAATTATCTTTTTGAGAATTGGAATCTCTTTCTGGCTCTTTTTCTACCGTATTTTTTACGCTCTTTAATTCTTGCATCACGTGTTAATAAACCTTCCTGTTTTAAAACCGGTTTATATTCTTCGTTAATTTCCAAAAGAGCACGCGAAATGGCATGTTTAATAGCATCAGCCTGAGCAGAAACACCACCGCCAACAGCCTTAACATTGATATCCAGCTTGTCTTGATTATCAGTTAAAACAAGAGGTCTGTAAATAGTCATTTCCAAGCTTGGACGGTTGCCAAAATATCCTCTTAAAGTTTTGCCATTCACAAAAACTCTGCCTTTTCCGGAAGAAACCTTTGCAACAGCAATTGAACATTTTCTTCTGCCAGTTTTAACTACTGCATCTTTATTTCCATTTTTGTTATCAGTAGGCATTATTTATTTTCTCCTTTGATTTCATATTTTACAGGTTTTTGAGCTGCATGCGGATGTTCTGATCCAACATATACTTTTAATTTATTAAACTGTTCTGATCCCAATGTATTGTGAGGCAGCATACCCTTAACAGCTTTTTCAATAGGAAGTCTTGCATCTTTTTCCATAAGCTCTTTAAAGCTTGCGCTTCTGAAACCACCAGGAAAACCAGTATGGTGGTAGTACATTTTGTCAGTTTCTTTCTTGCCTGTAACAACTACCTTTTCGGCATTTATTACTATCACAAAATCGCCTGTATCAATGTTTGGCGTATATTGCGGTTTATGTTTACCTCTTAGAAGATTTGCAGCAATAACGGCTAATCTGCCCAAAGGCATACCGTCAGCATCAATCAGATGCCATTTTCTTTCAACTTCAAGCGGTTTTGCGCTAAATGTCTTCATTTATTTGCCTTTCCTTATTTGTTTAAATGATTATTTATGTATTCATAAGGGTTTTCATACCCGGTTTTTATTAATGTAAGCCCGTAAGGTTCTACATTATGCCCTGCAAGCGCCCTGTTTTTCGATTTTAAGATTTCGCTCATAACCAAAGGACTAAGCTTATCCTTTTCTATCATAAGAAGGGTGCCAACAATGGCTCTTACCATATTGTAAAGAAATCTGTTCCCTACAATATCTATCTTCAGATAATTTCCATTGGCATATTCAATTTCCCTTTTGCAAATATTTGCAAAGTAAATTGTACACACAGAACTTGGATTATCCGAAGTTGTTTTAAATGCACTAAAATCATGTTCGCCTTGAATTTCTAATATTGCCTGTTTCATAAGTTCAAAATCCAAAGTTTTTTTTACAAAAAGAACATTTTTATTAAATACCGGTTTAACAAAAGAGTTTCTTATTGTATATCTATAATGTCTGAAGGTTGCACTTTTTTGCGCATGAAAATTATCATCAACTTTAGAAATTCTAAAAACTGCAATATCTTCCGGCAAAACCGCATTTAATGAATTTAAAAACTTAAACTCATCCTCAATTGGCTCTGCATCAAAGTGCGCTGTGTGACACTTTGCACTGACACCTCTGTCAAGTCTTCCAGCCATTATTATTCTAGTGCTATTATTTTTTATCAAAGTACAAATTGCTTTATTAAGCTCGTCCTGAACTGTTCTTTTATCAGGTTGTTTTTGGGAGCCGAAAAAATTTCTTCCTTCATACCCAAAACTTATCAGGTAGCGCGTCATAACTCTATGACAATTGGATTAAAGCCATTTCAGACGCATCACCCCTTCTTGGAGTAAGTCTGAAAATTCTGGTATAGCCACCGTTTCTTGTAGCATATTTTTTACCAATAACAGTAAACAATTGCCTTAAAACAGTCTGCTTAGGATGTTTTGCGCCTTCCGGCAGTTCATCATAAAGTTCGCCCGTTTCAAGATTTATATATTTATCTGTTTCTTTGTCAAAAATGTGTCTTGCAGCTTGTCTTCTGGATGCAAGGTCACCTTTTTTGGCAAAAGTAATGATACTTTCAGCGAAGGGCTTCAGAGCTTTAGCTCTTGCCATAGTTGTTTCAATTTCACCATGAAGAAACAGTTCTGTTGCCAAAGATCTTAACAGCGCAGTTCTTTGATCAGCAGCCTTTCCTAAATGATGTTTTTTACACTGGTGTCTCATTTTCTATTATCCTTTTTATTATATAAGTTCCATATCATCTACACCTTCGGGATTTGGCTGTAAATCCAATCCTAATTCGTGCAGCTTTTCAATTACTTCATCAGAAGATTTTTTACCAAAGTTTTTGATATTCAATAAATCATGCTCTGATTTTTTCAATAATTCTGCCATAGAGTTAATACTTGCCCTCTTTAAGCAGTTATAAGCTCTAACAGACAATTCCAAATCTTCAATTGTAAAGGAAGGAGTTTGTTCGGATTCATCTTCCAAAATGTTTTCTTCTTCAAGGCTTGAAGAGCCTACAGGTTGTCCGGTTATTGCAGCAATTTGTTTAAAATGATCAATCAAAAGAGCAGCAGCCTTGCTCAAGGCTTGATTAACATCAACTGAACCGTTTGACCAGATTTCAAGAGTTAACTTGTCGTAATCAATAACTTCACCAACACGGGCAGGTTCTACAACATAAGAAACTCTTTTAATTGGCATAAATGCTGCATCGATAGGAAGCATGTCAATCGGAAGACCGTTTTTCTGATCTTTCAGAGCATCAACTGCAACATAACCTTTTCCTACCTCAACAACTATATCAGCGTGGAATGAACCACCCTCTGCAATAGTACAAATAACGCAATCAGGATTAACAATTTTTACACCTGAAGGCAATTGAATGTCAGATGCAAGAACCGGTCCCGGCTTTGTAGCATCAATTCTTAAGTGCTGAATTTCATCTGTTTCTGTTTTTACAACTAAACCTTTAAGATTCAGCATTATATCAATAACATCTTCAACAATACCCGGAATTGAAGTATATTCATGAGTAATCCCTTCAATTCTTACAGAAGTAACAGCAGCACCTTCAAGACTGGATAATAAAACCCTTCTTAAAGAGTTGCCTATTGTTGCACCAAAACCTCTTTCAAGCGGTTCAATAACAAATTTGCCATATTGTGAACCGTCTGAACTGGTTGTTGTATTTACATTTTTAATTTTAAGTTCCATACTGTTAATTTCTCCTAATTACTATTTTGAGTAATACTCAATAACGAGCTGTTCTTTAAACTCCGGATCCATTTCTTCTCTGTTGGGCACTCGATCAAATGTGATTTTGCATTCTTTAGCATCTACTGTAATCCAGGCATAATTTAAAGCCATATCGATTGATTCAACAACGTTTTGAATGTATTTTTTGCTTGAATCTTTTACAGTAACTACATCACCCTCTTTTAAAAGATATGACGGAATATCTACCTTTTTATTGTTAACAAGAACATGACCGTGATTTACGATTTGTCTTGCCTGACGTCTTGTAATTGCAAAGCCTGCTCTGAATATTACGTTATCCAAGCGGCTTTCCAGAGTTTGCAACATAACAGTACCAGTAACGCCTGTTTTTCTTGATGCATTTTCATAATATTTTGCGAATTGTTTTTCGCTAACTAAATATGTTAAACGGATTTTTTGCTTTTCTTTTAATTGCAAAGCATAGTCTGAAGGTTTCTTTCTAAGAGCACCATGCTGACCGGAAGCATTTTGTCTCATAGAAGAAGTGAGTTTTCTATTTGATAAATCCTTAACACCATAGTTTCTGAATAATTTATTTGTCGGTCCACTATATTTAGCCAATTTTTTAGCTCCTTTTGTTTTATTATCACTTTACTTGTTTGTTTCGGCTCTTTGGGTTATCGTATGCATATTTTTAATTTATTTTTTTATTACATCCAAATTGCCAAACAGTGCCCGGATGGCACCAGCTTTACGCATTTTATACTCTGCGTTTTTTAGGTGGACGGCAACCATTGTGAGGAATTGGTGTTACGTCCTTAATCAATGTAATTTCAAGACCGGCAGCCTGAATTGCTCTTATAGCTGTTTCTCTTCCTGAACCAGGTCCTTTGATATAAACTTCAACCTTCTTCATACCTTGGTCTACTGATTTTTTAGCAACCAGTTCCGCAGCAGACTGAGCGGCAAACGGAGTACCTTTTCTTGCGCCCTTGAAACCACAAGCACCGGCAGAAGCCCAAGCAACAGCATTGCCCTGGGTATCTGTTGAAGTCACAATAGTATTATTAAATGTGGATTGAATGTGAACCACACCTTGTAATACATTCTTTCTTTCTTTCTTTTTAGTTTTTGTTGGTTTAGCCATTATATTTTCTTCCTTTTATTATTTTTAAAATAATCTTTCGTTTTTTATGAGTGCTTAGCTTTTTTACTTGTTAATAAAACCTGCACCCTAAGTCATCATCGTTATACCGGAAACTGACTTACAAACTTTATTTTTTCTTTGCTACAGGACCAGTCTTTTTGCCTCTTCTGGTTCTGGCATTTGTTTTGGTTCTTTGACCTCTCACAGGAAGCTTTCTTCTATGTCTTTGTCCTCTGTAAGAACCAATTTCAGACAATCTCTTGATATTTAAAGATTCTTCTCTCTTTAAGTCACCTTCAACAGTATAATGAGAGATTTCGGTTCTAAGCTTTTTAATATCATCATCAGTCAGGTCATCTGTTCTTAAATTTTCAGAAACCCCTGCAGCTTCTAATATTTTTTTACTTCTTGTAGGACCAATACCGTAAATATAGGTCAAAGCTATAATCATTCTTTTGTTACGGGGTAAATCCACCCCAGACAATCTTGCCATATTATTTTATTCTCCTTTGTGATTAATTTTGTTTTATTTATCACTTGTAATAGCTGTCAGGCTATCTGCAAATGATAGATTATCCTTGTCTTTGTTTATGTTTGGGGTATTTTTTACAAACTACTGTTACTCTTCCCCTTCTTTTGATAACTTTGCAATCTTTGCAAATCGGTTTTACTGAAGCTCTAACTTTCATTTATTTTTTCCTTTTTACTTAATTTATTTCAATCTGTATGTAATTCTGCCGCGGGTTAAATCATATGGTGTCATTTCAACCTTAACCTTATCTCCCGGAAGAATTCTTATGAAATTTTTTCTTATTTTGCCGGATATATGTGCCAAAATCTCGTGACCGTTTTCAAGCTCCACCCTGAACATTGCATTGGGCATTGCTTCCAATATTGTACCTTCAAATTCGATTACATCTTTTGACATTTTTATCCTTTTATTTAGTGTCTGAACCAGACGGATAGATATAAAACTACCCTTTAGTATTCTAATCATACATGTTGAATATTCAAAAGCAAGAGTTTTAAACGCATTTTAAGCAATTTTTTCAGGTTTACATTTGATTGTTTATTTAAATATTAGTTTTATAAT
The DNA here is from genome assembly GCA_910587175.1 of Candidatus Gastranaerophilales bacterium. Classification (GTDB taxonomy): domain Bacteria; phylum Cyanobacteriota; class Vampirovibrionia; order Gastranaerophilales; family Gastranaerophilaceae; genus MGBC122484. Next base: position 4,592 of record CAJULH010000020.1, on the reverse strand, counting down.
ACATACTCAATAGGTTTAAAATGATTGATTTTATTGAATATTTAGATATAAATATTAACTTTTGTAAATATTTTAATATGTCATATATTTAAATAAAAAATCAAATAATTGGTGCAGTTTTTCTTTACTATTTATAAATAATATAAAAAATGATACAATTCATATAAATTATATTAATAAGGAAAAGGATATGATTCCAATTAAAAAACTTTATAATAAATTTCAAAATTCTATCGCACCTTTTATAGAACTCACAAGAGGTTATACGCTTCCGACATCAATTGCTCCATGGTTTGTAGCAGCAGCATTCGCTTCAGTTTCCCAACATTTTTACCCGGATGTTACAATGAAACTTTTTACAACCCTTTTAACTTTTATTGCGGTTGCTTGTATTCATCTTGGCGTAAACCTTCTTGATGATTATATCGATATTAAAAAAAAGCTTAATGAAGGAATCCCTTTAAATGAAATAAATTTTGAAAAAGCAAGAAACAAAGGGAGGCTGATTAAAAATGGTTCGTATTCAATGAATACCGTAAAGATAATATTGTTTATTCTTTTTGGAATAGGAATTTTATCAGGCGCATATTTTACTTTCCTTTACGGATGGATAATTCCTGCAATTGCATTCATTACTGGAATTTTATGCCTTTTGTACCCGTATTCTTCAAAATTTTGCTTGGGAGAAGTTATTATTGGTTTAATTTTTGGTCCTCTTTTAATCATGGGTACATATACCGCCCTCACCGGTCTATATTCACAAAAACTTCTAATTTTATCCTTTGCTGTAGGACTAATGATAGTCGTACTGCTTGATGCTCATAACCTTATGGATTATGAATATGATAAAAAAAATGGCAAACACACACTGTGTACTGCAGTCGGAAGCAAAAAACGCGCGCTCTATATTATTGCCGCAGAAATTATAGTTGCATATCTAATATTAATATACCTTGCAATCACAAACCAGTTTTCATATTGGATTTTACTTGCAATAGTTTTTACAGCCCCGCTTTCAGCAAAATTAATTGTTTCATTAAATGATTATAATAATGTAAAAGATTTGAAATTTATACCAAAATGGTATCTTGGACCGATGGAAAACTGGGATATTATTCAAAAAGAACGTTATGAATACTTTATGTACAGATTTTATATAGCAAGAAATATAGGCTTTATTTTCTGCGTCATTTTGGCTTTGGTATTATTTTTCACAGTAAAAATTAATTATATTTATATATAAGGAAAAATTTATGAAATTTTTAAAAGCTGCCGTAATATTGTTGTTATTCATATTTTTAGGAGCATTTTCTATGCAAAATTCAAACGCGCAAAATTTCACACTCACTTCAAACTCTTTTATAGACGGACAAACACTGCCTGCTGAACAAATCCACAGCCACTTTGGATGTTCAGGCAAAAATACGTCGCCTGATTTAAAATGGGAAGGCGCACCACAGGGAACAAAGAGTTTTGCATTAATTGTTCACGACCCCGATGCCCCAAGACCCACAGGATGGTATCACTGGATTGTTTTAAATATTCCTGCAAATGTTACAAGTTTAAAAGCCGGGCAACAAATAAATCATCCTATGATGCAGGTTAAAAATGACTTCGGGGGCGCAACATACGGTGGTGCCTGCCCTCCAAAAGGACATGGAACACACCACTATAACTTTACAATTTATGCACTTGAATCAGCAAGCCTTATCCCGACTCCCGGAAGCACACCTGATTCAGTTGAAAGACAGGTAAAAAAACACGCCCTTGCATCTGCTACAATCACTGCAACATACGGCAGAGAATAATTTTATATCATTTATTAATGTTTCTTTACAAAATTGCCCTATTTTGGGCAATTTTTACATAGATATATATTTTATATATATACGAGAGATATTAAGAGTAAAATATAAAATGACAAATTTTCAAGTAGAAAAAACAAGCGCAATCAACATACAAGCAAGGGTTTCAAACCCGTATGGCACAGATAATGTTAAACTGTTTGAAAACTATGAACCACAAATACAAAGTCAAACACAAGAAATTGAAGATAAGCAATATAAAAATCTGCAGGCTGCAGAAGCAAGCTACTTTCTGGCTTCTGCAAATTTAAAATATTCAGATTCAGTAAAACAATTTAATATGCTAGCTAAATTTAACGGCTATGATAAAGTAAATATGACTCACAGACACGATGTAGATTAATTATTCCAAAGCTCTATAAGCCTGTCATTGATTAATTTGTAAAAAATTCTTTATTTATTATACTGTTCTTATGAAAAAAAATTGAAAAACTGTCCGTTCTTCAATTTTTTTGCTTCTATTTATACATGTTATAATCTACTTATGAAAAAAATCGAAAACATAAGAAATTTTAGTATAATCGCCCACATTGACCATGGTAAATCTACCCTTGCAGACAGACTGCTTGAAAAAACAGGCACAATCTCTGAAAGAGATATGCAAGACCAACTTTTGGACACTATGGACATTGAAAGAGAGCGCGGCATAACAATAAAGTTAAATGCCGCAAAAATGAATTACAGAGCCAAAGATGGCAAAAACTATATTTTAAATTTAATCGACACCCCGGGACATGTGGATTTTTCTTATGAAGTTTCGAGATCCCTTGCTGCCTGCGAAGGCGCACTTTTAATTGTTGATGCAACACAGGGCGTAGAAGCACAAACCCTTGCAAACGTTTACCTTGCAATTGAGCAAAATCTTGAAATCATCCCTGTTATAAACAAAATCGACCTACCGTCTGCAGATGTAGAACGTGTAAAGAATGAAATCGAAGAAGTTCTTGGAATTGATGCCTCTATGGCAATCCCCGTAAGTGCCAAAGAGGGTATAGGTATTGAAGAGGTGCTTGAAGCCATTGTTGAACATATTCCGGCACCGGATGATACATCCGATAAACCCCTAAGGGCACTTGTTTTTGACAGCGCATATGACCAATATCTTGGCACTGTATGCTTTTTCAAGGTAATGGACGGATCAATCAAAATGGGTGATACTGTTCAATTTATGGCAACAGGCAAAAAGTTTGAAGTTGTTGAACTTGGATATTTAAACCCGAACCGAGTGCAGGTGCAGGAGCTGAAAACCGGTGAAGTTGGCTATTTTGCAGGGTCCATTAAAGAAATAACCCGCTTTGTCGGCGACACCATTACAAATGCAGAATTTCCTGCAACAGAACCTCTTGAAGGATATAAAGAAGCAAAACCTATGGTATTTTCAGGATTGTATCCTGTTGACAATGACCAATACCACGACCTCAAAGATGCATTGGAAAAATTAAAACTAAATGATTCTTCCATAACCTTTGAACCGGAAACATCGTCTGCGCTTGGTTTTGGCTTTAGATGCGGTTTTTTAGGTATGCTGCATATGGAAATTGCGCAGGAAAGGCTTGAACGCGAATACAATCTTTCCCTTATAACCACAGCCCCCTCTGTTATTTATAAGGTTTACAAAACTGACGGCACAATGGTTGAAATAGACAACCCTGCAAATCTGCCAGAACCACAGTACAGAGATTATATCGAAGAACCATACGTAAGGGTAAATATTTTCACGCCTAATGATTTTGTGGGCGCCTTAATGGAACTTTGTCAGGGCAAAAGAGGTGATTTTATCAATATGCAATATCTCGATAAAACCCGTGTAAATTTGGAATATCATATCCCGTTGTCTGAAGTTATTACGGATTTTTACGACCAGTTAAAATCCCGTTCAAAGGGCTATGCAAGTATGGATTATGACTTTTATGCTTATAAGAGGTCAAATCTGGTAAAAATGGATATTTTGCTTTCAGGTGAAATTGTAGATGCGCTCTCTGCAATTTGTCATAAGGATGCGGCTTACAGAATAGGACAAAGTCTTACGGCAAAACTAAAAGAAATCATTCCAAGACAAATGTTTGAAGTTGCAATTCAGGCAGCAGTAGGCGGCAGGGTGATAGCCCGTACAACAATCAAAGCACTTAGAAAAAATGTGCTTGATAAGTGCTACGGGGGTGACATTTCACGCAAACGCAAACTTTTAGAAAAACAGAAAAAAGGCAAAAAGAGAATGAAATCCGTAGGACGTGTAGACATCCCGCAAGAAGCATTTATGGCTGTTTTAAGTCTGAATGATGAATAGTTTGCCCTAAAATTTATCTCTTTTGTGGCAAAGTAAAGTCACAAATAAAGGGGGCATAAAGCCCCGGAAAACCTACTCTTCTTTAAATTTTTTTTCTTTATTTTCAGCCAGAAGATAGGTTATGAGTTTTTGTTCAACCTGAATTTCTAAAACCGCTTCAAGAGCGGTTTGCACAGCCTCACCAAGGATTTCAATCCTTTTTAGAAGCTTTGTCGTTGTTTTGTTTTCTTGCATGATGTCTCCTGAATATAATTTCAATTAATTTTGTAACATTGTTGATAAAAATTACCATCACAAAATGCGATAGACGAAAAAGATATTTTTGCACAGATAAGAAAGAAAAGGGGCGCAAAAGGTTACAAAATGCGCCCCAAAAGTTGTTTGTTTTATCGTAAATCTCTACTGTACACTCTTGTACTCAAGGATTATAAAGCCATCCC
>CAJULH010000019.1 GCA_910587175.1 Candidatus Gastranaerophilales bacterium | reverse complement strand
CTCATGTCTTTCCTCTGCGAGAATAAAAAATATATTGATATTAAAATATATGACAAAATATTAAATTTTAAAAACATATTTAAAGAAAATTATAAAATTTCAAAATTTCTGTTTTTAAACGGCTATACTCTTAATAAAATTGATATTACACAAGCTCTTTGTAAAGAACTGATAACACTATTAAGCAAAAAAACAACGGAACTCAAAGAAGCATATGCAACACTCAATACAGACTAATTATTCAAGAAAATAAATTCCATGAACTATATCGTCCTCTAAGCCTTTTACAACAGAAGATTTTTCGCCAAAGTTTTGTATGATAATCGAAAAAGCATAATTAACACCCTCCATTGAAGAAACATAGCCGACAAGGGAACTTACTCCGAAAATAGTACCCGTTTTAGCTTTCAGATTACCTTTTAAATCACGCATTCTTCTTTTTAGTGTGCCTTCATCAGCAGTTATCATATATTCTCTGATTTTTGAATTTTTATCAAGGTAAATAAGGGCATCAACCATCCAGGATGTTTTTAATGCGTTATATCTGGAAACACCCGATGCATCCTTCAGATTTATTTTACCTGTATCAAGCCCCGCCTTGTCATAATATTCAAAAAACATCAGTTTGCCGTTATAAAGAGTACCATAAGAGCTATTGATTGTAGCAATTCTGCTCTTATTTTTAACATCCTCGCCAGCAGCTTTATCTGTTTCGAAAGAATTTAATGTTTTTTCTGCCCATTTTGCAGCAGCCACTTTAAATACCACTTCTGCAGCAAAATTATCGCTTGTTTTTAAAATAAAACATAAAACCTCTCTCAGGGGACGCCTAAATGATGCAATTCTTTTAGCATCAACCGGGGTTCTCTTGGCGTAAAATTGTCTTGAATAAGATATTCCGTTATTATCTAAAGCTTTTCTTAGTTTTCCGGTAAAAAACTGGGCAGTATCCAAAACAGGAAAAGACTTGGTTATGTTTCCCGAAAGTGTTCCTGACAACGAAACAATTCCGGAATCTTCACCATAGTTTAAAGAAGGAAGAATATTTGTGGTACTTCCCGCCGTAAGCTCGTTTATAAAAGAAAAACGATAATCATTATTTTGAGAAATTATAACATTTTTACCATCATTTGAAATGCCAAAATCAACATCTACTGTATTCCCATCTACAATATATGGGGAAATTTTTGGAGAGTTAGGCCACAAATCATCTACTGTCCAACCGTCAGGATAGCTCACTTTATCAATTACAAAATCATCAATATAAAAATTTTTTATTTTGCCGCCATAAGCTTTCTTTAAATTTTGCGCAAGCACATTTAAATCGGAAGATGTCAAAAGAGGATCGCCACCAAGCTTTAAATAAATGTTTTTATCATTATCAATATACGCAATCGTTTCAAAGCAATATTCATCACCAAGCGTATCAAGTGCTGCAGCCATAGTAAAAACTTTCAGCGCAGATGCAGGATTTAAAAAGATATTTGGACGCCTTGAAAAAACAGTATGCCCACTTGAAACATTCTTTATATCAACAGAGATAATGGAATCCTGACTCAATGTAGTATTCTCAATAGCTTTTGCAACAGGATTCAAAGGTGCAGAAAAAGCTTTCGCATCAAGCAAAACCAACACGAGCATAAAAATCATTAAAAATTTCAATAAGCCGAGCTTCACCTTAAACACCTATTTTCTGTTTCAATATATTCAGGATGAAAACCAAAATCATTCACCCGCCTGTTTAACAAATTTGGGTAAGTCTTTCTGACATTATCTGTAATATCCGTATCAATAACCTCATATATAAAACCTTCATCCTCATTTAATATAGCGACAGACTCACCCATTGGATGCACCAAAAGAGAATACCCGGAATTATAAATATCATCCCTAATAAGACCGGTCTGGGAAAGCGCCAGAAAATATGATTGATTTTCTATAGCCCTGGATTTCGCCATCGCCTCATATTGGGCACGCCTTGTCTTTGGCCAAGCTGAGAGATTAACAAGCATGTCGGGCTTGTTTTCGTTTGTCATATAGCTTCTGAAAAGTTCCGGGAATCTGATATCATAACAGATTGAAAGTCCGATTTTTAAACCCTCAATATTGACAATCAAGGGAGTGTTACCTGCAGTTACAGCTTTTGCTTCACCATCCGGGGAATAAAGATGTATCTTATCATACATTGCACAAAGCTCGCCTTTTCTGTTTATAACAGGACAGGTATTCCTATATACATTGTCCGTTTTTCGAATATAAGAGCCGCCAACAATATTTGTATTATATTTCTTTGCAAGGTTTGACAAAAAACCCACTGCGGCTTCGTTTTCTTCAGCATACTTCTGAAAACAAGCAGTATCCCAACCTAAAGTCCATACTTCAGGAAGAAAAATAATATCGGGTCTGCTTTTAGAATCTTTTGTATAAATATCTAAGTTAGAATAGAATTTATCAAACAAAGATGACACCTTTGCACAATTAGCTGCAAAATTTGCACTGACAGCACTTAACTGTATGGCAAGAATATTTTTCTTCATTTAAAAAATTCTCTTTTCTATAGCTCCTCAGGAGAAGCAATTCTACCCAATATTGCGCTTGCAGCAGCAACAGCAGGAGATGCAAGATATACTTCAGATTCAGGATGCCCCATTCTGCCTACAAAGTTTCTGTTTGTTGTTGAAACTGCTCTTTCGCCCTTTGCAAGAATGCCGGCATGACCGCCAAGACAAGGACCGCAGGTGGTGGTAGAAACGGCACCCTCAGCTTCAACTATTGTCTGGACATATCCAAGTTCAATTGCCTTCAGGTAGATATCCTGCGTACCTGGAAAAACAATAAGACGTACGTTTTTATGTACCTTTTTACCTCTTAAGATGTCTGCAGCGATTTTTAAATCAGACAATCTGCCATTTGTACAGCTGCCTATTACTACCTGATTGATCTCGACATTTCCAACCTTGCTTATGGGTTTTGTATTTTCAGGCAGATGCGGAAAAGCCACAGTTGGTTCAATATCTGCTACATCATATTTTATAACTCTTTCGTACTCAGCATCCGGGTCGGATTCATAGAATTTATACGGTCTGATTGAGCGCCCTTTTAAATACTCCTCTGTTATTTTATCAGGCGGAATAATACCATTTTTTGCACCAGCTTCAATTGCCATATTGCATATGGTAAATCTTCCATCCATAGGCATCTCGGAAATTGCACTGCCGGTAATTTCTAAAGTTTTATATAAAGCACCATCTACACCAATATCACCAATTAAATGCAGTACTAAATCTTTTGCACTTACCCATTTATTTAATTTGCCGTTGAACTCAACCTTAATAGTGCTTGGCACCTTAAACCAGGTTTCACCTGATGCCATAGCGCAAGCTAAATCCGTTGAGCCAACACCGGTAGAAAAAGCACCCAGGGCGCCATATGTACAAGTGTGGGAATCTGCACCGATAATTAAGTCTCCCGCAGTCACAATGCCGGAGTCTGGAAGGAGAGCATGTTCAATCCCCATTCTGCCAACTTCAAAGAAAAATTTTAAACCCATTTCTCTGGCAAATTTTCTGATTAAATTTACCTGCTCTGCAGATTTAATGTCCTTGTTTGGTACAAAATGATCAGGCACGAATACGCACCTTTCGGGGTCAAAAACTTTATCCACACCAATTTTTCTAAATTCATTAATTGCAACAGGACCCGTAATATCATTTGCCAGGGTGATATCAACCTTGGCATTAATTAAATCTCCTGCTTTTACTTCATCTTTACCGGCATGTGCAGCAAAAATTTTCTCGGTAATTGTCATTGGTCTGGACATTATTCTTCTCCCTGTAGTTAATACTTATTCAAACTATTCGGCAGTCTTTGTGCCTTGTTTTGCCTTTACATCCAAAAGTGCATTATGCGCCATAACGTATACAGCACAGGTTTTAAGATTTTGAATATACCATGCGCAATTTTCCTGTGCGCATACAGAATTCATATCTTTCCCTGCTGAAATAAGTGGACAAATTGGAATTGAACCGCTGTTTGACATATTTTACCTCAATTTCTAAATTATAATAATTAACGAGTTTTTTCTAATTCTCTTGCCTGTTTTTGAAGATTGCAATTTGTTTCATCACATCTTTTTTCATAATCTTTATAGATTTTTGTTCTGTTTATAACTTCATCAAAATCAACAAGATGCGCATCAAAATCAGGACCATCAACACAGGCAAATTTTACCTCATTGCCGACAGTTACTCTGCAAGCACCGCACATGCCGGTACCATCAACCATTATGGGGTTCATGGATACTTCGGTTTTAATTCCGGTACCGCGCGTCAAATCAGCAACAGCTTTCATCATAGGCATTGGTCCCACCGCAATTGCATAATTTACAGTCTCTTTTTCCATAATGTCTTTCATAACACCGGTAACAAAGCCTTTTTGTCCCAAAGAACCGTCATCTGTGGTGATAAATAACTCGGTGCAAGCATTTTTCATTTTATCCTGCCAGAAAATTAAATCTTTATTTCTGGCACCCATAATCATATACACCTTATTTCCTGCATCTTTAAAAGCCTTTGCAATTAAATAACAAGGAGCAGCACCATATCCGCCTGCCAGGCAAACAACCGTACCGTATTTTTCAATATGGGTGGGCTGACCCAAGGGTCCTACGATATCCTCGATTTCATCACCTACTTCTAACGAAGCAAGCTTTTTAGTTGTATACCCGACTGCCATATAAACAATGGTTAACTCTTCGGTTTCTCTGTTATAATCCGCAATTGTAAGAGGAATTCTTTCAGAATTTTTATCGGTTCTAAGGATTATAAACTGACCAGCTTTAGCATTTTTTGTAATAAACGGAGCTTTAATCCTTATTTCAAACTGATTTGCGCACAATTCTTTTTTATATAAAATCTTGTATCCCAATTTACTCTCCTTAAACTAATTAGCATGTATATTCAAGTTTATTATACTATAAAATATCAAAGCAAGAAAAACAATAAGGCAGGAAAAAATCCCTGCCTTAACATTTTTATACAAAAAATTAAATTAGAAAAATTTTCCCATCACCTGTGAAGTCACCTTTAAAATATCTCCCAGAGGATTGCTCTGTGATGAATTAGAAGAAGAATTTCTGCCGTTTAGATGGGAATTATTAGTATTTAAAAAATCGTTATTTAAAGCCAAAGTTTGGAGCATGTTTGAATATACCTGGTTTTGGTAATCGTTTAAGAAATTCAAATAATCGTAACGATTTGAAAGTTCGTTGTTTATAAGTTCATTTCTCTTTGCCATGACATTTTCTGCCAAATCACTCATAGCATCTGCTCTTTTAGCTTCAATATCATTCAGATTATCCATAAACATTGAATTGTTGGTGTTTCCAAATCTTCTTGCAATGTCATTTTGCATCTCGCGAATCATTGGTGTGTATGTATTATTTACAATATTCAATCCCTGATTTAAATATGCATTTACCTGATCATTCAAACTTTTTATAGTATCATCAGAAAAGACATTAACACCCTTCATATTGTTATAAAAAGATTTTCCGGCATAGTCATATGCAGCCTTTTCATAAGGATCCATATTGTAAGAAACATTTGCACCATTCTTTGTGCTCGTAGAGGATGCTTTTGAATTACCATTCACAGTAATTGAAGCAGACGGATTGTAGATTGTTTGCTTTTTCTTTGATTTTTTGGACATAAAATTTTCCTTTCCTTATTCTAAACAAAGGAAAATCAAACAAACATAACATATAACAGCACTATTATTTTACCATAGAGTGCATCTTGGCGATAGAGTAAAAATACTCAAATTTTTAAAAAGGTTTAAATTTCAATTAAAATACCCCGGATTTTAAATAACCCGGGGTTTAAAATTAGCCATCCTGAATAATAACTATTCTTTTGTATATTCGGCATCAATTACATCATCGTTACCATTTTCAGAGCCTGAAGAATTTGAAGAGCCTGCATTACTGTCGTCTGCAGTTTTTGCATCCTGTCCTTCCTGCTGAACCTGGGCATATGCAGCTTGGCTTATAGCATACATGGTTTGCTGAAGTTCTTCAGAAAGCTTTTTAATTTCTTCATGACCTTTATTTTCATCCAAAGCCTTTCTTAAGGCAGTTTTTTGTTCTTCAAGTTTTGTCTTATCGGAATCAGAAATTTTACCTTCAAAATCTTTTACGATTCTATCGGCAGCTGAAATCATGCTTTCTGCATTATTTTTGGTTTCAGCTTCTTCTTTCTTCTTCTTATCTTCTGTAGCGTTTGCTTCTGCTTCTTTTACCATTTTATCGATATCGGATTCAGAAAGATTTGAAGAATTTGTAATTGTAATTTTTTGCTCTTTATTTGTAGCTTTATCTTTTGCAGTAACATTTACAATACCGTTTGCGTCAATATCAAATGTTACTTCAATTTGCGGCATGCCCTTCATTGCCGGCGGAATACCGTCAAGTCTAAACATACCTAAAGATTTATTATCTTTTGCCATTGGTCTTTCACCCTGAAGAACATGGATATCAACAGCTGTTTGATTATCATCCGCAGTTGAAAATACCTGAGATTTTGAAACAGGAATTGTTGTGTTTCTTTGAACTAATGGGGTCATAACCCCGCCAAGGGTTTCAATACCAAGCGTAAGGGGCGTTACATCCAAAAGAACGATGTCTTTTACTTCGCCTGCAAGTACACCAGCCTGAACCGCAGCACCAACTGCAACAACTTCATCAGGGTTAACGGATTGGTTTGGTTCTTTTCCTGTGTATTCTTTAACTAAAGCTTGGACTGCAGGAATACGTGTAGAACCGCCAACAAGAACAACTTCATTGATTTCGTTTTTAGAAATACCTGCATCCTTAATAGCTTGTTCAACAGGTTTTTTACATCTTTCGAGTAAATCATGAGACAATTCTTCAAATTTAGCACGGCTTAATGTCATATCCAAGTGCTTGGGACCATTTGCATCAGCTGTGATAAACGGAAGATTAATGTTTGTTTCAACAACTGAAGATAATTCACATTTTGCTTTTTCAGCGGCTTCTTTCAACCTTTGCATAGCTTGTTTGTCATTTTTAAGGTCAATTCCTTCAGCCTTTTTGAACTCTTCTGCGAGCCAATCCATAACTTTTTGGTCAAAATCATCACCACCAAGATGTGTATCACCGGATGTTGATAATACCTCATGAACACCATCGCCAATTTCAAGAATTGAAACATCAAATGTACCACCGCCAAGGTCAAATACTAAAACTTTTTCAGTTTTTTCTTTTTCAAGACCGTATGCAAGAGCTGCAGCGGTAGGTTCGTTTACAATACGCAAAACATCAAGCCCTGCAATTTTACCGGCGTCTTTCGTTGCTTGTCTTTGAGCATCATTAAAATATGCAGGAACCGTGATAACGGCAGATGTAACTTTCTCACCAAGATAATTTGAAGCATCATCAGCAAGTTTTCTTAAAATCATGGCTGAGATTTCCTGAGGCGTATAGTCTTTACCATCAATATTTTTCTTAAAATCTTCACCCATATGGCGTTTAATTGAAATAATCGTTCTGTCCGGGTTTAAAATTGCCTGACGCTTTGCAAGCTGCCCCACAAGTCTTTCACCTGATTTTGAAAAACCCACTATTGAAGGAGTAGTTCTTGAACCTTCGGCATTAGCGATAACCGTAGGTTTTCCCCCTTCCATAACGGCAACTACAGAGTTTGTAGTTCCCAAATCGATTCCTATTGTTTTTGCCATTTTTTATCTCCTTTTATCAGATATATTTCTTTTAATATCTTAAATTTATCACCATAATTAAAGAGAATTAAAAAAATAAACAAAAAATTAATATTTTAAAAAAATGGTGATAGAATTAAGATATGGAATTTGATATTGTAAAAGAATATTGTGAAATAATCAAAAAGAAGCTAAATATGGGAGAATATGATGCAGCACTTGCAAATGCAGGTAAACTACTACTTTATTCTCCTGAAAATGCTGACGGGTTTTACTATCAAGGGCTTTGCCACTTTGCACTTGGAAATTTTGAAGAATCAATCAAAAATTATAAAAAATCTATTGAACTAAACCCCGAATATGCAAAAGCATACTACAACCTTGGAGTTACAAAATATTATCTCAATAAATTTACAGAAGCTGTAAATAATATGGAAACGGCGTATAAATTATTCCAAAAAAATCAGGATAAACCTTCCTACACCAAATGCCTTGAGTCTATTGAATTCATCAAAGAAGAGCAGGGATTATGAAATTTTTGCTGCTTAATTTGGCATTTTCAGGAATTTTATGCTTTTTTTATTGCCTTATTATTGCAAAATATTTTAAACTTTCTGTTGAATATAAAGATTTAAAAAGTTATATTAAAAAAATTACAAACCTTGTAAGTTCTGCAAGATACGGTAATTTGTATTCAAGAATAGATGAAACAAATACTACTAAAGAAATTACATCAGAACTTTCAAAAAATTTAAATAACCTTTTAGAGAGCATAATAGACAGAGATGTAATGATAAATGAATATGTTGAAAATGAAAAAGAAGAAGCAAACTTAAAAGAAGACTTTATTGCAAGTCTGACCCATGATTTAAAAGTACCAATAATCGCACAGGATAATACATATGAACTTCTTTTATCTGAAAAATTCGGACCGCTTTCAGATATCCAAAAAGAAGCTATTATTAAATTAAAAATATCCAACATGGATTTAAAATATCTGATAGAAGCACTGCTTGAAACCTATAAAGTAGAGCACAAAGGTATCGCAATTAAAAAAGAGTCCGGAATTTTAATAAACAAATTCATAAAAGAGACAGTGGAGCAGCTTTCAAGCATATTTGAGCTTCATAATAAAAAAATAGATTTTAAAACAAATCTAAACGATGACTTTAGCGCCAATATCGACACTTTTCTTGTTAAAAGGGTTGTAAATAATTTAATCTTAAATGCGTTATCTTACAGTGCAAATTCTGACAAAACCGATGTTTGCCTTGAAGAAGACGGAAAATATTTTAAAATATCCGTAAAAGACTATGGAACAGGCATAGAAAAAGAAGAAATTGATAAAATTTTTAATAAATATTATTCCGGAAAGCTAAACCTCACAAGGTCTTCAACCGGGCTTGGACTTTATCTTTCAAACAAAATCATAAAAGCTCTTGGCGGAAAAATTGAAGTCCAAAGCAAGAAAAATGAAGGTTCAGCTTTTACTGTGACGTTGCCTGTAGAATAGCAAATACAGGAAACCTGCAAAACGTTAAGTTAAATAAATTATTATATAAAAGACAAAAAACGGCGTTAATGACGCGCCGTTTTTTATTATTTCAGAATATCAAAACTATTTTGCGCTTTTTGCAGCAAGAAGCTTATTAATCGCAATTGTTAATCTTGATTTTTTTCTTGCAGCAGTATTTTTATGCAAAATACCTTTTGAAACTGCCTTGTCGCAAAGTTTGTAAACGTTTGAAAGTGCTGATTTTAATGCTGCATCATCAGCCTCAACTGCAGCCAAAGCCTTTTTAACAGCAGTTTTGATAGATGTTTTAAAAGCAACATTTCTTTCATTATTTCTCTGAGCAACAAGTACTCTTTTTTTTGCAGATTTAATATTTGCCATTTCTGTTTTCCTTTTTCTTTAAGCTAAACTGACGTTTATCTGCTTTGAGGTTTAAAGTGAGTAACATAATATTACGAAAAACAAAGAAATATTGCAAGAAGAAAATCTAACAAATAGAACCCTACCCAAAATTCAAGAGAAATCCAGCTAAACCCATATAGTACTGGTAAACCCTGTCTCCCAGAATAAAAAATGCAATTATCATACTTGTTACAGCCATCAAAAGCACGGAAGCTGCGCTTATATCCTTTGCAAACTTTACAAGGCGCGAATATTTGTTTTTGTAATAAGCATCAAGTGCAAATTCAAAAACAGAATTTAATAATTCTAAAACCAAAACAAGAGAGTTTGTGAGCAAAAGAATACAAAATGCAAAAATAGAAACTTTTAAAAGCAGTGAAATTAAAAGCACAACCGATGCTATATACAGATGCTTTCTAAAATTCCTCTGCGAACGAAACGCAAGATACAAACCGTCAAACGCGTGACTTGCGCTTTTTATAAAACTTGTTGATTGAAACTTTTTCAAAATTAACACCCCTCATCAATAGCCTGCAAAACACGATTTTGCACATCCACAATAAAATTGTAATCTTCTTCGGTTTGATGGTCAAATCCAAAAAGGTGCAAAATACCATGACATATAAGTGTTAAAATTTCATTTTTAATACCCAAAGGATTGTTGCCTGCCTGTTTTTTTGCCGTATCAACAGAGATTATAATTTCGCCCAAATTAATTTCTTCGTCCAATACCATCTTAAAATCATCATCTGCAAAAAGCGCAAAAGTAATAACATCAGTTGGAGTATCTTTTTCTCTGTATTCCCTGTTTATCTTCTGAATTTTTATATCATCGGTAAATAAAATATCAAAAGAAAGATTTTTAAAATCCATCCCAAAAAAACAGGCAGAATCCGAGATTTCCTTCACTAAAAACAAATTGTCTAAAATTTTTGGCACAGCAGAATGGATATCATCCAAATCAAAATTCAAATTTTCTTTATATTCGGATTCTATATTGAAAAGATACTTAATTTTTGTCTTCCTCATTACCAGTTTCCTGTTGAATTTCAGATGCAATATGTTTCTGTGGATTTTGAAGAATGTCGTTTAAGTCAGTTTTTTGCTGCTGCTTTTTTTGAATTCTTTTTTCAAGCTTTTCTTCGGCACTTGGGGCAAGTTTAATCTTATTTTTAACCTCATCCAAGTCATTTAATTGTTGATATTTAATCCTGTCATGCTGCATACCTCTTAAAATTCTGTTAAAGGTAAGCGCAATAAGCTTAATATC
Organism: Candidatus Gastranaerophilales bacterium; assembly: GCA_910587175.1. GTDB lineage: Bacteria > Cyanobacteriota > Vampirovibrionia > Gastranaerophilales > Gastranaerophilaceae > MGBC122484. The sequence continues at coordinate 24,462 of CAJULH010000019.1, read as the reverse complement.
TTTAAGCGTCAGCGGGCTGTCTGAAAGCTGGCCGTCATTAAGTCTTTCTGTAATGATTCTGTTTATCATATTTTCAATTTCATCCTGTCCGGGATTTTTTAGCGACCTTACAGCACTTTCAACAGCATCTGCAAGCATTAAAATTGCAGTTTCTTTAATATTTGGTTTGGGTCCCGGGTATCTAAATTGTTCTTCCTGGACATTTTCTTTACCTTCCAATGCTACAGCCTGCGTATAAAAATGCCCCGCAAGAGCTTCTCCATGGTGCTGCTGGATGAAATTAATAACCACCTGTGGCAGACCATATTCCCTTGCAAGCTCAACGCCATCTTTTGTATGGGATGTAATCACCATCTTTGAGAGCCTTGGATTCAGTTTTGTATGCGGGTTTTCAATACCAAAATAAGATTGGTTTTCAATGAAAAATAATGGTCTTTTTAGTTTACCTATATCATGATAAAATGCGCCAACTCTTGCAAGTATAGGATTTGCTCCGATTGCTTCCGCCGCAGCTTCACAAAGATTTGCCACCATCAGTGAATGATGGTATGTTCCAGGAGCCTTGTACTGCAAATTGGAAAGAAGCGTCTGATTATGGTCGGCAAGCTCTATCAAGCCATACGGCGTAACAATTTTAAACAAATTTTCAATAATCGGAATTACACCCAAGGCAATAATACCGGCTGCAATACCATTTATAAGACCAACCAAAGCACGTGCAAAATCTGATACACCCAAATGATTCTCTAAAATTGAAGAAATTATCGCACCTGCAAAAAGTACAATTCCTATTTGAACACCGCATTTCGTTAAATCTGACCTTTTTGTATAACAAATATTTGAAACAAAATAAGCACCTGCAATGGTTGCAAGTACAAAAGCGGCAAAAAATTGCGGTTCTAAAAACAATACCGCGCTAATTAATGCAAGCAATAGTACTGTAACGACAAATGCCAGTGCAGGCGTTGTAAACACAGCAACAATAATGGTCAAAGCGGTGAACGGCATTGCATAATTGGACACAGGAGAGGATGATATAAACATACAGGTATATGTCAGTATAATCGCAAACGAAGCAATAATAGACATATACTGATAAGTTAAATATTGTTTTTCAAATTTCTTAACATACGCTAAAAAACACCCGATGCACAGGCATGTTAACAAAAATATTCCAAATACCCCGCTTCTGTTTAATTCAAGGGGATTATAACCGGATTTTTTAAGCGCATCTTTTTTAACCTGGGTTAATGGCTCCCCGGGTTTCACTATAACATCTCCGTTTTTAAAAGTAACAATAATGGGTTTTACCATGCTCTTGGCATTTCGCCTTGCAATATCGGTTGCATATTCATCAACAACCAAACTGGGCAGCAAAACCTGTTCTATAACACCGGAAATTGCTTTGGTTTGCATCGCACTTGATGTTGAACCCAGAATATTTAAAACGCTTGTTTCATTTGAATAATATTCAATCTCACTTTCCGTCACACCTGCTTTCAGATAAGCATCTATGACCGTATCAGCATTTTGGAAAACAGCCTCTACCTTTGAAGCAGGCGCTGTAAGAAAATATTTTGCAACATATTTTTCTTTTTGCGTATCCAAAATATCTAAAATTTCAAGAAGCTCTTTTTCTTTATCAGAATAAGAACTATGGGAATTTCTAACTTTGAAAATATTCTCTTTCAAAGAGTTTAAGCTTGCCCTTATATACCCTTCATCAACAGGAACAACAACCGGTCGGATTTTGCTTGCAATATCTCTTTTAATAACTTCGGTTTTTACGGTATCGACAACTTCGATAGTCTTTTTTGCCTTTATCAGCTTATTGCTTACACCATTTTCGATAAAATTCTGGTAATAAAAATATTTGGAAGATAAAACAATTGTTATTATTAAAGCTACAGATAAAAACGCAAGAGCTGAAAGAAAGTTTGCAGATATAAAGCCCTGCTGCTCTGAGATTATAGAATTAATTTTTTTCATATTTTAATAAAACCCCTCTTCTTAATGAAGAACTTTACATTATTATACAATAAAGTTTTAGACCAGGATAATATTTTGTATTATACTATAAGGCATGAGAAAAAAGATTAATATTATTACGGGTTTATTTTTGGCACTGTTTTTAAGTGCCGGTTCTGCACACGCTTATCCCTGGATAAACGATTTAAGAACATTGTTTACAAGCAACAAATCAATTATCTACACCATAAATATACGTTCATTTGGTGCGGTAGATAAAAATGGCAATGATATCATAGAGCCTTGGCTTGGGGACACTCCGGGTACGTTTTTAAATGCTAAAGACAGGCTGGAAGATATTGTACTAAGCGGCGCCAATACGATTTATCTTTTGCCTGTAACAAAAGTAGGAAAGTTAAAGGCTTTAGGCACATCGGGCTCTTTGTATGCAATGGACAGCTTTAATGAATTAAATCCCCAGCTGGATGATAAAAATGACCCAAAATCTGTCTTTGCTGAGGCAAAAAGTTTTATCCAGGAAGCGCACAAGAAAAACTTGAGAGTAATTCTTGATATGCCAAGCTGCGGTTCATATGACATGTCTCTTGAAAAGCCGGAATTGTTTATAAAAGACAAAAGAGGTAATGCTGTTATACCCGCAGACTGGACAGACGTTCGTCTTTTCAAGGTTTACAATGATGATGGCAAATTAAACAGAGATTTAATGGATAATTATAAAAAATTTGCCGATATGGCTCTAGCTCTTGGTGCTGATGGCATAAGAGCTGATGTTGCCGCCATAAAACCGTATGAGTTTTGGAAAGAATTTATTGATTACGTTAGAAAATCCGACCCACAGTTTATGTTTCTCGCAGAAGCATCTACCGCATGGAGTAACCCTGTAAAGGAATACATAACATATACAAGTGTTGAAGACCTTCTAAGAGCTGGTTTTGATGGATATTACGGGGACTGGGCAAACTTTAAAAATAATGTGACAAAAGCTAAGGATTTTTATAAAACAGTTGATATAGACAGAGAACTGATTAAAAAATTTGAAGGAAAGAAAACAACAATTGCATCTTTTGCAACACATGACCAACTCAGCCCAATGCTTACCGGTGGAGAAGACTACTGGAATATGATTTTATGGCTGAACGTAACTCTTCCCCTAAACAGTTATTTTCTGGATGGTTACACAACAGGAGACACGTACACTTATAAGTACGAAAACCAAAAAGCCGCAAGAACATTTACTGATGACGACCAATATTTTGTCCACAGGGGCAAAATGGATATCTTTAACGCTGCAAGAAGACCTTTCGGCGGCAATATGAGACTTGAAGACAGATATATAACCGCGATTAAATTTAAATATTGGGCAAAAAATCTGGTTATAGAAGGCAAATACGTCCCGCTAAAAACTACAAATCCCAATGTTTTTGCCTATGCAAGAACAAATGAAAGCGATGCTGTTATTGTAATAGGCAACCTTGATACGAAAAACGAAATTGCAACAAATGTTATAATACCAAAATTAAAGGCAAATAGTTTTGTTTCTCCTGTGGTTATGCTGGAACCTCCGACAACAAAAAAAGGGAAACTTGCAGTCACTCTGAAACCATACGAGATACAGGTATTTATGGTAAGCAAGGTTCAAATAAAATAAATTTTAAAAACCTCTCCGGTATATCAAGAGAGGTTTTTTAATTAGAATTTTACTTAAAGTACAAAAGGCTTGATTGCCCTCTCTAATATACCAAGGCATTTTGCAATAGCAATGCCATAGTTTGTAATTGGAATGTTATTTTTAATTGAAATATTTATTCTGTTTAAAATCTCACGCCGGTTTGTCATACAGGCGCCACAATGAATAATAAGAGAATATTTACTGATGTCTTTTGGAAAATCATGCCCTGAAAAATGCTCAAATATAATTTCCTTGCCCGAATAATTTCTTACAAGTCTTGGTATTTTTATCTTTCCAATATCATCCTCAACAGAATGATGCGAACAGCTTTCAAGAATTAAAATTATGTCCCCGTCAGAAAGATTTTCAAGCTTTTTAGCGCCATTAATAAATGTTTTTAAGTCACCCTTAAGCCTTGCAAAAATTATGGAAAAAGAAGTTAAAAAAACATTTTCAGGCACAATTGCTGCCACTTTTTTAAATGCCTGCGAATCTGTTACAACTATTTTTGGCAGCGATACAAGCCTATTAAGTGTCTCTTCCAGCTCGTTTTCGCGACAGACAACAGAAACGGCTCCAATATCCAATAAATCTCTTAAAACATTTACCTGGGGCAATATCAGCCTGCCCTTTGGTGCTTCTTTGTCAATAGGGACAACCAATATAGCAGTTTCCAAAGGTTTGACAATATCAGACAAAATCGGAATCTCTTGAATAAAGTCTTCAGGAAGAATTTTTATGAGCGCTTCTTTAAACTTTGAAACAAAATCTTTGTCACATTTAGCTGAAATTTTTAAAATATTATCCGAAAGCTCTTTAATTTTTTCAACTTCACTTTCGGGCAAATTAGCGATATCCGTTTTGTTTAAAATGGCAAGAATCGGAATACCCTTTTCTTTTATAGTATTTAAAAAATTAAGCTCTATATCTAAAACAGGATTATTATCAAATACTATCACAGCTACATCAGTGCGGGTCAAGGCAGCACGGGTTTTTTCAACCCTCATTTTTCCAAGGTCGCCAATATCGTCAATCCCTGCCGTATCCATCAGGACAACAGGACCCAAAGGCAAGAGCTCCATAGACTTTTGATTTACATCAGTTGTCGTTCCCAACGTATCCGAAACAATAGATAATTCCTGTCCTATAATTTTATTTACAACAGAAGATTTACCGGCATTTCTTTTGCCAAAAAAACCTATGTGCAGTCTGTTCCCCCTGGTTGTTTGCAAATTATCCTCCATAAATAAAATGTTACAATAAGGATATGTTAATTATAGAACTTTACTGTATAATGTAAATATATAGTAAATCAGGAAAAAATAAGGAAGAGCTAAAATGGCACGAATACTTGTATCTATGCCTGATAAATTTTTAGAATCAATTGACAAGCTTGCAAATATTGAACAAAGAACAAGGAGCGAGCTTGTAAGAGAGGCTCTTAGAACTTATATCAAAAGAAGCAATGCAGTAAAACCACAGCAGGCTTCAGACAATGCAAAAATATTAGAAAGCCTTTTGGATTAGCTGGCAATTCGCATATTTTTTATTCTTTCAATAATTTCAAAAATCTCTGAAGTTATTTTTATTTCGCTTTTAAAAATATTTTCAGAAGAGTTTTCCATAAAATTTTTCACCATTTTTGCAAATTCGGCTTTTTTATACTCTCCAAAACCTTTGTTTTTAAATAAGTTATGAAGATTTTTTGTCATTTTAAGATTTGAATCAAAATCGCGAACCGAACAATGCAGGTTGTTTGAAAAATTGGCATTTATGGATTGTATAATTAATTCCAAAGGTAAAATATCTTCAAATTCGCCGGTTTTAATAACATAAATTTCATCTTTTGTTTTTAACTTTGGCAAAATAAGCTCCTTTGTCTCATCTGCATCATAATCAAGCAAAATAAAAATTGGAAGCTTTACCTCATCTGCCATTTTATAATATTTTCTTGCCACCTGATTTTTACCGCCGGCACCAATAATTAAAATACCCTCTTTATTAAAATCATATCCGAGTTTTTGCGCAAATTCCGACAACAAAATTTCTTCTGTAGCGCCTTCTGTTAAAACAATTTTTGTAACAGGATATAAAAGAGAATGTTTTTTTCTTAAAAACTCAAAAGTATTTTCTTTATTTTCAAGTAAAAGCTTCAAATATTTTAAATTTTTTGGCAAATTAGCATCATCGGAAATATACTTTATTGCACCAGTCAGATTTAAACCTGAATTTAAAAATTTCATTTCAGTATCATCCAGTGCAAATGCTGTTTTCTCTTCCTTCAACAAAATATCGGAAATAAAAGAATCATATTCAAAAGGAACAGAGCTGTTAAAGATTTCACATACTGCATTACACATATTTTCAGGCGATTTTAAAAACTCACCTATGGCAGTGTCTGATGAAATCAGGAATTTGTTTAAAATATCGGCAAAAACCCTGTTATACTTTTCATAGACCGGTTTAAACCTTGTGAGCCTGTCAAGACAGATTTTAATATAGCTTTTTGGAATCTTTTTATACTTCATAGCCAAAGTAAACTTTACAAAAAATCTTCAAAAAAATCAAATTTTTGCTCACGCACAATGATTACAAAATAATAAAGAGAGGCAATTTTTTGAAACTTTTGGGTTTTAATATTATAGTAGTTGGAAAAAATCATGATTGAAACTTTAAGATATCAACAAACTGCAAATAAAATAGGTTTAAATAATGCGATTCAGAACAAAAATAACGAATCTGCATTTTCAACTGCGCCAAGCTTTGGCGGAAAAATAATAAACTTCCAGTCGCCATTTTCAAAAAATGAAATAGGGATAAATACAAAGCTTACAACCCAAAAGGACATTGAAATGTACAATGCCCTGACAAAAGTATTAAGCACTTCAGACGCAGAACAATTAAGCCCTTTGGACAATGTTTCAAGATTAAAAAAACTTGATGCGCTTTTAAAAAACGGCACACTTTTGAAAAATAAATCTAATGATGGTTCAACAACACTTGAAAACCTTTATAAAATAGCTCAGGAACAAAGAACCCTAAATCTTGACAATGCGAAAATATTAGGACAGACAATCGATGCACTATATAAACCTGAGACAATAACGCAGGTTTTTGGAGATATTCCGGCTGAAGAAAAAGCTAAAATCCTGCAAGACCCGGAACTTGACCCAAGAATTAGACAGAATCCTTCACTTTTAGATGTAACAAGTTCCGGTACTTGTGTTTCCGCAAGCTTTGAATCGCACCTTGCAAGAAGACATCCGGCTGAATTTGCAAGATGGGCACAAGAGATAACTTCTCCCAAGGAATCTATTTCTTTTACTATAAATGCAAGTGCTTTCAACCCAAGTTATCTTGAAGCATACAACATTTTAAAAAATATGTTTGAAATAAAGCCTGAAAAAATAGACTTTGGTTCCAAAAATTTTGATTTTACCCTCACTCCTGATAAAAACGCAAGAACAAGAGCCCAGATTCAAAATAAACATTGGGACAAGGGTGAAAGAAATATTTTAGATGTCTTTATGCAGTCAACATTGATGCACTCAGGCTCTGAGCAGACTTATAACTCTTTAATCGACAAAAGAGAAGGTAAATTTAACTCAAATCCGGAAGGTCTTGGCGAATTTGAAAAGATTTTCCTTGAGACCATAATTGAAAACGAAGAAAGACTTTCAATGGTTTATCAGAAAGTTGATGCTAATCAAAATTTGGTAGGCTGGGGCTGCGATTTTGCAACCATTCAAAAACACATTATAGATACACTAAATATGGATGACGATGTAATTGTAGGTTATGTTTTAACAAATGAAACCTCCGGTGATACCATGCTGCCGGATTATGTAAATACACCTGACAATGCACCAAACAAAATTATAAACGGTCATGAAATTACAATCGTAGATTACAAACAGGATAAAAACGGCAAGATAACATTTATCTGCAACGATACTGATGACGGACTGGATGAACTAATTGAATACCCTGCGGATTATCTAATTCCAAAAATTCACCATGCAGGATATGCTGCAAAAATCGTTGAAGCAGATTACGACAGAATTACAAATGCCGTATACGGTGATATAGGCACTATTGCAGCTTAAAATTTCTTTGGATTTATTTTGCGAATCAGATTTTAGAAGCAATCTTTAAAATTTAAAAGGCGGCACCCAGATTCGAACTGGGGGTAAAAGCTTTGCAGGCTTCTGCCTTACCACTTGGCCATGCCGCCATAAAGATTTCCATCTTTATAAATGTTATTAAAGACAAAGGGTAATGTCAAGGTAAAAATAGGTAGTTCAATTTGGCTTTTTAACAACAAAAATATATTAAAAGTTGATAATAATTTGCAGCATCTGATTTTACCCCCTATTGAAATTAATTTTTCAGGCAATATAATGATATAACAGAGACTATCCAAAGAGGTAATAAAATGAAAGAAAATACACATCCTGAATACAAAAAGACAACAATCAAATGTGTTTGCGGAAATGAAATAGAAACAGGTTCTGTTGAAGAAAACATTACAGTTGAAATTTGCAACGCCTGCCATCCGTTTTACACAGGAAACCAAAAGATTCTTGACTCTGAAGGAAGAGTTGAAAGATTCAAAAAACGTTACGAAACAAAAAAATAAGTTTGGAAACAATTATATGCGGATACAAAAATTTGCTTGTATCCGCATTTTTGCAATTTTAATGCAATAATTTTACAAGCGGGGAGTATAAAGATGTCAGAAAAAAAATTACAGGTAAATTTAATATCTAAACCGGAAAACATATTAAAAACTATTTATACTGCCTGCAAAACCTGCTATAGTGCAAAACTGCCGATTGAGATTTATGATGAAGCACCTGACAATGAAAAAATGCTAAATTTAATTAAAAGAGTTATTTCATCAGGACATTTTTCAACGATTGAGCATGTGCAGTTATCTTTTGCAATATCAAACGTATCCCGCGCCTGCACCCATCAGCTTGTCCGTCACAGACATATAAGCTTCTCCCAAAAATCCCAAAGGTATGTAAAAGAAAAGGGCGAATTTGACTACATTATCCCAAATTCAATTAAAAATAACCCGGAATTAAAAGAAAAATTTGAAACTTTTATAAAACAGACTGCGGATTTATATCAAGAGTTTATAAATGCAGGAATAACAGCAGAAGATGCAAGAAGCATCCTCCCAAATGCCACTGCAAGCTCCCTTGTAGCCAGTTTAAACCTGAGAGAATTAATCCACCTTGCAAATTTAAGACTTTGCACAAGAGCACAACTTGAAATAAGACAAATGGTAAAAGCAATGTGCGAAGAAGTTGTAAAGGTTGAGCCTTGGCTATCTGACTATCTTGTACCAAAATGCGAGAGACTGGGATATTGTGATGAAGATAAAAGCTGCGGCAGAATCAAAACAAAAGAAGAATTTTTAGAAAGGGTATAAATCTTAAAATGAAAGACATGATAGATAAAATCCAAAAAATAGAACAAAGATATAACGAGCTTGGAATCACCCTTTCAGACCCGGCTGTAATTGCTGATTATGAAAAATTCAGAGATCTTTCAAAGCAAAGGAAGCAGATGGAAGAAACGGTAGAAACATACAACGCTTATAAGGCTGCAAGAGATGCTATTGAAGAAGCAAAAGAACTTTTGCACGGTGAAAAAGACCCGACAATGAAAGATTTTTTAAACAATGAAATCGCTTCAAACGAAGCTAAAATTCCCATATATGAAGAAAAAATGAAGGTACTTTTACTTCCAAAAGACCCTATGGATGATAAAGATATTATGCTTGAAATTAGAGGATCCGCAGGAGGGGACGAGGCAAATATTTTTGCGGGCGATTTAATGCGTATGTATTTAAAATTTGCAAACAATAAAGGCTGGCAAACAAAAATTCTTTCCATCAATGAATGTGAAGCAGGCGGCGTTTCAGAGGTTGTAATTTCTGTCAAAGGCGGAGATGATATCTATTCGCAGTTAAAATATGAAAGCGGCGTACATAGGGTTCAAAGGGTGCCACAAACAGAATCACAGGGAAGGGTACACACATCCACTGCAACGGTTGCAGTTATGCCTGAAGTAGATGATGTTGAAGTTGAATTAAACCCAAATGACCTTGAAATTTCAACTGCGCGTTCAGGGGGAGCCGGCGGGCAGAATGTAAACAAAGTAGAAACAGCTGTACGCGTTGTTCATAAACCAACAGGTTTAATGGTTTTTTGTACAGAAGAAAGATCACAGCTTCAAAACAAAGAGCGTGCTCTTCAGATTATCAAAGCAAAACTTTACGATATGGAAGTACAAAAACAAATGCAGGAAGTAACCGATTTAAGACGCTCCCAGGTAGGAACGGGAGACAGGTCTGAAAGAATCAGAACTTATAATTTCCCGCAAGGAAGACTTACAGACCACAGAATAGGTCAAAACCTGAATGTCTGGACAATCATAGAAGGTGAGCTTGATGAATTAATAAAGCTTTTAATGGAATATGACCAAAAATTAAAACTTGAAAAGCTTGCACAGGAATAAAAATCATAATAAAAAGGCTGGTATTGTATTAATAATACCAGCCTTTTTATTTTATAGAAATTACTATTTTTCTGTAATTCGTTTAAGAAAATCAGCTGCATTAATTTCCTTTTGTATTTTTACTTTCTCAATAAGACCTGCTTCAGGTGGCGTAAGTCCGCAAGGTTCAAATTTTGCCGATGGGAACTGATTTAAATCTAAAGAAGCCTGGAGCTTGCCTTGTGCAGCAAGTCCGTCAAGTTCAGCAGCCAGCTTTTTTGCTGCTTTATCAATACATGCCGATGTTTCCAGTTTAGTAGAAGATGCGGGAATCGATTTTTGTGCATAAGCTTTCAACGCTTCCAAAGAGGGACCTATTAATTTGTTTATACTCATAATTACTCCTTTTTGTTCTTACTTAAATAAAAACAAAATAAAAATTTAAATTGCCAGTTTTTTACTTTGTGTATTTTTATTAAGTCGCAACTTCTAATATATATTCATATATACCCAATATGAAGTATAGACTTTTTTAATGTAATTTGCAGTTTCGGGATATGGCACATTTTCTATAAATTCGTCAAAATCTTTATTTTTATTTTGGCTTAGCCATTTTTTAACAGACCCTGGTCCCGAATTATAAGCAAGAACACAAAGAGCTTCATTTCCGTTAAAAATATCCATCAGGTGGGAAAAATATTTTATGCCTATCATAATGTTGTATTCAGGCTTATAAAGCTTGTTTTTATCATACAGAGCTGAATCCACAACCTTTGCAGTGGCTGGCATAACCTGCATCAGCCCCATAGCTCCGGTAGAGCTTACAGCTTCAGAATTAAAGAAGCTTTCTTCCCTCATAAGTGCAAGCATCAAATATGGTGCTGCATCATACTCTTTTGAATAAAAATTTATATAATCTGAAAAATATATAGGATAGGCAAGCTTATATTTAGGGTTAGAAAAAGAAATTTCAAAATTATCAGCCAATGCCGCATCTCTTGCAAGCAGCACAGAATATGATTTTCTTCCTCCCTTTGCAGCAAGCCAGCTGTTTAAAAAGGGGTCATTTATTTTAAAATTTTGAATAGCTTCAAAATCATCCAATGCAGCAAATTTATTCAAAAGACGGTATTCTTTAGTATCTTTTTCGAGAGGAAATTTCCTAAACGATGAGTTTTTTTTGACTTTAATATCGGTCTTTGCATGCCAAGGCTGCTTTGAATTTTTTAAAATCGCATTTGCACGAAAAGCATAGTATGAATTTGGAAAATTATTTGAAATATTGTGCAAAATAGATTTAGCAAGCTTTTTTTTCTTCGCTTTCATATGGATTTTTGCAGTCCAAAACATAATTTTTGGCTGAATATTATAATCAAGATATACATTTGTATATAACTTAGAAAGCCTAAGCGCATTTTCATAATCTTCTTTTTTATAATAATGCCAAAATACATTCCATAAAGCATCCGGTGCCACAATAGATTTTGGATATTTTGTATAAATCTTTTCGTAATTTTTTATAGCAGAATCAAAATCTATATATTTAGAAAGCAAAAACAATGCAAGGGGATAGTTTAAACTACCTTTGGAGCTGACAGCCAGATTATACGCAGCCTGTTTTGGATTAAGACCGGATTTTTTTATATATAAAGCCATCATCTCAAGCAATTCTTTTTCATCACAAACTTGTTTATCGGGCTTTACAGATACTCCTTTTAAAACTACCCTTGAGAAAGAGTCCATATCAGATAGCTTATCATAATTTTTGGCAGTCAAAAACCAAGCGGTTTCATAAGGAATTTCGCTCAAAATATCTAAAGAACGTCCATATCTGCCATTTTCATAAAAAGCATTTGCAATATAAAATTTATCAGTATCCGTTAGAGATGATAAATTATACTCCTGCAGCAAATTAAGAACATCGATGGAATATCTTCCAAGAGGCGCATACTCAATATATTCAATAAAATATTCTTTTGCTTTTTTCTTTTTGCCCTCATCTGAATAAATAACCCCAAGCTGGTATGCCGCTGCTTTTGCAAAATCGCTGTCCGGATACTTGTCAACAAGCTTATTTAAATATGACAAAGCTTTGTTTTTATGTCCCCTGTTAAGCTCAATTAATGCAAGCTTCCATATGGCTTCAGGAGCAACGTCGGTATATTTATATATTCTTACAAATTTAGAATATTTTCTTGCCGCTGTTTTATTGTCTTTCAGCTCCCAGGCGCAAGTCGCCTGGCGATACAAGGCGGGGAAACTATATGAAGACAAAAAAGAAATTTTTTTAAAATTATAATAAGCATTTTGATAATCCTGCTTCTTATAAAACTCCATTCCTTGTTTATAAATCTTATCAGATTCAGTGTCTGAAAAAAACCACAAAAATTTCAAAAGAAACAGCGCAATGCAAAAGCACAACAAAATAAAAAACAATGTAAAGGTTTTTTTGTTATTCATGGCTAAGTAGTATTGTATCATAAAAAGAGGTCATGCAGAAAGAAAAGAGAGACCGCAAAAATGCAAAATGCCCGAAAGAAATCGGGCATTTTAAAGAAAATAATTATCAGGTTCTAATTCTAAAATAAAGCTGGTTTTTTAACAGGTGCAGCACCGGGAATAGCTTCCCAGTTAGCAGCCATAATCTTTTTAAAAGATTTTAATGCAGTATCTTCCAATTCACCAAGCTCTTCAGCATCAATGATAAGTTTTCTTAAAGGAAGAAGAGCTCTCTGATCGCGCAATACACCAAGTGCAGCAGCAGCGCCGGCTCTTACCAAATCATTCTCAGAAGCATTTTCCATAACCTCAATTAAAGCAGGAACAGCTTTAATATCACCTAATTTGCCCAAAGATGTAACGGCGTAGATTCTAACATTCACCCATTCATCTTTTAACATTTTAATAATCTTTTCAACAGCTTTTTTATTGCCAATTTCACCCAAAGCACGTGTAGCATCACACCTTACATTAACTTTTTGGTGGTCCAGAGATTCAATCAAAGCATCGGTTGCAACATCACCTATTTCAATTAAAGCATCTGTTGCAGTAATGCAAACCTGGGGATTTTCATCATTTAAAGCTTCAACAAGCGGTTCTACAACAATCTTGCCGCCAAGGCGACCAAGTGCACGGGCAGCTCGAACGCGTACATCTACGTTCCTGTCTTCTCTCAGGGATTCAATAAGGGGTACAGTTGCTTTTGTATCGCCTAATTCACCAAGTGCGCGGGCTGCATAAAGACGTACAGAGCCGTTTTTATCATTTTTTAATACATCAATAAGAGGTTCAACAGCGCTGAAATCTCCCATTTCGCCAAGAATTCTTGCAGCATTATAACGAACTTTTTCAGAATTGGATGTTTGTAAATCTTTAATCAATTCATCAAAAGATTTTTTAGCTTGTTTTTTACGGTTGTTCACACTAATTGTCATTACTTAGTTTCCTCCAAATAACAATTTTATTCCTATATATTTTCCTAAAGAAATTCACTTCCTATATCATTAAAAACATTGTTGTTAAAATAATTGATATTTTTTGTTAATTGCTTTAAAAAGATTTACATTTCTCTCAAACCCAAAAGGGTAAAAAGAACACTTTATATTAAAATATTAACATTTTTTTCAGACTTTGTCCTACATTATTTATATTACTTAACAAAAAAAGTCAATTGTTTTTTTAAATATTAGTAACAAATTGATAAAAAGAAGAGATAAAACTTAACAAAACTTAACAAAATAGACAAGCATAAAAATACAAAAAGGCAAACAATTTTTCTTTCAGATAACCATTATTATAAATAAAAAATTATGCTTCTTGTGCAAATTCTCTTGCAATAAAAAGCAGACCGGCATTTTTACCTGTCATTTTGTTTTTATCGTCCAGAACTTTTTTATCCAAAATACCGCTTAAGCCAAGCCAGGCAGCAGCAGGCGCCAAAGCTTTAAGATATTTATTAGAACCAAGTGCAGACATTCCGGGATGTTTGCTGGCAAAAACAGTAAACTTATCGCTCACATCAGCAAGCTTTTCTGAAAGCTTTGTTGCATCCATTTTCTCAGCCGCTTTTTCAACAGATGAGGAAACAAACTTTGCAGCAGGTGCAAAATTATTCTTTAAAACATTTTTACCCTTAGTAAATGCAAACGCTGCAGTACCAAGCATTGCTGCTTTCGCTAAAGTATCAACCACAGCGGTAACGGCAGGTTTTGCAACCCTTTTTATCGCAAAATCCGATGAAGCATTTTCAGCTCTGTTTATAATATTGTTATATTTATCAATTAAAAATGATGCAGCCGTAAAAATCAAAACAGCCGGCACAATAGCGCCGACTTTGCTTGATAATACATTATTCTTTACAATATTTCCTGCTTCATCCTTCACAACATTGCCTTTTTTCATAACACCATACGCCAAAGGCACAAGAAGCGTGGATATAGACATAATACTGTCCGAAAGCCTGCCCGACATCGAGCTTTTCGACTTCTTCTCAGCATAACTCAAACTCTTGGAAAGAATTACATCATCCTTTAAATTTGCAAAATGCACTCTTTGGAAAGCTGCCCTGTGTCCCCTTACAGAGTTGTCCTTTTTCAGGTTTCTCTCTCTGTCATGAACAACAAAGCCCAATCGGTTTATAGAATCTGCCGAAACAACGGAGCGCATATTTGCCTTTCAAAAATAGCAAAACTAACTACATGATTTATCATACGTCAAAATAAAAAAATTGCCAGTATTTTTTTAGATGTTAATATATTATTTAACAATAGATAATATCATTACTATTAAAGAAGCGGAAAAACAGGTATTTATGGGCGAAAATTTTATTAAATTTGTAGATGTTACAAACAGAGACGGCGTACAAACGTCAAGGCTTGGCTTAGCAAAACTTCAAAAAACAATTATTAATATTATGCTTAATGATATGGGCATAAACCAGTCTGAATTCGGCTTCCCGACAACAGAACATGAAAAAAATTATTTAAACGGAAACCTCATGCTTGTTGATCGCGGAGCCATTAATAAAACTAAACTTTCAGGCTGGATGAGAGCTTTGGCTTCCGATGTCCAAAAATCTTTTGAAAATGTACCAAAGCTTCAATATGTAAATTTATCCCAATCTACATCAGATCAAATGATTAACGGTAAATATCAGGGTAAAAAATCAAAAGATGATATTTTAAAACAAACCCTTGATGCCATTAATATGGCGATAGAATACAATGCACAGATAATCGGTGTAAACGCTGAAGATGCCTCCCGTTCCGATCTTGACTATCTTATAAAATACGCTAATGAATGTAAAAGATATGGCGCAAGCAGGTTCAGATACTGTGACACCCTGGGTTATGATGATCCGAAAACCGCATACGACAGAATATACACACTTGCAAAAGAAACCGGAATGGAAATTGAAATGCATTTCCATAATGACCTTGGCATGGCAGTAGCTTGTTCTGTTATGGGCGCAAAAGCTGCAATTGATGCAGGTGTTAACGCCTGGATAAACACTGCAATAAACGGCATGGGAGAGCGCGCAGGAAACGCAGACCTTGTTTCATGTCTTCTTGCAATATTAAAATCCAGCGGCTTTGAAGGAAAGTATAAAATAGACCCGCAAATCGATATTACAAAGGCGTGGAAACTTGCAAAATATACAGCATACGCTTTTGATATCCCGATTCCGATTAATCAGGTGGCAGTAGGCAGCAATGCCTTTGCACATGAATCAGGAATACATGCAGACGGCGCTCTTAAAGACAGAAGAAACTATGAACTTTATGACTATGAAGAACTGGGAAGGGGCGAACCTGAAATCATTGAAACAGGAAGAATGATAACAGTTGGTGAATATGCCGGCATTAAAGGATTCAGAAACGTATATGAAAATCTTGAACTTGAATTTAAAGATGAAGACGAAGCAAGAAATATTTTGGAACTTGCCCGCTATGCAAACGTTCACACACAAAAACCCTTAACAGACAGCGAGCTCAGATTTATATATTTCTACCCAAACATTGCAGCAAAAATTATGACAGTTGAGCCATACTATATGCCTCTTGGCGCACTAAAAGAACGTATGGAAAGACTGGAAGAAATTCAGGCACACAGAATTGTCTAAAGAAATCATAAGCATGGAAAAATTCCAAAAAAAAGTATATATTGAAACTCTCGGCTGTCAGATGAATAAATCAGACAGCGAAAGAATATTGGGAATGCTGTCTCACTTTGGCTATGAAAAAGGAGAAGAAGATGAGGCTGATTTTTTAATAATTAATACCTGTTCAATCAGAAAACTTTCGGAAGACAAGGCTTATTCAAAACTTGGCGTTTGGGGCAAGATGAAAAAAGATAGACCCCAAATAAAGATTGCAATATGCGGATGTGTTGCCCAGCAGGAAAAAGACGGGCTTTTGAAACAGTTTCCCTATCTTGATTTAGTTTTCGGGACGCATAATATTTATGAGCTTCCTGATTTATTACAGGAACTTCAAAAAGAAAATAAAGATGGTTCGCGAAAAAGAATCTGTGCAATAAGAGACAAGGCTGTACCGGAAAAAGAATTCAACATTATTCGCTCAAAAGGAATAAATGCCTGGCTTCCAATTATGGAAGGCTGTAACAATTTTTGCACATACTGTATTGTCCCATATACAAGAGGACGCGAACGAAGCAGAGATATTAAAACAATATTAGAGGAAGCCAGAAAAATAATTGCCGAAGGATTTAAAGAAATCACGCTTTTGGGGCAAAATGTAGACAGCTACGGAAAAGATTTGCCTGCAGATGAAAACGGCGTTAAACCAACATTTGCAAACCTGCTTGCAGAATTAGACAAACTTGAAGGGAAATTCAGAATAAGATTTACAACATCTTACCCTACAGACATCACGGATGATGTAATTGAAACCGTTCAAAATGCAAATAAAATATGTGAATGCTTTCATATACCTATGCAAAGCGGAAATGACCGCGTTTTAAAAGCAATGAACAGACGCTACAACAGGCAACAGTATTCCGAAATTGTAAATAAAATCAGGAATAAGATTAAAGATGTCACAATAACTTCAGATTTTATAGCAGGCTTCCCCTCTGAAACGGAAGAAGAATTTTCAGATACAATAAGTGCCATAAAAGAGCTTGGACTTGATTATTCCAATACGGCTGCCTATTCACCCCGCCCAAATACTCCTGCAGGAAAAATGGTTGATAAATTTATTTCAAATGATGTCAAAAAAGAACGTCTTGCAAGACTAAATGACACAGTAAAGATGGCTTCAAAACAGTCTAATACAAAAGCAATTGGAAAAACATTTGAAATTTTGGTTGAAAAAATACACGAAAATGATTACAAAAACGGTAATGTCCGCATTGCAGAAGGAAGAAGCAGAAATAATAAGGTTGTACACTGTAAATCAAATACAGCGCAAGTCGGCGATTTTATTAATGTTAAAATAAAAGAAGCTTTGATATGGTGTTTAAAGGGTGATGAAGTCGTTACAAATCCTTGTATTAAAGACAATAAAAATACAATTACGGCAGGTAAAGCGACGCAATGAAAACTTTTTTTAGAAAATGTTTTGCTCTGAAAATATTCAGAGTGATTTTGGGTTTTGTTATTTTACTTGCAATACAATTTTTATCTGAAAAAATCCTTCGCACACTTGGAATAAATTTTCCGCCAACAATTCTGGGGCTTATTGTTTTTGCTTTACTTTTGAATTTTAAAATAATCCCGATGTGGCTTATGAAAGATGTTTGCAGTATTGCAATTTCAATTTTGCCGGCGCTTTTTGTACCGCTTTTAGTTGGAATTACGGTTTATTGGGGAATAATTAAACAGAATTTATATGGAATTGCAGGAATTATAATCCTTGCAACATTCATTACAATGGTTTTAACTGCAATTTTTGTAGACAAAATGATGGAATGGACAGGAAAAAAGAATGCCTGAGCCGGTTTTAAAGATTTTATATTTTCTTTTGACGTTTGGAATTTTTTATATTGTAAAGTTTTTGACGCGTTTTGTATGGCTTAAAAAGCTTCCGCCAATTATTACAGCAAGCGTTGTCATAATTTTATTGTTAAGGGTTTTTAATATTGATTTTGAAGAATATAACTCCGGCGCAAAATATATAACCTTTCTTTTGGGTCCTGCAACAATTGCTCTTGCATACCCTTTAATTAAAAATAAAGAAATATTACTTCAAAATAAACGTGCAATATATTTTGGTTTTCTTTTTGCAACGCTTATCGCAATTATTTCTGCAGCGTTTTTGGGAAAAATTTTTCACACAAAATTTTCCGTTTTACTTTCGATGCTTCCAAAATCAGTTACAACACCGATTGCTGTTGAAATTTCAAAAACCATAGGCGGCATCCCGGAGCTTACAGCCTGCGCTGTCATTTTTACAGGAATTTTGGGAGCAATATTTGGCAGACGGATTTTAAAACTTTTCGGGGTAAAAAACGATATTGCAATCGGTTTATCTGTAGGTGCAAGTTCGCATGTTATGGGAACATCATCCCTTGCAGAACGCAAAGAATTTAAACAGGTTGCAATTTCAACCGTAGCACTCACAATTGTGGCAATTTTAACGGCAATCCTTGCACCAGTTTTGATAAAACTTTATTTAAAATTCGCCCCCATACTTGGAATGTGATAATATAAAGAAATGGTACTTGAAAATAAACTGGGCATAAAAAATAGCTTAGAGCTTGCAAAAGCAGAAGAGAAGCTGAGCAAACAAAGGGCACTTGAGTTGTTTGAAAAGGGGATTCTTGATAATTTGCAAGCAGGTACTTTTAAAGCACTTGCCGAAATCCACAGGTTTCTTTTTGATGAAATATATGATTTTGCGGGAAAAATTCGAACCGTAAACGTTGCAAAAGGAAATTTTCGCTTTGCACCCTTAATATACTTAAAAGAAGCACTTAATAATATTGATAAAATGCCGCAATCCGATTTTGATGAGATTGTGGAAAAATATGTTGAAATGAATATTGCTCATCCTTTCAGGGAAGGAAACGGTCGCAGCGCAAGAATTTGGCTTGATTTAATTTTTAAAAAAGAGCTTGGTTGCGTCGTGGATTGGAGTAAAATCAACAAAGAAGACTACCTTTTTGCAATGGAGCGAAGCCCTGTTAAGACAACCGAAATTAAACATTTGCTAAAAGAAGCCCTGACAGATAAAATTAACGACAGAGAAGTTTATATGAAGGGAATTGACACAAGTTACGCATACGAAGGATATAACACATACAAAACAGGCGAATAAAAAACGGGGTGTATTGATTGGACTTTAAAAACTTCAACAAGGGACTAATAAAAATTCTTCAGGAGAAAAAGTATTTAAAACTATTAATATATTTATTACTATTCTTGCCATTAACCCTGATGCATAAAGCATTTTACAATAAAAACCCGATTAAAGGTTATTTGTGGTGTTTGTTATTTTTTATAATTTACGTATTTATTTCGGGATTATTTTCAAAATTATTTAACTAAAACCCCACCTGCAAAGATGGGGTTTTAAATATATTTGTCAGCCTTAAAGTGCTAACTACCTTCCAATCTTAGAAGTTAACTCTTCCCTTGATTCTTCGTAGCCGGCTCTTCCCATTAATGCATAGGTATAATTTTTAGCCTGTTCAACACCCGGCTGGTTAAATGTATTGATGTTATACAATTCACCTGCAATTGCTGTCTGAACTTCAAGCATATAGAAAAGCTGCGCCAAGTAGTAAGCATTCACCTTTGGCATAGAAATTGTCAAATTTGGACGTTTGAAATCAGCCAAAGCAACTGCTGTTGAATCAGCTTCGGCGTTTATAAGCTCGTTAATTGTTTTTCCGCCAAGATAATTTACACCGGTGCAGTCAAAAATTCTCGGAATTTCAAGCTGTGTATCAAATTCTTCAACACGAATAAAGTTAATAATTTTATCATGTTTTCCTTCGTTATAAAGCTGAATCTGGGAGTGCTGATCAGTTGCACCAAGCGCCTTAATCGGAGTAGGTCCGACATTAACCTTGTTACCGTTATTATCAACTTCCTTACCTAAAGATTCCGCCCATAGCTGAACATACCAGTCTGAAACATATTTTAAGCGGCTTGAATACGGCATCATAACTGATAAATAGTGGCCTTTTTTGGTATCCATTAAATAATGAATTAAAGCATTCTGGGCTGCAATATTTTTTCTGATATCAGTATTTTTAAGCGCCAAATCCATAGTTTTAACGCCTTCAACAATTTCATCAATATCAATCCCGACAAGCGCAAAAGGCACCAGGCCCACCGCGGAAAATACGGAAAACCTTCCGCCCACATCATCAGGCACAACAAAAGTTTTATACCCTTCTTCGTTTGCAATTTGTCTTAAAATACCGGATTGTTTATCGGTTGTTGCAACAATATTTTTTCTGTAATCGTCCCCTAAAAGCTTTTGCATTCTGTCTTTAATAATCATAAACTGGGACATTGTTTCAGCTGTAGAGCCTGATTTTGTGATTACATTTACAAGAGTCCTTCTTAAATCAAGCATGTTTAACATTGCATTAATTTGGTCGGGATCAATGTTATCAAGGAAGAAAATCCTTGGCATATTTCCCCTGTCAGAAGCTGAAAGTAAATTCCAATAAGGCTTCAAAAGTGCTTCTGTTACAGCAATACCGCCTAATGCAGAACCGCCGATACCTAATACCAAAATGTTATCAAAACGCCCTTCAACCATTGCAGCATATTCTTTAACATACCAAACAGTTTCTTCGTTATAACCAAGATTCATCCATTGCAGCCACTGACCAGGCTTGTCTTTTCTTGAATTCAGCTCCTTAATTATGTTTTCAATTTTCGGAGCATATTCAGAAAATTCTCTTTCGATATCAAGACCATATTCAGAGCCTATAACATCCTGGGTAACATTTTTGTAATTAAGTTTAATCATATTTCCCTCAATCATTCTATCTCTTTAACTATTATTGTACCCAATCACAATTTGTTGTAAATAGATGGTAAAAATTGCCCGCCTTTCGGATGTAAAAAGCCTGATAAGCCCTTATAAATAAACTTATGAAAAGTTTAGAAGAAAAAAATGAGGAATTTGTATTAAATATTCTCCATGACATTAAATCCCCGATTGCAGGAATAAATATCGCTCTTGAAAATATGCCGGACGGCGCAAAAAATGAAACCCTCAGGGAAATATACAGGGTGAACAGGCATAATTTGGAATATATTGAAAATTTATTGGAAAATTACTCACTTAAGGCAGGGAAATATCTTTTGAAATACGAATATTTTAACCTTATAAATATGGTAAATGAGGAAATTTATGCACTCAGATTTTTAATCATAGAAAAAAATTTAAAGGTAAATCTTATTTGCAGTGATGAAGTTATAAATATTAACACAGACAAACAACTCATAAGACAAGCTTTTTTAAATCTTTTAACAAATGCTGTAAAATACTCGCCATCATCAGAAGAAATTAAAATTGAAGTATCAAAAAATAAAAAAGCTGTAGCAATATGTATTACAAACAGTCTCGGTGCAGATTCTAAAAAATCTACAGGCTTTGGTGAAAAAATAATTAAAGACGTGTTATTGAAACTGAAAGGTAAAATTCATCACACAAAAAACAAAAATAAAATTTGTTTTTATGTAGAAATTCCAAGGGAAATATAACTATTTTATATTTTACAACAAAAAGCTGTGAATAATTGAAGTTTTAATTAATATTTGTCATAATGACATTGTCGGTACTTTTATTAGTGCTGGACATGCTGGACAGATCATATATGACCTGTCCTTCTAATATGTTTCTGTCTGTCTGTTTTTTGGTGGGCTTATATATTGTCACATAAAAACTGCGTCGGATTTTACTTTGACAATTTGTAAATGCGGTTTTATTTTGTTATTTACGTCAACAAAAAGCATCAATGGTTTTGCCTTGCCAATATTCAGGAACTCTTTCAGTTAAACCAAGAGCGGTATGAATTTGTACAAGATTATCGTACACATTTTGCGTTTGCGTGTACTTTTCTTTTGCAAAAACAGTATATTTTTCAAACTTCATCTAATTCAAATTATTTCCAAGGTCTGCAATTTCCATTTTGTGGGACATTTCTGCAATAACCCTTGAAACTTCAAACCCTGAAACTATTACTTCTAAAATAAGCTGGGAATTTATTAATACGGTTTCAACATACTCCATTGAATCCATATCCAATATTTCAAACTCAATAAAATCAGAGCCAACATATTTAAGTTTACCAAACTGTCCGTCTGTTGCCCATCTTATATAAACAACGGCTTTTTCTAAAGCCTTTAATTTTTGTATCATCCTCATACTATATATGATATTATCTTTTTTGTGAAAGTCAATTTTATTGAAAAATTAATAACAGATTTAAATTTAAATATCAAAAGAAAGAGTAAAACAGAAGTATGGTTTTAAAACAAAATGTAAACACTGAAATTATCTATAAGGCAGTTTACAATTTGATTGAGATTGCAAATACAAACCTGCCTGGGAATATCTATTCAAAACTCTCGGAATTTAACTACAGCGGAAAAGAGAATATTTTAAAAAACGCATATATTGCGCAAAAAAATATGCGTCCATTGTGTCAGGACACAGGACAGGTGGTAATCTTTCTTGAAGCAGGTCAGGATATAATTTTTAGCGGAAATTATATTGAGGATGAAATAAACAGAGCTGTTTCAGACTGTTATAAAAATAAATTTTACAGAAAATCAACTGTTAAAGATGCTATTTTTAACCGCGCAAATAAAGAAGATAATACGCCTGCGATAATCCATACAAAAATAGTAAAAGGGGATGAAATAAATATTCTGCTTGGAATTAAAGGCGGTGGAGCAGAAAATATGACAACGTTAAAAATGTTTAATCCCACTGCAGATTTTAATGAAATAATGGATTATGCAAAAGAATGCGCAATAAATGCGGGCGAAAACGCATGTCCGCCTATGACTATAGGTATTGGCGCCGGAGGATGCGCCGAAACTGCGGCAATTCTTGCTAAAAAAGCTTTATTTGCAGGAGATATTGTCGATATTGAAATTCCGAATGTTTTTGAGACTAAAATTTTAACAGCACCTACGCATATTGCTTGCCTTCCTGTCTGCATAAATCTCAGCTGCCACAGCTTAAGACATGCAAATGCAAAAATCACAGACGGAAAAATTTTATATAAAGATAAAATCCAAAAATATAAAGATATTGAAATAAAAACAGATGCAAAAGAAATTTATACATCGGATATTGAAGCCTTGAACAGCCTGCAAAGCGGCGAAAATATCCTTTTAACAGGAACAATTTTTACAGCACGTGATGCAGCGCACAAACGCCTTGTTGAAATGATTAAAGAAAACAAAATACTCCCTTTGGATTTAAGCGGCAAAATTCTTTTCTATGCCGGTCCATGTCCTGCAAAAGAGGGGGAAATTATTGGTCCGGTGGGTCCAACAACATCAAAAAGAATGGATAAATTCGCCCCCGTTTTATATGAAAAAGGAGTGATTGCAACCATAGGCAAAGGAGATAGAACCATAAAAGGACTAAATAAGCTATATTTAAAGGCACAAGGAGGAATTGCATGCGTTTTACAGCAGTGCATTAAAAAATGTGAGATTATTTGCTTTGAAGACCTTGGTGCAGAAGCAATTTACAAGCTTGAAATAGAAAAAATGCCCTTAAAAACAATGTGGATTTAGCCCCGCAGGCAGATTGTCCGGTTATTTTTTAAAAATAAAATCTTCAAAACTTTTCTTGACAGCAGTTTTTGCTTAATGTAATATTTCTATGTTGAGACAGGTTGGCTGCGTCTAAATGCCAGTTAAAATGGCTGCAGTCCCTAAAAAACCTTAGAAAGGAAAAACGACACAATGTACGCTATAGTAGAAGCAGGCGGCAAACAATACAAGCTCGAAGAAGGCAGATATGTTGATATGGAATTGCTGCATGCAAATGAAAACGAAAAAGTAACTTTTGATAAAATTGTTATGCTTGTTAACGGCAAAAAATCAAAGGTTGGAATGCCGTATGTAGACGGTGCTGTTGTTGAAGGAACAATCCTTAAAAATGACAAAGCAAAAAAAGTTATTGTTTTTAAACAACGCCCAAAAAAAGGCTACAGAAAAAAACAAGGTCACAGACAGCAATACAGCCGCGTTATGATTAATAAAATTAATACAAAAGCCGGCAAAAAAGCACAAGATGAAGCAGGAGAAGAATAAAAATGGCACATAAGAAAGGTGTAGGTTCATC
>CAJULH010000018.1 GCA_910587175.1 Candidatus Gastranaerophilales bacterium | reverse complement strand
GACCACCGAGATCTACACTCTTTCCCTACACGACGCTCTTCCGATCTCTGTAGAAAAATCATTTGAAGCTTTAATATCGTATGTCAACTGGCGCCAACAAAAAAATTCATACGGGATATTTGCTTTGTTTTTAATCCCTGCATCTGTAAGTGCGTTAAGCAAGGCTTTTCCAAAAGAAAGAGACAAAGAGATTTTATCTGTATCCTTAAAAAAGCGAAGTAAAACCTTCTCATATTCACTTTTTGAAATATTAGAAAACCCGAAAGAAGCCAGCGGTCCGTATTTTAAATTAAGAACGGTAAAAAATGTAGAAATAGCGCCATTTTCATACTCCCTGGCAAAAACAAGAGAGAAATTCGAAGACCCGTCTATTGATGAAACATAAAAACCAAGAGGCTTTGAGGTTTTAAAAAGTTCTTTATAATATTTAAAGGTAGTAACTTCTTTTCGAAGTCCTGCCATTTTAAGTTCGTTTTTAATTTTCTTTGAAAGAGAAATAATCTGCATATCATCTGATGTTTCAATAAGCCAGTCCAAAGGTGCATATGCAAGATAAGAACGGGATTTTAACAGCCCGTTAATACACATTTTAAGACCCGTTTTATTCTTCATGGAATAAATCAAAGGAGCAAGAATATTTGCAAGCAAATCTCCGGAATAATCATCAATTACAGATTTAAGCAAAATATTTCTGTCATCTTCGTTTATTCCAAAATAAAAATCCAAAAAATCAATCTGTGCTTCCGGATTTACTTCAGCCATCTTTAAAAACTTTTCAGTCTCCAAATCAATTGCTTCGTCCGGATTTTTAACGTAAAGATGGATTAAATTCGGATCAACACCAATGCCTGCCTGCGTTAAAAGATTTATTAAAAAAAGTTTTTTTTCATCCTTAACATCGGATTTTTCAAGAAAGCTAAAAACACATTTTTCCAGCACATCCTTTGCAAGATTTATGGCAAGAATAGACAAAACTCCGTCAAAATATACAACAGAGCCGTCGATTTCTTTTAAAATAGTCGTACAAAGAAAAGTTTTATCACCGATTTTAGACAGCTTTGAGATGCAATTTTCAACATCTCTGTCGCAAAGCGCAGGAATGCTTCTTAACTTTGAAATTTCCTGTAAAATGTTTGCTCTGAGCTGGATTTTGGATTCATTCATAAGTTATTTATCTTTAACACCCCAAAGAAGGTCTAATATTTTTTGAGCCTGACCGGATAAAACGCCATCCTGCAATATCAAATATTGAACAGCAATCAATACGCACTCGGAGCAAATATTTACATCAGGACCCTTTACCATCTTTGGCACTTCCGTATTTGGACGTTTGCAAAAACTGCAATATTCAATATGCTGCAGCTCTTTTTTTTCTTCTTTATTGTGTTTTTTCCCAAAGGAAACCACTTTTTTATCTGCGGACACTTTAAAATTCTCCTTAACTATAAAAAGGCAATACAATATTATAATTCTATAAAATTTTTCCAGTTTTTTCCAGAATGTAAACTTATTTTTGTTCGTTTTTTCTTAATTTCTGAGCCTTTATTGATTTTAATATATTATTATAAATTCTCTCTTTTGTCTCTGCCGGTAAAGATTCGTTCTTTAAAAGGTTTTCGCGCACTTTTTGAAGCTCCAGCTCTTCATCATTATCTATACATATCTTTTCGAAATCTTTATCTGTATAATATTCAGGAGCATCTATATCAAAGGCTTTTGAGGATTCTTTATTAAATTCGTTTTTTATGCTCAACCAGTTTTTGTAATCAAATCTGATATCATTTATTGTAAAATTCAACCCCTTTGCATAAGGCTCCATTTTTTTTAAAATATCTGCTTTATAAAGGCTCATCTCCTGTACCACAACAGAATTTACAACGGAAACCAAAAGCGTAGTGCCCTTGAGATTATACGGGATTGAGATTTTTACAAATCTCTTTCCGACGATGTTTTCCCAAAAGCTAAAAAATGTACCAAAAGAAACACATTTATTAAGAGCCTGCCCATACCTTTTATCGGCAAGGACAGACTCATTTAAAACATCTGCAAGTTTTGAAAATTCGCTATATGTCACACAGGTTTTCTCCGTGTCTAAAAGCTCTGTTTAAAAACTTCACGCTCAATAAATCTATGCACGAAGCGCCAAAGCTTCTGATTCAAGCTTGTTTGCCATCTGGGTTTCTTCCCATGGAACAGAAAAATCAGTTCTTCCAATATGTCCGTAAGCTGCAAGTCTTTGGTAGAATTTACCGCCATTTTTAGCCGGAAGATTTCTTAAATCAAACTGTTTAATAATAGCATTTGGTCTCAAATCAAAGTTTCTTTGAACGATTTCAGACAATGCTTCATCTGAAACTTTTCCGGTGCCAAACGTATCCACCAAAACAGATACCGGACGGCTTACACCAATCGCATAGGCAAGTTCAATTTCGCATTTTTCAGCTAAACCCGCCGCAACAATATTTTTTGCAACCCATCTTGCAGCATATGCAGCGCTTCTGTCCACCTTGGTCGGGTCTTTTCCTGAAAATGCGCCGCCGCCATGACGAGCATAACCGCCGTATGTATCAACAATAATTTTTCTTCCGGTAAGCCCTGCGTCGCCCTGTGGTCCGCCAATTACAAACCTTCCTGAGGGGTTGATTAAATATTTTGTGGAAGAATCAGGTTTAATAGCTTCATTTTGAAAAACGTAGTCAATAACGTATTTAATTAAATCTTCGCGAATAATTTCCTGAACGCGTTTATTGTCTGAAATACCGTTGATTTCAGGGTCATGCTGGGTTGATAAAACAATTGTATCAATCCTGTAAGGTTTTCCTTCCCTGTATTCAACAGTTACCTGGGATTTTCCGTCAGGTCTCAAATAGTTAACAATATGTTGTTTTCTGATTTCAGCAAGTCTAAATGACAATCTGTGCGCCAAAGATATGGGCAGAGGCATTAATTCCGGGGTTTCATCACAGGCATAGCCAAACATAATCCCCTGGTCGCCCGCGCCGATGTCGTCGGTTTCAGAGCTTGAAACATCCGAATTATCGCTTCTTGCTTCCAGCGCTTTATTTACACCGCCTGCAATATCAGTTGACTGCTCATCAATGCTTGTCAAAACAGCACATGTTTTATAGTCAAAACCTCCGCCTTCTTCGCCTTTATAGCCAATTGATTTAATTGTATTTCTCACAACAGACGGTATATCAACATAGCAGCTTGATGAAATCTCACCGCAAACAAGCGCCATGCCTGTTGTAACGGTAGTTTCTGCTGCAACTCTTGAATTCGGGTCTTTTGTCAAAAATTCATCCAAAATAGCATCGGATATTTGATCGCAAACCTTGTCGGGATGCCCTTCCGTTACGGATTCAGATGTAAATAAAAAGTTTTTAAGTGCCATACTTCTTCTCCTTAATTTCTATTTTAGCCGGTAAGGTTTTTAATTCCGACCCGGCTTCATGCTAATTGATATTTTGTATATCAAAAACATTTTATTACAAAATTAGCAGAAAACAAGGAAAAGATTAAAACAGTTTAATACGAAAAACACTCCGAATAATCATGTCCGTCTTTGGAATACTCGCGCAATTGAAACCACCTTTCAGCATTTCCACTAATTCCTTCTATTTCAAGCAAATCATAAAATTCAAGTGTTTCCCCCGGCTTAATTTCAACTTTTTTCCACTTCTCGTCCAGCAATGGTTTAATTTTTTCAAGTTCATCTTTTGCTTTTTGGACTTCTTTGGGATTTTTATGCAAATCATAGGGCAAAAACAAGATTGATTTTACAGGATTTATTATATAGGTTTTTGGTATGTCAACACCCAATGGAACATTTTCAAAAGCATAAATATCAAAAATACTCTCACTGGTAAGAGCTAAAGGAAAAAACAAAAGTGAAAGTATGGCTGATGCGCTAGCACCCGCCGTCTCACTTGTAGCTCTTACCAAATGACCGTATGAGTAAGGAAATTTATCTCTCCTATACATATCTCTTGCATTTTTATATATCCATTCAGCATCATAAGCATTCATTTCCAAAGAGAACACATAATCGCCTTTGTTTTTTAGCGTATATTTATACAAACGATACTTTTTATTTAAAAAACTTTCAAGTTTTATCTCTTTTCTTGTAATTCTTAAACCGTCCACATTCTTTACAAAAGCCGCTTCAGAGTTTAAGACCGTAAACCAAAAAAGCAGCAAAATACCAAATATCTTTTTAATCATTCCATGCCCCGTATACTATTTATAACAATAATTATACATAATAAAGCCTTATTTTTTAAAATATTTGTCCAAACTGTTATGTTTATTTTATAATCAGACTAAAGACGGAAAAATTATCAAAAGGACAAAGTTTTATGGAATTAACCTATAAAAAACAAAATTGCACGGAAATTACGGAAGATTTTATCGGAAAAGAATGTACGCTTGCAGGCTGGGTATCAACAGTCAGAGACCTTGGCGGTATTATTTTTGTTGAAATAAGAGACAGAAGCGGCTTGTTTCAGGTGGTTGCAGACCCCAAGGTAAACCCCAATGTTTACGAAACTTTCGGAAAATTAAGAAGCGAGTTTGTTGTTCAGGTTAAAGGAATTGTTTCAAAGCGTCCTGATGACACCATAAACGACCGCCTTAAAACCGGAACTATTGAAATTTACCCTAATGAAATTAAAATTTTATCCCAATCAAAGGCTATTCCTTTTGTTTTGGATGATGAAACTGTTTCTGAGGATATCAGATTAAAATACAGATATTTAGACCTAAGGTCTGAAAAAATGCTAAATAACCTGAAATTAAGGCATAAAATCGTAACTGCCATCAGAAATTATTTAAACGGGCTTGATTTTATGGAGGTTGAAACTCCGATATTAATTAAAACAACACCTGAAGGCGCAAGGGATTACCTCGTTCCGAGCCGTGTTTTTGACGGAAAATTCTTTGCCCTGCCTCAATCTCCGCAAATTTTTAAACAACTTTTAATGGTAGGGGGGATTGAAAAATATTATCAAATTGCAAAGTGTTTCAGAGATGAAGATTTGAGGTCTGACAGACAGCCTGAATTCACCCAGGTGGATATCGAGATGAGCTTTGTAGAACAGGAAGACATTTTAAATATGACAGAAGGTCTCCTGAAAGACGCATTTAAGGCTGCAGGTGTTGAAATCCAGACTCCGTTTAAACGCCTCACCTGGAAAGAAGCGATGGAAAAATACGGCTCCGATAAGCCGGATACCCGCTTTGGACTTGAACTTTTTGATGTAACAGATATTATGCAGGCTTCCACCTTTGAAGCTTTCAAAAATGTAATTAACGCAGGCGGAACGGTTCGTGCGATTAAAATCCCCGGAATTGCAGGATATTCAAGAAAAGAAATGGATGATGTCAGAAACCTTGCAATTAAATTCGGCGCAAAAGGCTTGGCTTGGGTAACATACCTTGAAGATGGAAGTGTTAAATCTCCTGTGTTTAAATTCTTAAATGAAGAACAAATAAATGAAATCCAAAAACGTGCAGAAGCTGAAAAAGGTGATATAGTATTCTTTGTAGCTGATAAACCAAAAATTGTTTTTGATGTTTTAGGACGTTTCAGACTATACTTTGGCGACAGGCTCGGGCTTATTGATAAAGATAAGCATGACCTCCTTTGGGTTGTAGATTTCCCGCTATTTGAATACTCTGAAGAGGATGAAAGATTTGTTTCTGTTCACCATCCTTTCACAATGCCTGCTTTGGAGGACGTTGATAAGCTTGAAAACGACAAAGGCAATGTAAAATCAATCGCATACGATGTTGTTTACAATGGAAACGAGCTTGGCGGCGGCTCCATCAGAATCCATGATGCCGAAATTCAGGAAAAAATCTTTAAGGCGCTGGGACTTTCCGATGAAGACATTAAAGAAAAATTCGAATTCCTGGTTACCGCTTTTCAATACGGAACACCTCCGCATGGCGGTCTTGCACTTGGATTAGACAGACTTGTTGCACTTTTGACAAGATCCAATTCAATAAGAGATGTTATTGCATTTCCGAAAAACTCCCAAGCCAAAGACCTTATGACAAATGCACCCGGAATTGCAAGCGAAGAACAACTAAGAGAGCTTCATATCAGGCTAAGAAACCCTGCGAAAATTTAGCCCGCCCAGCCTTGGTTGTTAAAATAAACAGTAGAACAAAAAACCTCTGAAGCGCATATTTCAGAGGTTTTTAATATACATTCGGATTTTCAATAACGTATTTATAAATAATTCTTGATGCTTCCTGAATGAAATCCCTTGCAGAATAATCATTGTGCGGTCTTTCAGTTAAAACAACCGCTATATATTTTCTGCCGTTTGGTGCATAGACAATTCCGGCATCACCAAGCATTTTTCCTATATCGCCGGTTTTGTGCAATAATTCAGCTTCCTTTGGAAGCCCCGCCTGTAAAAGGGCTCTATTGTGCACATTAGACATATACTGTTTTATCATATATCTTGAATTGTCATTTAAAAATTTAGGATTATCAATATTGTACAAAAGAGTTGCCATATCCTTTGCACTAATTGTATTTGTACCGGATAAATCCGGAAGCCAGCTTGTCATTTGTGTCGAAGTCAGTCCCCATTTCCTTGAAGCAGCATTCAGGGCATCCATCCCGCCAATTTCATCAAGAAGCATATTCGTGGCAGAATTGTCGGAAGATTGAATCATAATTTTTGCAAGATAATCTATGGTGTAATATCCGCCAGTTTTATAATATTGAAGATACCCGGAACCGGATGCTTTGTGAATTTCATCAAAAAGCAACTTGGAATCCAAATCAACGGGCTTATACCCTGCATTTTTCAAAGATTCAGAACGTCTGAAAAGTTCTATTAAAACAGGCAGTTTTATAATACTTGCAGAAGGATAAACATCATTCGCGTTAATTTCAGCATTCCTGGAGCCGGTGTAATCCCAAACATATATGGAAGGTTTAATATTCGGGTACCTTGAAGCTAAATTTCTAAGCTCGTTTTCAAGACCAAACATCCTGTTTGACGTAACCAATGGCACCATTTGTTTTTTGGAATGTCTTACCGGGACAAAAACCCTTGTGCCGTTCATATCGGCATTTGCAAGATAATGCAAAGTGGGCATAACATATTCTTCTGCCTTAAATTCTATATTTCTGTTTAAAACCCGGTTTAATATCATAGGTTCAACATACTTTGAAAAATTATAAGGAATAATATAATATGACACAAGAGCAAGAAAGGCAAAGCTAATTAAGGCTTTTAGCGGATTTAGCTTTGCTTTTTTCTTTCTTTTTGGTGTAAGTTTTCTTACCTCTGCACGCCTTGGAATATCATAAACATACTGCCTTTCAGGATATGCATAGGCAGTATTGCCGCGATATGCGTATGCAGAATTATCAGCATAATAAAGATTATCAGAATGATAATTTCCTAAATATGCAGCATTTCTTGCATTATGGGGATAATTTCTTCTTAAGGACCGGGGCAATACCTTAAACTCCTATCTACATTTACAGTTTATAAAAAACCGCATCAAATATTAATAATTCAAACGTATGAAAAGAAATGATAAAAATAAACTTTTTAGTGGAAAATATGATATACTGGTTTTAAAAGCAGGGTCTGTTTGAAATAGCAAAGATGTTTTAAAAGTATGAAAAAATTTAAAAAAGTGTCAATATTATCATTTCTTGTTACTGCCCTGACATTGTCTGCAGCCTTTGCTGACACCCTGAATCTGCCCACAGAAAGATTGACTGGCAAATTTTATGCCGTTTCCGACGGGCTTATTGTATTGGATCAAAAAGGAGTAAAGAAAAACTACATAAGGGTGGAAAATATAACAGATTCTTTCCCTGATTATATTTCATATACAACTTCGCCAATCCTCGGCAGTCTGGAAAGTACACCTTGCAGAATTGTTTTTCTTGACACATGGGTTGTAAAATTCAAATTACCAAATTCAAGTACTATCGAAATTCCAAGGTACAGAGTAAAAGATTTAGAAATAAATATTATTAAATAAAGGAAAAAAAATGAACGTTATTATCTACAGTGATGAACAAAAAAATAATTTTGAAGAGATTCTTGCCGCAAATGATGAAATGATGGTAAGAAATTTCCCGACATCGGAAATCATGAATTATAAAGATGTAAACCCCTCTGTTATGGTTTTTGATATGCCGGTTGAAAAAGTAAAAGAAGTTTGCGCTGTTACCAAATTTGAATCAGGTCTTTTAATCATTGTGGATGAAATCCCTGAAAACCTCACTGTGCGCGCAGAAGCACATGATTATATCAAAAAACCCATAAACCCAGTCGAATTTTCAACAAGGGTAGAAGCTTTGAGTAAAGTGATGAAATATAAAAACGGTCTTAAAACCATTGCAATAACAGATGAACTCACTGGTCTTTACAATAGAAAATATCTTCATTCAAGACTGGATGCGGAAATCTCCCGTGCAAAAAGGTATGGCACCAGCCTCTCCTGTGTTTTAATCGATATTGATTTCTTTAAAACTGTAAACGATATGTATGGATACGACTGGGGCGATGTTTTATTGAAAAAAATTGCCCAAATGCTTGATGCGCTAATCAGAAAAGAAGATATTCTAACCCGCTACGGAGACGAAGAATTTCTTCTTGTCCTTCCAAATACATCAGAAGAACAGGCTTTTATCTTTGCAGAACGTTTCCGCAGAGACATTGAAAAGATGGAATTCATTCCGGCATCAGAAGACGAAAGACACCCTATTACAATCTCCGGTGGTATTTCAGCTTATCCTTTCTTAGAAAATGTAGAAGAAAATTCAAACACAATCATAAGATACGCTGAACATGCCCTATATAGCGCAAAAAAACGCGGTAAAAACCAGATTATACAGTTCTCTAAAATGAATTTGGAATTTTAGGATTTTTTAGTTAATATAATTTTAGAAAGCTTGCGCGCAAGGTATAAAGAACTTTGCGCGCAAAAATTTGAAGTTGGATTAAAAGAAAGTAAAAAATGCTTACAAAAAGAATTATACCCTGCCTGGATGTTAAAAACGGCGAAACCGTAAAGGGTGTCAACTTTAAAAATCTGAAATACGCCGGCGATCCTGTGGCTTTAGCTAAAAAATATTCATCAGAAGGGGCGGACGAACTTGTATTTTTGGATATTACAGCAACCAATGAAAAAAGGAAAACAATTGTTGAACTTGTTGAAAGGGTTGCAAAAGAAGTGTTTATCCCGTTTACTGTCGGCGGAGGCATTTCAGATATTGAAGATATAAGACAGATTCTTGCCGCAGGTGCTGACAAGATTTCTTTTAATTCAAGTGCCGTAAAAAATCCTGAAATTATAAATGATTGTGTAAATTATTTTGGCTCCCAGTGCATTGTAGTTGCAATTGATGCCAAAAAAATTGACGGAGAATACTATGTGCACATAAATGCCGGGCAAAAAAATACGGGTAGAAAACTTTTAGACTGGGCAAAAGAAGTTGAAGCAAGAGGAGCGGGAGAAATTCTCCTCACGTCTATGGATTTTGACGGCACACAAAAGGGATTTGATATAGATATGAATGCTCTGGTTTCAAACAATGTAAATATCCCGGTCATTGCATCAGGTGGAGCAGGGGCTGACAGCAGACATTTTACGGATGTTTTTAATAAAACCAAGGTAGATGCGGCTCTTGCAGCTTCAATTTTTCACTTTGACACGCTTCCTGTTAAAAAATTAAAAGAAGAGCTTTTAGCTGCAGGAATTGAAACAAGAAGGGTGTAATACTTTTAAAATCTGCAAATATTCCCTCTGAAGATACAAATACTAAAAACCGGCTTCATTGCAGAGGTCGGTTTTTAGTTTTATAAATCTTATTTTAGTTTTATTTTTAGCTAAAGTATTTGAATGAACCTTCAATGTTATTTGAAATAACCTTATCAACAGATTCGGTTTCTGTTTCAATTGCTTTGTGCTGTGTTTCAACCTGGTTTAATTTAATTTCAAGCTGCTTATCCAAACGTTGTACACGTTGCATAGCTTTGTCGTAATCTGCCTTTGCGCCGGCATCATCATCTGTATAATATTCTAAACTGTATTCAGATTGTCCTGCAAGAGAAATGGCAGTATAAGTACCCTTGTAGTTGCCATTTGGTACGCCGTTATCGTCTACATCCTGGTCTTCGGTTTTGATAATATATACGCCCAATTGCAAGTTTCTTTGAAGCGGACCATCCGGCGTTGTACTTGAACCGTCAGATTTGGCAAGCGTAGTAAGAGAAACTTGTTTACCTGTTCTTGTGTCTATAACCTGAAAACGGTCTTTTGAGCCTTCACCATTATAACGTTCTCTTAAGGCGGCAACGGATAATGGTTTCTTTTCACCGGTCTTTTCACTTGAAGTACCGGTTGGTTTAATATAATAGATTTGGTTATTCAGCTTTTCAGAGTAATTGGTTGAAATGCTCTCCTGCTGCATTGAAAGCAAGGAACGCTGCTGTGAAATTGCCTGAGCTTGAAACTCAAGATTGCTCTTTCTTGCAGTTAATAACAATAATCTACCTTGGCTTGCTGCTAGACCCATTTTATACCACCTTTTGTATTCTGGTTATTTTACTATCTTACATATTAATAAAAACATTTTGTATATACTAAAATCATATTTTGTATATATTGTTACATTTCTTAACTTTTTCTTTTCCTTCAACAATCAAAATGTAATTACAGTATGGATATCGGACAGCAAAATAAATAACTTTAATAAATCATAATGCAAATTTACATTACTTTACAAACATAAAAGTATACAAATTGCCCCAAAATATAATAAGTTATACAATGGAAGAAGCCAACAGATATGGTATTTTAGAATGTTTTTGGAGCAAACTTATGACAGATAAAATGACAAAAAATAAAAGATTTCTGCTTACCCTACTTTCAATCTTCGGATTAATTCTGACAGGGGAACTTATAAATATATATTTCAAGGTAAATTTCAATAGCGAATTCAACCCGAGTTTTTGTTCTGTAAGCAACCTTATAGACTGCGACGGTGTTGCCAAAACACACTATGCACTGTTTTTAGGCATACCGCTTGCCATATGGGGCGCATTTTTATACACGGTAATTTTATTTTTAACATATATTGATAAAATAAATGAAAAATTAAATATTGAACTTTTTAAAGTCTTTAAAAATCCAGCCAGCTACATTGCCACCCTTGGACTTGTTTCCTTTTGCTGTTCTATGATTTTAGCATTCATTTCAATATTTACAATCCAAAAAATCTGCCTGCTTTGCTTTGTGACGTATTTTATAGACCTACTTTTAGCAATAGTTGCAAAAAGCAAAGGGTTTTTCATTGAAGACATTAAAAATACCGCAAAAGACTTCTTTGATGGTGCAAAAAAATATCTGGCGCTGTTTTTGGTTGCATGCTTTGGTGCAATATGGTTTTTAGGATATATGCAAACATCCCTTGTTTTAGCGCCAAATTTGAGACTTCAAAAATCTTTTGAAGAATTTCAAAAAATGAAAACAAACATATTTGCAATAAAGGGCAATACACTTGGAAACCCTGATGGAAGCATCGTTATATATCTATACAGTGATTTTCTTTGTCCATTCTGCAGAGTGACAAACACAATGGTGCACAAACTTGCAAAAGAAGAAAAGAATGTCATCATATATCATATGAATTTTCCGCTGGATGCAGAATGCAACCCGGCATTAAGACAAACAATTCATCCCGGCGCATGTATGCTTGCAAAATATGCTCTTGCAGCAGAAAGACAAGGGGCATACTGGGATATGGCAAGCGCCATATATGACAGCTTGCCGCAAAACGAAGATGACGTCCTTACGCTTTCAAATAAAATAGGTATAGACAAAAATAAATTATACATTGATGCGCATTCAGATGATGTTGCAAGTGACCTGCAAAAGCAAATACAAAAAGGTATAAATTTCGGAATAAACGGAACTCCTACAATAGTTGTTGATGGCATTGAACATAAAAGTGCTATGCCTTATTACAAATTAAAAACACTTGTAAAACAGGCAAAAAACAGGCATAAACACGACAATTAATACTCGTTTAAAATTTAAGATATCAGTGCCGGCAACCGGGTTTTACTTTGCACCCTGCAGTGAAGTTAACTGTACAACAAACAAGGATAAATAAGTTGGAATTTTTTGATAAAATAAAAAGTTTATATGATAAAGAAATCAAAGACGAACTTTGTGAAAAAGACAAAAAAATACTTGTGCATTGCTGCTGTGCCGTATGTTTTGGGTATCCGTCCCAGCTTTTAAAAATGCTTGGATATATTCCTGTTGCTTATTTTTTCAACCCGAATATCCACCCCAAAGAAGAACATGACAGACGCCTTGAAGAGCTTAGAACGTATTGCAGGAAATATGATTTTGAACTTTACGAAGAAAATTATCAACCTGAAATTTTTTATAAAACAGCAGAAGGTCTGGAAAACGAACCGGAAAAGGGCTTAAGATGCAATGCCTGCTTTAGAATGAGACTTTTAAAAACCGCCCAAAAAGCAAAAGAGCTTGGAATTAAAAAATTTACTACTACTTTAACCGTAAGCCCGCATAAAGTTTCTGAAAATATTTTCACAGAAGCTTTTAAGGCAGCAAAAGAAGTTGGAGTTGAATTTGCAAAATTTGATTTTAAGAAAAATAACGGATTTAATATTACGCAAAAAATTGCAAACTTTAATAATATGTATAAACAAACATATTGCGGCTGCAAGTTTTCAATAAGAAATCCCAAAAAGAAAGAATCTGCCGAAAATCAAACCTGAAAGAGCAGAGTGGTTGGTTTTCAAAAGCTTATCTTCGTTTTAAAAGCTTTAATTTTTCTTTATCTTCTTTTGACACCCTGTATGATTCAATTATTTTTGAAATCGATTTATTATGGATGAAATCCTCCAGGTCATTATTTTCAAGGTAAACAAGCGTTTTTCCCGGAAATTTTATATAGCAAATCGAAATCGCCCAGGCAATTGCCATCCTTGCATAGTAATATTCAGACTTTAAATTAAATAAAATCTTCAATACGTCATCTATAAATTCAGGCTCAATAAAATGCGACAAAAGCATAACTACGCCAAACCGAAGCCTATATTCCGATTTAGATTTTAAATACGTGGACAAAAATTTAAAAGCCTTTTGTTTGTCTGCCTTTACAAATTTTAAGCCATTACAAACACAATCACAGACAGCCCAATTGTTTATTTTTGGTACAAAATCTGCAATATATTTCAGCATAGAATCAAAATCAGCCTTAATATATGAAAGCACAAGCCCCTTTAAAAGAATGCTTTCCATATAATCTTCTTCACCGTTTTTGAAAAATTCTTCCCAATTGCCGCACCTGGCAATTTCTTTAGCAATTTTTCTAAGATACGGGAGGCGCACACCCATAATGTTTTCAACACCCGGAATCAAAGATGAGGAAAATTTTTTATATCCGGCTTCGGAATACCTTAGAAGCTCATTTTGGGCAAATATACATATATCATCCATAAAAACTACCCCAGGAGCCCTTTTATGGCACTTTTCATATCCGGATTTTTATAAACGTAGTTTCCTGCAACAAAACAGTTTGCGCCATATTCCCTGCAAATTTCAGCAGTTTCAGCATTTATACCGCCATCCACCTGAATTATCAGGTCTTCCTTTACAAATGCCCTTACCTCTTTTATTTTTTGTGCAGCTTCTGTCATAAATTTTTGCCCTGAAAAGCCCGGCTCTACTGTCATTACCAGCACCATATCAACAAGCGGTATGAAATCTTTTATGACACTAACGGGAGTTTTCGGCTTAATTGAAATCCCGGCCAAAACACCAGCATTTTTTATCATTTGAATACAATCAGACGTTTTATCACCCGATGCCTCAACATGAAAAGTGATAATATCAGAACCTGCAGCAATAAAATCAGGTATATATTTTAACGGATTTTCAATCATTAAATGTGCATCAAGTTTTGTTTTCACCCTGTTTTTTAAAGATTTTACAACAGGCGCCCCAATTGTAATATTTGGCACAAAATGCCCGTCCATAACATCAATATGACACCATTGTGCACCGTAACTTTCAGTCTTTTTGATTTCGGATTCTAAATTTGCAAAATCTGATGATAAAATTGACGGGGATACTATATAATCATGCTTGCTGCCATCAACAGAGGTATACAAGGCTTGCAAATCTTTTATCATACAATCTCCACCTTTAAAAATTCGAGCGCTTTTTTTGCCGCAGCCTGTTCTGCATCCTTTTTAGAGCGTCCTTCACCTTCTGAAACCAGAATATCATTATAATATACACCTATAATATATGTTTTATCATGCGAAAGACCAAACTCATCCAAAACCTTGTACACCGGAAGCTTATGGCTTTCCCCTTGCGTGTATTCCTGCAAGATTGCCTTGTAATTATGAAGCTTTGAATTTAAAATCTCATTTTCAAAATTATCAATCAAAAAATCATAAACAGCCTTAAGCCCAAGCTCTTTGTATTCAAGAAAAATTGCCCCCAAGAAAGCTTCAAATGCGCAGGCTAAAATTGAGGGCTTCTCTCTTCCGCCAAGGCATTCTTCGTTTTTTCCAAGCAAAATGAGTTTTGAAAGCCCGATTTTTCCTGCAAAAACAGATAGTTCTTTATCAGAAACCACCCAGGAACGATGTTTTGTAAGATCACCTTCTCTTAAATCAGGAAATTTTTTAAAAAGAAAATCGCTAATTGCAATCTTTAAAACTGCATCACCCAGAAACTCAAGTCTCTCATAGGATTCAAGAATATCTATTGAATTTTCATTAGTATAAGAGGTATGCACAAAAGCACGATTTAACAGAGAAAAATCTTCAAAATTCAAACCGAACTTTGAAATAAATTCTATTAACTCTTTTTTTCTTTCAGCAGAAATTTCCATACTTTATACACACTTTTGAATATATGTAACCAAATCCAAAATTACATTGTTGCCGCTTGTAAAATAGAAGAAGTAATAATAAGCCACAGGCAGCGCAAATACATAAGAATCTGTCCTGTCTAAAAGTCCGCCATGCCCCGGTAGTATATTGCTTGAATCCTTTACGCCTGCGTCTCTTTTAATTAAAGATTCGGATAAATCACCAAACTGGGCAAATGTGGTAATTAAAATACCTCCGATTATAGCCTCTATGGGACTCAGATTTGTATAAAAAACACCAAAAGCAGATACAAAAACAGCAAATAAACCACCGCCAATAGCACCTTCTACTGTTTTTTTCGGGCTTATTACTTTTGAAAGCTTTGTCTTACCAAATTTTGAACCAAAATAATAGGCGCCAATATCAGTTGCGACAACAATTAAAAATGTATAGAGGAGGTAATAAAGACCATCGTTCAACCCTGGCACGAAGAAATTTACACTTTCGGAATTCATCTGCCTTAATAAAAGAATATGACATGGAAGCCAGCCTCCGTACATAAATCCCAGAGCTGTTGTTGCAACATTTGCAATATACGGCTGACGTCCCATAAAAAGCACAACCAAAAATGATGCCATAATAGCAAAAGTAAGAACACAAGGCACTAAATCAAACCTTCTAAAAAAGATAAGAAGCCCGAAAACAAGACTTGTAACACAAATTAAAGAAAAGCTCGGATGAAATCCCTTGTTTCTGAGAATATGAACATATTCACGCGTTGCAAGAAAAAGCACAACCATTAAAAAGCAAAATAACGGTATTCCGCCTGCAATAATGCAGACAAGGGAAATCACAGAGATTATAAACCCTGTAATAAACCTTGATATCTTATTTTTTCTGCTATCACTTGAAGTATCTTCCATAATTATACGGTCATAACCTCTTTTTCTTTTTCTGTCACAATATCATCAATTGTTTTGATATATTTATCAGTCAGTTTCTGAACTGAATCCTGGGCATCACGGACAGCATCTTCAGGCATATTTTCAGCTTTTTCAAGCTTCTTAATATCATCGGACATATCGCGTCTAACATTTCTGATTGCAACTTTAGCAGTTTCGCCCATAGCCTTAACATCCTTAGAGAGCTCTTTTCTTCTGTCTGCAGTCAAAGGAGGGAATACAAGGCGAACTACAACACCGTCAGAGTTTGGGGTAATACCCAAGTCTGCTTTAATAAGCGCTTTTTCAATCTCTTTTACAATAGATTTATCAAAAGGTGCAATTACAAGTGTGGTACCATCCTGCACGGTCACCTGTGATAATTGTCTTAGTTTAGTAGGTGTACCGTAATAGTCGATTAAAACTTTTTCTAAAATAAGCGGATTAGCCCTGCCTGTTCTTATTGTAACCAGTTCTTTTTTAAGCTGGGCGATGCATTTTTCCATCTTATCAGTACCCTGGGTTTTAATTTCATCTACGCTCATTAAAATTCTCCTACTAAAGTGCCTACATTTTCGTTGTTTAAAATCTTAATTATGCTGTCTTTCAGTGAAAAATCAAACACCACAATGGGTATATTATTCTGTTTACACAAAGAACAGCTCGTTAAATCCATAACCTTCAGACCTTTTATAATGACATCATCATATGTAATTTTATCGTACTTTTTAGCATCGGGATTAATTCTCGGGTCATCGGAATATACACCATCCACACCATTTTTAGCCATAAGCATGACCTCTGCCCCGATTTCTGCCGCACGAAGAGCTGCAGCAGTGTCCGTTGTGAAGAAAGGATTTCCGGTACCTGCCGCAAATATTACAACACGACTTTTTTCAAGATGTCTGATAGCCTTAAATCTAATATAAGGTTCTGCAATTTTATTCATCGTAATTGCAGACTGCACGCGGCAGGAAACGCCAAGCTTTCTGAGTTCTGACTGCAGAGCAATAGCGTTCATTACAGTTGCAAGCATCCCGACATAATCGCCCGATGCTCTGTCCATTCCAAGTTTTGAGGAATTCTTCATTCCCCTGAAAATATTTCCTCCGCCAACCACAACTGCAATCTGCACACCCAGGTCATGAGCTTTTTTAATTTCAGTTGCAATCATCTCAACAGGCTTTGGATCAATACCAAATTCCTGTTCTCCAAGAAGGGCTTCACCGCTTATTTTGAGCAAAATCTTTTTATATTTTAAATCTTTTTCCATAATAATATTTTTAAAAATTCCTTTTTTAAGAGCGCACCGGTTAAAACTATTATACTAAAAAATGGCACCGATGTATAATATTTTGTATAATACTATTATGGATTTAGGATGTAAAAACTCAAATGATTTAATATCAAAAGATGCAAAAATTTCTGCATCTGCCGCAAGCGCAATTATAAACCTAAAAGATACTTGTGCATTTGCAAAACTTTGCGAAAAATCTGAATTCATATTTGATTTTTTAAAGGAAAAAATTACAAAAAATCTGTGTAATGCAGTGACAAAAGAAAATTTTTTAAATATTTTTGAGTTCACAAAAATTTACAATGCCGATTTTGAAAATTTTATTGTAAATTCCTGGTTAAAATTTGCAGATGAAGATTTAACAGATGAAATTCTGACTCTTTTTGAAGATGGAACAAAAGAGCAAATGGCATACGCTGCGGCATACTTTTACCATATAAATGACCCGCTTGCACTTGAATATTTAGAAAAGTATGCTTTTTGCGATTATGACCCGCTTGCGCAAAATTGCGCACTGGCTTTAAGCAAATTTGATGATAAAAAACTCTATAGCGAAGCTATACGCATTATTCAGGACAAAAATACCGATGATTTTGAAAAGTATAAATATGTAAATTTTCTTGTATCATATGGAGATAAAAGCGCACTTGACGCTCTTTTAAATTATCTTGAAAATACTTACTCCGCCTGCTTTGCAGCATCAGGTATACTTTATTTAACCGGTTTTGATGAACTCACCCGGGATGGCAAGCCAGACAAGGCGCTTGAAATTTTTGATACAATTTTAAGCGGATACCCGGAAGAAATCTCTCTGGAGACGGTTTTAGACTTCGGCATTTTGAATTTTATAAAATATCTGGTCTCAACTTTAAACACCGGTGAAAATACAGCCTGCAAAACCACAGAAAACAATAATATTTCTCCTTCGTATATTAAAAGAATTATCCTTAAGGCTAAATATAAATTTAACCTTATCTCAAGAGAAGATATATATACATTCGACCTTTCAAAGAATGCAAAAAAAGAAATTATCAGCATAAGCGAATATATAAATTCTTTGAATTTAAATTTCTTTGACGGACTTGAAAATGAATTTGGTGCACCGGATAAGGGAAGAATTCTTGAAGTTTTTGATGTAATTTTAAACTTCGGCAAAACGGGATTTTCTGAAAAGATTGCGCAGACAATTTTAAATACAGAATTTGAAGATGTAATTTCAGAAGGCATAAAGGTGCTAAAAACCTTTGGAAGGCTTTCCCTTGTTGAAAAAGAATGCATCCTGAATAAAATAAAAAATGAAAATTTGAAGACTTTAACAGAAAGTTATTTCGGTTAACAATAAATTCACATTTTTTACACTAAACCAGCTATAATCCAAGCCCGGCAAGCGGATGTTCTTTTGCATATTTTATTGACTGCATCAATGCTTTAAATTTAGTTCCAACATCCAAAAGTCTTTCTTTTAAACCCCTTGGTGATATTTCAAGCTTTTCGGGTGAAAAAATTACAAGCTGCGATTGATTCACCCCGCACATTTCATTTACATTTCCGCCAAATAAATTAAGCCCTGCCTGGACACCTTTTGGAATATAAACAGCATCGTAACCGGCATCCTTAAATGCCTTTTGATACAACAATTCTATCATTGCA
The DNA here is from genome assembly GCA_910587175.1 of Candidatus Gastranaerophilales bacterium. Lineage (GTDB taxonomy): Bacteria > Cyanobacteriota > Vampirovibrionia > Gastranaerophilales > Gastranaerophilaceae > MGBC122484. The sequence goes on along the minus strand of CAJULH010000018.1, from coordinate 16,990 downwards.
TTCTTTTCATCCTTTGGCAGTGCATCTAAGGCAGATTGCGGCATTCTTTCATTTAAAAATTTCAGAATCCTGTTTGCAAAATTATTGTAATTATTTTCATCCATAAAAGCAACTTTAGCATCCGCATCCAGTTTCACAGGAATAATATTGCCTGCAAATTGAGTAAAGCTTGCTGCCACCCTCTTATCCGGGGTGGTGTAAATACCGGCACCAAGTTCTCTCGGCGCGCGTGTCAGTTGGTTTGATACATATGGCGTGAATCCGTTTTTATACACCTTACCTGAATTTCTGGTTCCATGGTAGAAAGTTTGCGTAATATCCAAAACATCCTTTGGGCATTCTGTAATTATATTTTTTGGTGCAGCGGCGTTTGATAGTCGATAACCAAAAATATCCCCAAGCTCGCTTACTGCCTCGCCTTCAGTTGAATATCTGGCTTTAAAATCCATCTTATTGTATTTAAAATCATCCAAAAAATCTTCTATAATACTTGCCATCTTTGAATTTGAAGTTTCAAATTCTCGTGTTTTATCATAAATGCTGACATTTTCTCCTCTTGAAAGAGCTTCCTGAATTTCACCTGTAAATTTATTAAGATTTTCCCTGAGCGATGATATTGCATCCGTTATTTTTGCATCAGGCTCTAATCCGGATTCTTTAATTAAAGCTTCCACATCATCCAGAGCATCAGCCAGTTTTGTCGAATTTTTCTCCGGCTTAAACATATTTAATATATCGTCAAAGCTTGTTTTAAAATCTCCCGTCTTTGCCATTAAAGTATCCAAAAGTTCTGCACCTTTGTTATATGCAGGCTGCACAATATTTGATGTTCCCCTTAAAACTTTTGCGGCTTTTGCAGGATTGCGCCCGATTGAAACAGCAATAACAACAGCTGCTGTAACAGCCTGGGAAACCAGCATATATTTGGCAAATTGTTTTAATTTTTTGTCTTTTGCATCCTTTTTAGTTGAAAATTCCGCAACATCTTTTGATTCTTCACCCGAAAAATTAGCTGCAACCTTTGTATTTGATGCAGATGAATCATTCTTAATTCTGCCAAAAGCAGGTTGGTTGTTAACGCTAAAATCCATAAAATTATTCCTTCTATATAAAGAAAGAAAAACAAAATATAAGGAAAAATTGCTACTAATTTACATCTTCGGCATTTTCCGAAGTTTCTGTATCATTGTTTTCATTTTCCTGACCGGATTTATTATCGGAAAAATCCCTTTTTGCATTGCCTTCAACCCTTTGTGTATTGTTATCCAGCTTAATGTATCTTGCATCTTCCCAACGAAGATCTATGTATTTTATTTTTCTGCCGTATTTACTCTGTGCTTCAGGCAGGATAGTTGCAATCCATTTTGTCCTGTTATAAATAGATTCGTTAATTTCACCCAAACGCAGCATAATATCGCCAATTTGGACATATACATCCTTTGGATTTCTTAAATCCACATATTTTACATCTTTTTTTGAATATGCTTCGATAGTTTTAATGAGCTTTGAAATTTCATCTACACGCTTTTTATCCCACTGCTCATAATCATCCCCGCGGATTCCATAGGTTAAAATTTTTGTTGCCTGAAATTTCGGCGGAATAGGCATATATTCCCTGTCTATAAAAACACCATCTATTGTAATAGCAGAAATAGGCTCGGTTTGAAGATTTGGAGCAATCAAAAACACAGGCACCCTCTCTTCAACCAGAATATTTAAACGGGCGGGAAACCAATAGCGCCTCACATACACCTTTTTGATTGGCTGCAGCTGGGTGATATTTCGCTCCAGCTCTCTTGTATCCAGCCTGAATACCTGGGTATGCGGCAATTGGGTCTGTTTTACAAGGTCTATAATTTTATATTTCGGCGTAATTAAATTTCCTTCAATCTTTACAACCGAATCATCCGCCATAGAAAGCAAAACAGGGTCTATAAACCACTGCGGCAATTTTAACACCCAGATACCAAAATATATAAAAGCAAAAATGAGTCCGACACGCACAAGAGCCCTGAAGTTTCTTATGGCGTTTTTTGCAGCTATAATTCTGCGCCTCATCTTATTTGCGCGCAGTTTGCGTCTGTAATAGTATTGCTGCTGTTGGTTGTTATTTATCATTTATTGTTTCGGGCTTTATAAGCTTTATTTTAAGGCTGTATTTAAAACAAGCTGCACAAGATTATCATAATCTATCCCCATAGCCTTTGCTTGGGCAGGAAGATCTGATAAATCAGTCATGCCGGGGTTTGTATTTATCTCTAAAACGTATGGTATATTGTTATACACTAAAAAATCCACTCTTGAAACGCCGGAGCAATCACAGGCTTTGTGCGCTTTTATTGCCATTTCTTTAATTTCTTTTGTTAAAACATCTGAAAGTTCTGCGGGAAGAATAAATTCTGTCATTCCTTCCGTATATTTTGCCTCGTAATCATACCAGAGTGTTTTTGTCCTGAATTCTAAAATTGGTGTGGCAAAGATTTCGTTTTTTTGGATATTCTCTAATACGCCGACTGTAATGCTTGTACCTTGCAAATATTCTTCAAGAAGTATCTTTTTATCAGATTTTTGGGCAACCTTCAGGGCGTCTTTCAATTCTTCTATATTATCCACTTTGCTCATCCCGATGCTGGAGCCTTCTGCAGAAGGTTTGACCATCAGCGGAAATGTCAACTCTTTAACCGCAGCCTCAATATCTAGATTTTCATCATATTTAATGCATACAGATTTTATAATATTAAGTCCGGCTGCCTTCAGAACATTTTTAGTCATTTCCTTATCCATGCAAATGGCGCTTGATTTGACATCACAGCCTGTATATTTTATACCTAAAATTTCAAGCAGCCCCTGAATACAGCCATCCTCGCCGTATTTTCCATGTAAAGTATTATATGCATATTCATACCCGCCATTAACAAGGGAAATAACAGCATCTTTTGTGGCATCCACAATTTCCGCATTTTTATACCCAAGCCTTTTTAGTGCAGCCAAAACATTCTTTCCGCTTCTTAAAGATACATCTCTTTCGTTTGACATTCCGCCGCACAAAACAGCAATTTTAGCATCTTTGTTTACATTTAACCCTTCACCAGTGTATTCCATAATTCAACTTCCTTCTTATCGGAGCCAATATATACAACCTCGGGCTCCAGCATAATATTAAACTTATCAAAAACATCCATCTGTATTTTGCGCATAACGTTTATGTAATCCATACTTGTGGCTTCATTAAAGTTAATTATGAAGTTTGCATGGTTAAAATATACCATCGCCCCGCCCTCAAGATATCCTTTTAAACCTGCTTCATCTATCAATTTGCCTGCAGATATGGTTTGACCGTCTTTAACGGGGTTTTTAAAAGCACAACCAATATTCGGTTCCTTTAGGGAAGGCTGGGTATTTTTCCTTTTTTCAACAGTTTTGTCCATAGCCTCTTTTATTGCAATATAGCTATCCGCCTGTAATAGATTAAACTTTGCAGAAAGCACAACATATCTTCCCGGGTTTTTCTTTACAACAGATGTCCTGTAGCCAAATTGCATATCATCCGAGCTAAATTCCCTAATTTTATCTTCTGCCATATCATATACACATGCAGATTCAAAATAATCGGAAATTGCCTGCGCGTCAGCACCCGCATTCATGGCAACCGCCCCGCCAAGAGTAGCCGGGAGCCCTGCCAAAAATTCAAACCCTGAAAGCCTTAGTTCAAACGCCATAGTGGCAAGTTTTGGTGCAGCAACCCCTGCAAGCGCTGAAATGTACGGGGGTTTTACATCAACCTTATCAAGATGTTTTGTAATTATAACAGGTTTTTTAACACCTGATGATGAAAATAAAATATTGGAACCATTACCGACAATTACGGGATTATCAAGATTTGCAAGCAAAAGTTTAATCTCATCAATAGTTTTTGGAAAATAAACATCATCCGCAATTGAGGAAACCCGAAGCGTATTATATGCTTTCAGATTATAATTTATTCTGTGTTCAATTTCTTTCATAACCTCTCCCCGATAAATTTGCCAAGTTTTGTAATATCACCCGCACCAAGCGTTAAAACCAAGTCGCCATCTTTTATATACCGGGTAATTTCACCTGCAAGCAAATCAACTTTACCCGGAACATATATAATTTGCCCCGCCCTATCTGGATATTTTTCACAAGCTGCTTGTACAAATTTTTCAGAATTATATTCTTCATCGTGCATATCTCCTGCACTAAAAACATCCGACACAAACAATAAATCCACATTTTCAAAAGATGACAAAAAGTCCTTCCAAAGTCCTTTAAGCCTTGTATATCTGTGCGGCTGAAAAATTGCAACTATTCTTTTTTTGCCGGATTTTTTCTTATATTCATATGCCGCATTTAAAGTTGCCCTGATTTCACTTGGATGATGCGCATAATCGTCTACAATCTCAACATTGTCATTTTTAAACACCTGCTGGAATCTGCGTCCCATGCCGGTAAATCCCTTAAAATGCGGTGCAAATTCTTCAAACTTGTATCCAGCCTCAATCAGGGCAGAAATTACAGCCAATGCATTGTAAACATTATGTTTACCTTTTAAGGAAGTTGAAATTCTCCCAAGCTTTTCACCCCTGCAGACTACGTCAAATTCGGCACCTTCTGAATTAAATTCAATATTAACAGCACAAATATCTATTGGTGTGTCAAAATCTTCAGTGCATTTTTCTTTAAAAGAAAATTTTATAACTTTTTTATCTGTCGGTTCAATTAATTTTAAAAGTTCTAAAACCCCGCTGTCATCTGCATTTACAATAATTTTAATATCATCAGGCTGTTTTAATATCAGATTTTTAAACGTTTCCAAAACATCCGAAAGACCGTTCTTATAAAAATCCAGATGATCAGCTTCCAGATTATTTATTACAAGGATTTCAGGCGTATATTTTGAAATTGTCCCGTCGCTCTCATCAAGCTCCGCCACAAACATTTCGGAATCCTTTGCAGCATTTGCATTTGTGTTTAATTCGGGAATTATCCCGCCCACTGCATATGCAGCCTTTGCGCCCATTTTTGATAAAACATAAGAAGCCAATCCAGAAGTTGTTGTCTTACCATGGGTACCTGCGAACCCTATTGTCAGCGCAAATTCATGGGTAATAGCCAAAAGCATATCGGAACGGTGTAAAATATTTAACCCCTGTGCGCGCGCACAGATAAGCTCCGGATTGTCATCTTTAATTGCCGAAGATAACACAATATAAGCATCTTTGGGTACATTTTCAGCACTGTGACCTATATAAACTTTTGCGCCAAGTTCTTTTAATTCCTTCAGATATTTAGAATCCGACATATCAGAGCCCGAAACCTCATATCCCATCTGCAAAAGAATTTTTGCAAGCGCACTCTGTCCCACGCCGCCCATCGCAATAAAATGAAATTTATCCCCCTTTTTTATACCGGGAAAATTTTGACCGCCTGAGCTGCTTTCCTTTGATAATTTAGCCGAAAATAGCTCACAAAAGCGCTTTTTAAAACCCGTCCCAAGGCTAAACATCTACACTGCCTCCTTCAGGCTGGTTACATCCGAAACACCATGGACTGTTTTTCCCCAATCCATTGTCTTTCTGGTAAATATTATCTTTAAAATTATAAACAGGACAATCGGAAACCAAATCGTTACAACATATATGGCAGTTACAACTGCCTGGTAAATTGCCCTAAAAAAGCTGTAGTGACTATATTTTCTAAGACTGTAAATAAGTCCCGATGCAAAGAAAACACCAGTGCAAACCACCAATATAACAGATGACAGTATGTCGTTTGAGTATCCTTTAACAGTTCTGAAGGCTTGAATACATATTTCAGCCACAAGCCAGAAAGGAAGTAAAAATTCTGAAATATATGCAATTAAATCAAACCCGACGCGAATGGTCATATCCTTTGTAAACATAATATCCCGTGCGTATTCAAGATATCTGCGGATAGAGCCTTCTACCCATCTTCTTCTTTGTCTCACAAGAGCAGGAAAAGTAATAACTCCTTCTTCATAAACAACAGCTTCCGGGCAAAATCTTATATCCCAGCCTTTAATATGGAGCCTTGTAGACATATCCAAATCATCAGTTATTGTTTCATTATTCCAGCCGTTTATATCTTCAAGAGCTTCTCTTTTAATGATTTCACCGTTTCCCCTAAGCTCAACCGCCCCGCGTACAGCATCCCTGCCTATTTGAAGGTGGGTATCCATAATATATTCATTATACTGGCATGCGGTAAGAAAATTTTGTTTTGAATTTATAATATTTTTCCTTGCCTGAACAGCACCGACATCCTTTGGTTCAAGCTTTACAATAAGCTTTTTAATAAAATCAGGTTCTATCCTTGCATCTGCATCAAAAACAAGAATTGCATCCCCTTTTGCCATTTTCATTGCATCATTCAAAACTGCAGATTTTCCGGGAAAATCTCCCTCTTTTCTTAGAAGAATTTTAACCTTTTCATATTTTTCTTCAATCTTTTTAATAATATCCGGTGTGGAATCTGACGATCTGTCATCAATTAGAATAATTTCATAATCCAAATAATCAGCTTCTAATATATTTTCAACGGTTTTCTCAATAACCTCTTCTTCATTATGGCAGGGAATCATAACAGAAATAAAGGGTTTATAGGAAGTCTCTGCAGGGGGCGGATTTTTTCTAAGCTTTCTCCTCTGGTGTTTTACCGCAAGATACATATAAACCATATAAAGGGACATAAATGCAATCAAAAAGATAATTGCCCAAAATGTATCAAAATAATTCTGGAAAATAACCAAAAATGCCAACAGAAAACACAATATTAATAAAAGCGAAATTCTATCTTTCATTGCCCCCTCATGGCAAATATATGCCCCGATTCCACTATTTTACCATGATTAATATATTATCATAAATACAATGAAATAATATAAAGTTTAAGAAATATAACCACCAAGGCAAAGATTACATAAAAAGGGCAAATACACACAATATAACAGTAAAAATCCGCCCGGAAAGGACGGATTTTAGAGGTTAAACCAAATGTTAAGATTGAATTTCAAAATTAGGCCAGAATATCAGTTGTAGAATTTTTTAATTTAATAATATCGTCATATTTTTGCTCAATTTTACCTTCGTTTTTTGCACCATCTTTAAGAATATGGTTAAAGACAAGCTGTCCTAATGCACCCGTAACAAGAATGCCGGCGCAGGCAATGGGGTGCGCTTTTACAAAGCTGCCTGCCTTTGAAAGCATACCGGAGGCAGCTTCTGCAGCCTGTTTTGTGATATCACTGTTTGCAGCCTTTTCAACAAGACCGGTAATACTTTTTGGAAGATGTTTAGAAACAATACCCTTTGTTACTTCTAAACCTGTAAGCGCACTAATACTGCTAATTCCTGCAGCTGTAACAGCTAATTTGCCTGCTGTTTTTGCATTGTTTACAAATTTATCTTTGGTTTCATTTGCAACATCCTTTACAGATGCACCCTCTCTAAGTCTCTTTCCGGTGTTAGCTCCTGTTTTTACTGCCGGACTTGTAAATCCCATTGTTACTGCTGATAATGCCATAGTCTTTTTCTCCTTTTCTTTATTTTTTATAAACTCCTTATGACCTAATAAAGAATTTTTGAATTTTAAAATTGCTAAATTTTATGAAATTTAATTTCATTTTTTTATAAATATAGAGTTTAAGCCTCATTCCAGCTTTACAAAAATTAATATAATATGAATTCACATACCTTAAAAAGAACTTTTTATGAAATTTAGAGTCTAAAACGGTGGGGTAAACATTATGGGAATAAAAAAAGAACTGGGTTTAAAAATAAAAAGAATGCGCTCTAAACTGGGACTCACGCAGGAAGAACTTGCAGAAAAAATAAATGTCTCCCAAAGAACCCTGAGCGGCATTGAAATAGGTGAGAATTTTTTAACCGCAGAAACTTTAGATAAAATTATTGAAGCCCTAAACACCACGCCTGAAGAGCTTTTCAGGATAAGCCATCTTAAGGAAACCGACAAACTTGTTGATGAAATCACCAATGAAATAGAAATCCTTAAAAAAGATAAAAAGAAACTTGAAAATATTTATAAATATATAAAATTTGTCGCAAAAGAATAAAATACACGCTATTTTTAGCTTTTTATTTTCCGCCATGCTAAAACATAATATCCGCCGCTCTTAAACAACAAAAATAAATTTTGTCCTCATATATTTAGTGCATTTAATGGATTAAAAAGAAAATTAAACACTTTAAAATATAATTGAAGGCATCTAAAAGCGGGGTAGATTGTATGATTAAAGATTCTGAAATTTTTCTGCCGCAAACAAACGGTGAAATATCTGATTCCATTGTGCAAAATTGGACTCTTCAGGCTTATGAATGTTATTCCATACGATGCAACTGTAAAATGTGCTCCATAAATAGAGCAAAATATTCTTTTGTTTGCCAGATGCCAAAAATTATAAAGGCGCTTTTAAAAAAACAGGGGAAACCAAACCTTAGAATGATACAAGAACAAAACAAAACAGCACTCATTGCATAAACAACATAATCCCTTTTCTTTTACATAACTAAAAACACCGGCGCTTTTACATTGCCGGTGTTTTTGATAACAAAAAAACGGTTAATATGTCCAAAATGATAAATTATTTATTTCCCGGTATTTATTCCCCCGTTCTGTCCAAAAAAGACTTTAGGGCTTCATCCGTTGTCTTTGGCGAGTTTAAATCCCTGATATCAAAATCTTCTTCCCCTTTAGACGGAAGCGGAGGGTGAAAAAAGTTTTTTGTAAAAAGCAAAATAAAATACAAAAGAAGGGATGCTATAACAACACCGAGCATCACTTTTCCAAACATTGATATTAGCTTTATAAGCTCCATTCCTGTGTTTGGAATAACATTTCGGGTTAATTCCTCATTTGAATTCGGGTCAAAATCTTTATCTTCAACTTTTAAAGGTGTAGCCTCACCAATTTGTTTTTGCTCTTCTGCAAGCTCTTCCCTGATTTTAGCTTCTTCTTCAGCTTTCAGTCTTTCTTCTTCAGTTAATTCTTCATGAATCGGCGCCTTTAGCTGTACCTTATTTGAAGCATCAATATTACTCTCGCTTTGAATATCAACGCTTGACGGTATTGGTGGATTTTCAGCCAATACCTGCATATTTATACCAAAAAATACGATAAGAATTGCAAAAAACAGTTTTAATATTTCATTTTTAAACATTTTATTCCTCTTTCGCTTTCGGAGCAGTTTTTGTACCTGGTTTTCTACCACGCTTTTTAGGTTTTTCGATAGCCTCTTCTGTATTTGCATTAGATGTTTGTGTCGATGCAGCCTTGGGGTTATCTATTAAGGCAACCGGCGAAACTGCAAGCTCTGCTTTAGCTTCAGCAGCTTCATTTTTCTTCATTGTTTTTTTAGTCTTTCTTGAAACCTTTTTAGGTTTTTCCAAAACCTCAGCTTTGGATTCAGCTCCGGCTTCACCTTGTTGCCCGGGCTGAAGCTCATTTTCAGCAGGCTTTTCGTCAAAAAGCGTATCAACAATATTGTTTACAAAATCTTCAGTATTTTTAGATTCAACCTTGAGCCCGGCATCTTTGGATGAACGGGTTTTTCTGCCCCTTGTTGGCGCTTTCTCCATATTCACCTGGGAGTTTTCAATATGTTCTGTCTGCATATTTTGAACATTTTCAATATCCTGCACCGGTTCAACTTGGGAATTTGGCTGGCTCTCCCTGTTTTCAAAATTCTCATTTCTGTTGAATTTTTTATTTTTATTTTTGAAATTATTCCTGTTGCGGTCGTTTTGCTGATTTTGTCCAAATGCAGTGCTATTATGTACACCGGAATTATTCTGTCCCTGGTTTCCTGCATTATTGTTAAATGAACCGCCCCCGAAAGGTCCTTTTATTTTATTAATTTTTGCACGGATTTCCCCTTGGGCATTTGAATTTAAAAGCTTCATATCTTCAATTACAAAACCCTGACCCTGGCATTTATCGCACTTTTTGGTAAAAATCTCGGAAAGACTTTGACCTTGTCTGTGGCGGGTCAATTCAACCAATCCTAAATCCGAAAGCTGACCAATTTGCGGCTTTGCCTTGTCTTTTTCAAGTGCAAGTTCAAAATATTCCAAAACCTTTAATTTATCCATACGCGATACCATATCAATAAAGTCGATAATTACCATACCGCCTATATTTCTAAGTTTCAGCTGTCTTGCAATTTCATCTGCAGCTTCAAGATTTGTTTTTAAAATCGTTTCAGCCTGTGAAGATGAACTTGTAAATTTGCCTGAGTTGACATCAACAACCGTAAGTGCTTCTGTCTGCTGGATAAAAAGATATCCGCCCAAAGGAAGATTTACCTTGGTTTGCAAAGCATTTTGAATCTCTTTATTTATACCAGAAGCCACAAGCAAAGGCTCTGTGCCTTTATGCATAGTAACTTTTACTTTCATATTCCAATGCTGCAAAAGCTGTGTTGTACGGTGAAGTGCAAATGCAGTATCTACAATAATTTCATCCACATCCTCGGTACATGCTTCACGAATAATTTTATATAATAATTCCTGATCCCTGTGCAGCAAACACGGCGGATTTGCAGTATCTGCAGCGTTTACAATTGAATTCCATTTTTCTAATAAAATTTCTAAATCTTCCTGAATTTCAGCCTCTGATTGTCCTTCTGCTTCCGTACGAACAATAACACCCACACCTACAGGTTTCAGAAGACTTACAACAGATTTCAGTCTTGCTCTTTCTTTATTTGAAACAATTTTTCTTGAAACATTTACGCCTTTTTCATCCGGCAAAAGTACTAAAAATCTTCCGGGGAGGCTCAATGCGGTGGTCACCCTGGGACCTTTGTGCCCTGTAGGCTCCTTTACAACCTGGACAATGAGTTTCTGCTTTGGCTTTACCTTGTCTTTTAATGGTCCCTTGCCCATAATATCGTCTGTGTGGATAAAACCCATTTTATCTGGCATGCCGACATCCACAAATGCTGCATCAATTGAAGGCAGAATGTTATCCACAACAGAAAGATAGACATCGCCAAGCAAAACATCGCCTTTGGAAACAAAAAATTCACTTACTTTGTTATCTTCTAAAACTGCACCAATATTATCCTTTTCGGATATTACAATTTTTTTGGTCATAAACTTTTTCCTTTATATTTTTTTTTAATTCCTCATAAAATTTCTGCCATATCTTTATCAAAGAAAGACAGTCTCTTTATTTCAAATATTGCATTTTTGTTAAACAGATATTTCAAAAACTCATCAGCCCGAAAAGCAGGCATAATATCATCCTGACCTGCTTTTAGTATAAATCTGAATTTGCCTTCTTTAATTTCGGCACTTTTGACAGAATTCCTGTAATTGACTTGTTTTATAATACCTTTTTTCGTTTTCTTCTCTATGAATAGCTCACTTGAAGATAAACATTTTTCTACAGTATATCTTAAATCTTCAAAATTTAAAATACCCAACGTTTTGTTTACTATATTATTTTGAGGTATTTCAGCCTCATACAGAGCCCACTGGATTAAATTATCCAGAGAAACCATTCTTCTGCCGTCATTTTCAAGTTCTTTTAGGGCTATAATGCGCAAATTTTCAGGCGCAGCCAGCTTGAAATCCTCTAAAAAATTTTCAGATAGCGGTTCAATGGTTATAAAATTTAATAATTCGCATTCAGACTCGATAAAAAGCGGTAAAGCCGGAGAAAAAGAAATTTTTGGAACTTTATTAAAGCCTTCTGTAAGCGCAAAATGAACACCCGCCCGTCTCAAAGACTTCAAAATAAGATTCTGCCAATCCAGGTGGGACAAAAACTTTAATTCATTTATTTTGCTCAATCTAATTTGATATCTAAACTCTTTTTTGCACATTTTTAATTTTATGACGTTTATCTAAAAGCACTTCCGGTGCACCATCCGGCATGATTTCATTTATTATATCGTCATTTAAAAAGTTAAATTCGTCTATTTTTTTCATCGAATAATTAAGCTGACAATCCTTTGCGCGGCTGATTAAAGAACTAAATTCTTTTTGGTCCGTATAAATATCCGAAAGCGAACTTAAAAATTCCATAAAGAGATTTTAACATTTTGTTATAAAACGGGCAAAATATTAACAAATATTCTCTTCAAAAAACTTTATAATACCGTCCTTATATGCAGAAAGCTTGCAGGAAAAAGGGTATACGGATACTTTTAAAAGCCTTTCTGTCTCTTTTTGCCGTTTAAAAATTTCATTTCTTGAAATATAATCACACTTATTTAAAACAACAACAGAGCTGATATTATTGATTTTCAGCCAGTCAAACATTTGCATATCGTTTTTTTGAACGTCGTGTCTTGCATCTATAAACTGAATACAACACTTTAACGTATCGCGCTTTAAAAGATATTCTTCAAGGCTCTTTTGCCACCTGTCCTGCTCAGTTTTAGAGACCTTTGCATACCCATAACCCGGCAAATCCGCCAGAATAAAATCTTTTTTATCCGTAAAAACCTGAAAAAGGTTAATTAACCTTGTTTTTCCCGGCGTATTAGATGTTTTTGCAAGCTTTGAATTATTAACAAGCGCATTGATAAAACTTGATTTGCCAACATTTGACCTGCCCAAAAGGGCAAACTCGGATAAGCCCAAAGCAGGACACTGAGCTAAATTCGGGGCGCTAATTAAGAATTGTGCTTGTTTGATTTTCATTAATCTTAACTTGTCTTAACTCATTCATTTTTCTTTTGTAAACTACTGCAGAAAGGAGGTTATAGGCTTTCTCGGAGTTTACAACATCAATTTGCACAGTATCATCAAAAAGGCTCACATTTATTGCATTTGAGCTCAAAAAATCACTTTTCAGATTTGTGATTCTGATAATTTTGTTCTTTAAAAGCGAAAGGGGCTGTGCTATAAAGGTTTCAAAGGATTTTAAAATTATATTTCTCATTTGAAATTTCCTAAAATTCTACTAAATTATACCAAAAAATTAACTTTTTTGTATAATATTTTTAGGCGAATTTTACAAAAATATTAAAACAACAATTTTTTAGCTAAAATCCGCATGAATAGCGAGTTTAAGAGGAAAGAAAATGTATAAAGAAATCACCCCGAATGGCTACGGTATCGCAATTGAAACCAAAGATAAGCCCTTATACAGTGCACAGAGCAAATTTCAAAAGGTCGAAATCCTCTCGTCAGAAGGGCTGGGAAATATTTTAACCCTGGATGAGTTAATGATGACAACCGAAAAGGATGAATTCTTTTATCATGAAATGATTGTACACATTCCAATGTGTTCTCATCCTTGCCCTGAAAGCGTTTTGGTTATCGGCGGCGGGGATGGCGGTACAGTACGCGAAGTTTTGCGGCATAAAACCGTAAAAAACGTTGAGCTGTGCGAAATTGACGGACTTGTAATTGAAGCGAGCAAGAAATTTTTGCCGACAATTGCCGGAAAACTCGATGACCCAAGAGTTAAAATATTTGTAGAGGATGCTATTGAATATATAAAAGACAAAAAAGCCTGCTATGACGTGGTTTTAATCGATTCAACAGACCCGATGGGACCAGGTGAAGGGCTTTTTACGGATGAGTTTTATACCAACATTAAAGAAAGTTTAAAAAAGGGCGGAATTGTTGTGGCGCAATCGGAATCACCATTTGCGCAGCCAAAAGAAATGCGGATGATGTACAGGCTGCTTCATAAGGTATTCAAGACCGTAAAACCTTACGCAGGACCAATTCCCACCTATCCCGGCGGATACTGGAGCTGGGCATTCTGCACAGATTACATTATGGGCGCCAATACCCTTGCTGCGCCTGAAATTCAAGACTTTGAGCGCGCAAAAGAAATTGAAGAAAATTCAAAACTCTACAACATAGGATTACATAAGGGAGTTTTTGCGGTTCCAAACTTTGTAAGGAAAATTGCAGAAGATGCGTAGAATAGCCACAACGAGCGGATTTTCAGCCACACTTAAAGGTGAAACCCTTGTGCCGCCTGATAAATCAATGTCACACAGAAGCCTGATTATAGGTTCATTAACACGTGGTAAAATTAAAATTTCCAATTTTTTAAAAAGCGCCGATTGCCTTGCAACGCTTGACATTCTACGGGAACTTGGCTGCGAAATAAATTTCCCGGATGAAAATACGCTAATTTTGAACGCCCAAAATGCTTACAGGGAGCCAAAAAAAGATTTATACTGCGGAAATTCCGGCACAACCATGCGCCTTTTAACGGGACTCCTTTCTGCACAAAACCTGAAATGCCATCTCACGGGCGACATTAGCCTTTCCAAGCGACCAATGAAAAGAATTATTGAACCGCTTACCCTTATGGGAGCAAGGATAAAAAGTAATGAGGGCAAGGCTCCGCTTACCATTGAACGCGCAGAACTCAATGGAATAGAATATATTAGCCCTATTGCATCAGCGCAAGTCAAGTCCGCTCTGCTTTTAGCGGGAAGCGAAACCTCAAAAGGCACAACAACAGTGCTTGAACCCTATCTTTCAAGAGACCATTCCGAGAGAATGTTAAAATTTTTAGGTTCAAACATTAAAACGTTTAGAAAAGACGGGCTTTTTGGGTCTACCATAAGTCATACACCATTGATACCAAAGGATTTAACGATAGTCGGAGATATATCATCCGCATCATTCCTGCTTGTCGGGGCAGCCATCATAAAAAATTCCGATATAATTTTAAAAGGAATAGGGCTGAATCCCACACGGACAGGGATTTTGGACGTGCTAAAATCCATGAACGCAGATATAGAGCTTTTAAACAGGACTGAAATTTCCGGCGAAGAAATTGGAGATATAAGAATCAGATATTCACCCGATTTAAAAGCTGCAAAAATTGAAGGTGAAATTATTCCAAGACTGATTGATGAAATTCCGATTATTGCACTTTTGGCAACACAGGCTGAAGGAACAACAATAATCAAGGATGCCGGCGATTTAAAAAACAAAGAATCAGACCGAATCGCAAGCGTTGCAAGGGAATTGAAGAAATTTGGCGCCAAAATCGAGCCGACAGAAGATGGCTTCATAATTGAAGGCAAAAATAGCGGAAAAGGGCTTTTTAAAGGCGATTGCGAGGTTAATTGCTATCATGACCATAGAATTGCAATGATGGGATATATTGCAGGTTTAATAAGTGAAAAACCTTGTCATATCAATGATTTCGAGTGGGTTGAAACTTCATTCCCGAACTTTTTAAAAACATTTGAAAATCTGCAAAATTAACTTTATATCCTTATGTTGAAAGGGTTACAGATGTTTTATTTTGATACAGTTAACAACAAAAAAGTCTTAAAAAGCAGTATGTTGTCTGACTTTGAGCCAAAATTGAAACACCTCTTTACAACAAAAGAAAGTTTCATAAAAACAAAAGAAGAATCTCTGGAAAATACTGCAAAATCAAACAAGGATGAGATTTTAACACATTTAAAAATAGAAAATAAGAATTTATTTGAGATAAATCAAACACACAGCACAAATATAATAATTTGCCCCAAAAACCTTGCTGCCATTGAGAAAAATAGCGTCAAAGCCTGCGATAAAAACTCCGGAATTTTTGACAATACAGATGGCGTAATTATTCATAAGCCCAATACCGCAACGATTTTGCATTTTGCAGACTGCACGCCTGTACTTTTATATGACCCGGAAAATAACATTGCAGCAGGGCTTCATGCGGGCTGGAGAGGCACAGCGGGAAAAATAGCGTCAAAGGGCGTGCAGCTAATGGAAAAAAATTTTGGCTCAAACCCGGAAAAGATAGTTGCGGCAATCGGTCCCTGCATAGGTCAGGAAGATTTTGAAAGCGGAATAGAAGTTTACGAAGCTCTAAAAACCACTGTATCTAACACAAACGCACTTTTTAAATTTAAAGAAAACCCTAGTAAACCTTTCACGGACACGCCAAATCCAAAATGCACAAAAGTTTTTCCGGACCTTGCAAAAATAAATGAAAGTCAGCTTTTGGAAGCCGGGGTGAAAACTATTGATATATGCCACTTTAAGACATATAAAGACAATGAATTTTTATTTTCATACAGGAGAGAAAACAAAACAACAAACAGAATAAGCATGATATTAAAACTTGACTAAAACCCCGCAAAGCAGGTAATTTCAACCTACGGCGCAAAAAAATAAACTGCAAATGTTTATTTAAACAAATTTGAAATCGTGTTATGAATAAAATCAGAAAAGCCGCCTGCAGAGCCATTGTATTCAATATCAAGCATCTTAGCCTCTTCGGAGCTTCCGATTTCTTTTATGGCAACCATCGAAGCTTTATTTATTTCTGATTCAATATTACGTAAAACCTTCTTAAAACCATCAAGAGCCATTTTAACAGCCTTGTCTTCAGCCTTGTCTTTATCCGGTTCTGAGTTCAAAATTGCTTCCAAATCCCCTTCATTAGGTAAATCCAAAGGTTTTACCCCCCTGTTTCTAAGAAGATTCTCGTATTCCTGCATAGAATCTGTAATCCAGGCATAAAGAAGGTCTTTTTGGGTTTCAATATAGGTCACCATAATATCGTGGCTTGGAAAAATCTTAAACTTTTTAAACGAATTATCAATAACAACCATGGCGCGAATCATTATGGTGCGCAGCTTTTGGCTTCGCCCGAAATATTTTTCTTCAATTTCAACAGGCAAAGTATACCCAAAAGGGAAAAAGAGGTCTGAAAAACTTGACACATCGTTCAATTTGCCAAGCAGTTCCCTTGATAATATTTCAAACTGTTCTTTTTTACTGTGCAAAGAAAATACTCCGGTTTCTTCTGTATTATTTTTAGATTCTGCCTGGCTTAAAGGGGTTTAAACCAAGTCAAAATAAGTATATCACTATTCTAAATTTTTCGCCTGATTATTTTGAATTATTTTTATATTTTTTAATGTCAAAATACATTTCAGGTCTGTTGGTGTTGGACAGAACAATCTCTTTATATTCATTTTTGTCAATATCGACAC
>CAJULH010000017.1 GCA_910587175.1 Candidatus Gastranaerophilales bacterium | reverse complement strand
GAGCAAGTGCTGCAAGCAACAATGATGCCACAAGCAAAGCCATAAGCATCTCAACGAGAGAGAAAGCGGCATTTAAACATTTACTTTTAAAGATTACCCAATCGGGTAATTTGAAAAAAATATTCATAGGCTATCCTTATCAATGTAATTTTTTATCTATCCGATACAAAATTGATACTTGGGCAGACAAACTGATGCCCTGAGGAATAATAACAATTCCCGGACGTCATTATGCAGGTGCATACTTCCAAGTTCGTTTAAAAAAGCAATGCTTAAAATAACTCAACAAAGTTTGCATTGAATGAGCAAAATAAGTTAAAATTTTTGTGTAGTAAATATTTTTGTATCGAGTATAGTGACATTTTATATTTATATATGTCAAATGTCAAGTATTAAGAAACTAAGTATGAAGAAATTTTACGGTTCGAGAATAAAGCAGATAAGGGAAACCTTGGGTATGACCCAAAGTGATTTTGCCGAGACATTTAATACCTCAAGACAGTTTTTAAATAATGTTGAGGGAAACAGGGCGACTTTTAGTGATATTAAGCTTATTGAACTTCAAAACAGGCACAATGTAAATTTGAATTTTGTTTTGAATAATATCGGGCAGATGTTTTTGGACAAAAATACCAGCGATGTTGTTAGCATAAAGCTCAAAAAAGGGCAGCTTTTAAAGATTGAGTACGAAGAATAAAGATGACAGTTGACTTTAAGGTGCGCTCTTGTTATATTATTGACAAGATAGTGTAATAAAAACCTAAATTGGGCACCTTAAGGAGGTGAATTCAATGCCAGAAGTACGCGTAAGAGAAAACGAAAATATTGAAAGTGCTCTTAAAAGATTTAAGAAAAAAATCCAAAAAGCAGGTATTTTATCTGAAATCAAACGTAGAGAAAGATATGAAAAACCGTCTGTAAAAAGAAAAAGAAAATCTGAAGCAGCAAGAAAAAGACGTGTTTAATAAAATATTTAAAGGGGGTTTAATTATCCCCTTTTTTAAAATTTCTTTTTAAAACATTTTATGTATAACCGGGGGAGAAAAAATGGCTAAAGATTGCAGTTTTGATGTTGTATCTGAATTTGACAGGCAGGAGCTTTTAAATGCTGTTGAGCAGACAAAAAAAGATATAATGTCCCGTTTTGACCTTAAAGATTCTAATTCAAGCGTGGATTTAGAGGCTGATAAAACAATCACCATTACAACAAATGATGATATGAAATTAAGAAATATCATTGATATTTTGCAGGGCAAAATGGTAAAAAGAAATTTAAGCATAAAAATTTTAGACCCAAAACCTGTGGAAAACGCCCTTGGGGGAAATGTTCGCCAGGTGTTTGAACTCAAAAAAGGTTTGACGCAGGATTTAGCCAAAAAAATTGTTTCCACAATTAAGGATACAAAATTAAAGGTGCAAGCTTCAATCCAGGGAGAACAGGTAAGAGTTTCAGGCAAAAGCAGAGACGATCTTCAGGATGTAATCAAGCTTTTAAGGGAAAAAGAAGATGTATTTAATATCCCGCTTCAATTTACAAATTACAGATAAATCCGACTGTGCTGCATTTTTAAATGAGTTTTTTTTGGAATAAGCCTGATGGAAAATAATCTAAATTTAGAAAATATTGTTATTATCTTCAATGAAGATATTGAAGGAAGTGAAGATTTTGCAAAGAAAGTTTCCGGTGCTTTTTTTGCACATGGGCTTACGAAGGCTGCGCCCGGTGTTTTTAATATGAAAAACATGCCTGATAATGCTACTTTTACTATAGCAATAGGCGGAGATGGAACTCTTTTAAAATGTGCCAGATATTACAGCGGTTTGGATATTCCTGTTTTTGGTTTTAATATGGGGCGTCTCGGGTATCTTTCCCAAGCACTTCCAAAAGAGCTTGATTATGTTATTCAAAAGTTAAAGAATAAAGATTTCAGGATTGAAGAAAGACTTATGCTAAAATCCAGCACGGATAATGTTGCATTAAATGATATGGTTGTAAAAAAAGAAATAAATGCAAGGACGTCCGTTTTGGATTTATTTATAAATGAAAAACCTGTATGCAGCTATATGGCTGACGGGCTTATAATTGCAACCCCGACGGGCTCTACAGCGTACGCTCTTTCTGCAGGTGGTCCTGTTGTTACTCCTGGCATGGATTGTTTTTTGATTGTTCCTATTTGTCCGCATACTTTGACTGCACGTCCGATTGTTGTAGATTCTGATGAGACTTTAACTGTTAAAATGTGCGAAAATACCGGGTATCAGATAATATCAGACGGGCAGGAAATAAAGCGTTTTACAAAAGAGGTTGTTATTAAAAAGAATAAAAACCGTGCCAAACTGCTGCTTTTAAACAAAGACAAAAGCGATTTCTATAGAATCTTAAGAGAAAAACTCCACTGGGGGGTGGCTCCGCACAAATGTTAAAAGAACTCTTTATTAAAAATTTTATATTAATTGATGAATTAAAACTGGAATTTAACGGCGGCTTCAATGTGTTTTTGGGTGAGACCGGTGCCGGTAAAAGTATTATCTTTAAGGCTATAGACATAGCTCTTGGTGCCAAAACAAGCAGGGAAGTTTTAAATAACCCCGAAAAAAATGCACTGATTGAACTCACTTTTGAAAATAACGGCGAAGAGATAGTAATTTCAAGAGAAATAAGTAAAACAGGCACAAAACCAAGGCTGAACGGTGCCATGGTAACCCTTGATGTCATAAATCAGATGCGGGAAAAACTTGTTGATATACATTCCCAACACCAAACCTATACCTATATTCAGCAAAAATATCATATTGATTTGCTGGATTCTTATATAGAGAATTTTGATGACGATTTTAAAACTGCTTTAAATAAATACAAAGAAGATTATCTTGAATTCAGGGATGTGTCTAAAAAACTTTTAGAGATTGAAACATCCGAGAAAGAAAATACCGAGAGAATTGAATTTTTAAAGTTTCAGGTAGATGAAATTGAAAGTGCTGAAATTAAAGAAGGTGAGGAAGAAGAACTAAATTCCGAACTTGATGTGCTCTCAAACCTTGAAAATTTAAAGGAGCTCACCTATGGTGCATATTATGCTATAAATAACGATGACAACTCAATCTTAGATGCATTAAATAAGATAAAATATAATATTTCAAAGGCAAGAGAATTTGACAATTCCTTGGATGAGACTGAAACATCCTTTATTGATGCGCTTGAGACTTTAAAAGATGTTTCAAATACGCTCAGAAATTATTCTGAAAATCTTGAAGCGAACCCCCAAAGGCTGAATGAAATTAATGAAAGGCTTGAATTAATCCAAAAATTAAAAAGGAAATACGGGGATATTTTTGATACTTATGAAAAATTAAAAGCAGAGCTTGATATTCTGCAAAATGGTTTTGTATCTTATGAAGATTTGAAGAATAAAAAAGAAAAACTTGGCGATTCTTTAAGCAGATTATCTTGTGAAATTTCACAAAAAAGACATAATAATTCAGAAAAGCTTTCTCTTCTTATAGAAGAAGAACTGAAGGCTCTTAATATGGAGTGTGCAAGGTTTTCTATTTTGGTTGAAGAGACAGAAAACTTTACTTTGAATGGCAAAGACAGAGTTGAATTTTTGATTTCAACAAATGTTTCAAAAGAACTTGCGCCGCTTGTAAAAACCGCGTCCGGAGGTGAAATTTCAAGGGTCATGCTTGCAATTAAAACCGTATTTTGCCATGTGGATAAAGTTTCTACAATTATTTTTGATGAAATCGATACGGGAATCTCAGGAAAAACTTCTGTTTGTGTTGCCAATTCTATTTCAAAACTTGCAAAAAGCGCCCAGGTGTTTGCCATTACCCATCAGCCAATAATAGCCTCAAAAGCTTCTGATTTTTATCTTGTATCTAAACAACAGGCTGATGTAACAAAAGTTAATGTTAAAAAACTTGCCGGAGATGAGAAAGCAAAGGTTTTGGCTCAAATGGCTATGGGAGATGTCAGCGACAATTCCTTAACCTTTGCAAAGGAACTCTTGGGTTCATAAGGGCTAGCAAATTATTTTTTGTTTATATTTTGTATGAATATAAAACGTTTTAAAAAATATTTGTTAGGATAATTATAATGAGAGTATCTTTAAATTTATATAATCGACCACAGCCTAATTTTACCCAGCATGGGATAATTAAAAATGACGAAAAGAAAACAGCTGTAACTGATGAAAACATTGATTCATATGCTTCAGATGTTAAAGATGCATATCTCAGTCCCTCTATAATAACCTATCATTGGTATGAACCCAAATCTGAACCAAAACAGTATGATTATAGTTTATATTTGGATGAACTCAATTCTTATATTATAAACACAAGCCCCAGAGAGTCTTTTGATCCTTATCCTGAAACATTTGAAAAACTGAGACAATGGCGTCAGGGGATTATGAATTCCGTAATATTATTTTATGAGAGTCCAAGAGATTTAGTCCAATACTATAGTGACTATTGCAACAGATTAATAAGGCGCGGAGAGATTCCCGGCGATGGTGCTTTGTCCGAGATGATAAGCGATCTGGAATGTAAAATTGATTTTGATATGCTTGGACTAAATAAAGATGATTTATCATTGAGAGACAAAGTTAAATTTGGCGCCTTGTTTGATTTTTGGTCTGTAACACCTGACGGGCAGCCAAGAAACGGATATAAAAAACCCGATTTTGTCAGGTCTGCAGAAGAGTATATGGAGCTTTTTTCCATGAAGGATGCAGAACAAAGGCACAAATTGTTTGAACCCGAGTTTGCAGCGATTAAAGGGCGTTTTTCTTCAGAACTATTAAAAAAAGATGATGAAATACAAAAAGAGCTTGATGCTGAGCGTAAAGAACAGTTAAGGCTTAGAAAAGAAATGCCGTTTTTCCAAAGAACCGAGCAGCCTCTGCGTGCATATTCGCCTGTAAATACAATGAAAAATATTACTACAAGAAGAAAACAGGCAGCAATAGATGCAATTGAAGCGAAAAAAAGAGAAGAGGAATTAGAAAAACTCAGGGAAGAAAATGCACAACGCGCAGCGGAAAGAGAAGCAGAGTTATTGGAATTATGGACAGAGGATCATTACAGGCATTATTAAAATATTGCTTCTATAAATTCATCTGCATTAAAATCTTTTAAATCTTCTATTTTTTCCCCAATGCCTATAAGTTTTGTCGGAAGCTTATAATCTTTCGCAACGGCAAAAATAATTCCGCCTTTAGCTGAACCATCCAGCTTTGTGAGTGCAACGGCTGTTAAGTCCACAGCTTCATTGAATACTTTTGCCTGCATAAGACCATTTTGTCCAAGGTTTGCATCCAAAACGAGTATGCTTTCAACATTACTTCCGGGTACATTTTTTGAAATTACATTTTTAATCTTTTTTAATTCTTCAATTAAATTAAACTTATTTTGAAGTCTGCCTGCAGTATCGATTATGAGCGCATTGTATCCTTCGCTTTTTGCCTTTTGTATGGCTTCAAATACAACACTTGCACTGTCTGCCTTATCTTTTCTTACGATATCAACTTCTGCTCTTTTTGCCCAGATGTCAAGCTGCTCTTCGGCAGCTGCTCTAAATGTATCTCCTGCTGCGAGCAATACTTTTTTGCCTTCGTTTTTAAATTTACGGGCAAGTCGTCCAATTAGAGTTGTCTTTCCTGCGCCATTTACCCCGGTTATAAAATAAATGTTTAATTTGTCTTTATCAAACAATAGTTTGTTGGAACCTGCTGAAGCCAGAATGCTTGAAAATTCTTCCTTTAGAAAGGTTTTAAGTTCCGAAGATTTAACTTTTCTTTCTTTGATAGCACTAATGATTTCCAAGGCAAACTCTACCCCTAAATCTGCCTTAATAAGCATAGATTCAATATCTTCGAGTTCAAATTCATCTATAATTTCATTGTTTGTACCAGCAATATCCAAAACGCTTTTAACAAGGGCGGAAGATGTTTTTGAAAGAGCATCCTTCAGGGTATCAAAACTGTTTTTGCTCACGCTATTATCATGGGTATTTTCTTT
This sequence comes from Candidatus Gastranaerophilales bacterium, assembly GCA_910587175.1. Classification (GTDB taxonomy): domain Bacteria; phylum Cyanobacteriota; class Vampirovibrionia; order Gastranaerophilales; family Gastranaerophilaceae; genus MGBC122484. Next base: position 30,796 of record CAJULH010000017.1, on the reverse strand, counting down.
AATATTGCCTGAGACCGAATTTTCATCCTTCTTTTTAAAGAAATTAAACATAAACTTCAACCACTTTTGCAAGGATGCCGTTTATAAAGGATGGTGAATCATCTGTTGAATATTTTTTTGCAAGCTCAAGTGCTTCGTCAATTACCACCTTTACGGGTGCGTCTTTTACAAATAAAAGCTCTGTAATTGCAATTCTTAAAATATCTTTATCAATCTTAAAGAGTCTTTCTATATCCCAGCCTGAAGCAAGCTCTTTAATTACATTATCGATGTCTTCCTTCTTTTCTTTGTATGCAACAATAATTTTATTAATGTATCTTTTAACGTCGCTTTGTCCAGATAATACGGCAAGTTCTGCAATCTCAAGGGCGGATAGAGATTTTTCAGCCACATTCATAATTGTATCAATATCTTCTCTCATTTTTGATGTTAAAGGCATTTCGACAGGGATATTGTGTGCATCAATCGGTCTTGAAAGGTTATCCGGGTGGTTGTTTTCAAAGTCTTCCACAAATTCACGCACCCCTGAAAGTTCTGATGTAACTATTGAAATTTCGTCTTCACAGTTGCTTATTAATGTTCTGACAGAGCCTAAGAGCACCTGTTCAAAATCATTGTTTGCATATTTATCAATTTCTTTTCCTATCTGGGAAAATATTATAAGCGCCAATTCTCTTGATGCACGTCTTGCTTGCATATTGTATTATTCCTTATCAGTCTGATTTTATATTATGTAAGTTATTATAGCCTAAAAAGCTCAATTTTTTCCAAATAATTTTTTATAGAATTTTCGTACGAAAACATTTTTGCCGTTGTAATTGCATTTTTGGAAACTTCCGTAAATTGCCTTGGTTTCAGGTTTAAAATTTTAGTTAAAACATCATATATGCCCCTTTTATTTGGTTTTAAAAGAAAGCCGTTTTCATTATCTTTAATAATGCCATCAATTCCTGAGTTTTTGGTGCAGCAAACAGCCATGCCTGCACTCAAAGCTTCCATATATACCATTCCAAAAGTTTCATTCTTTGATGGCAAAATAAAAATATCAGTATCTTTCATTTTATTTAAAATATCGCTATGGGGCAGTTGTCCTGAAAATTTTACATCAAGTTTGTTTTTTATGTTTAAAATTTCTAATTTTTCCTTTAGCTGTCCTTCTCCTATTATTTCAAGCGAAACTTTCGGGTATTTTTTCTTGAGTTTTTTATAGGCTAACATCAGGTTTTTAATGTTTTTTCTTTCTATCAGGCTTGAGACTGTTAGAATCTTAGCTTTTTTAGAATTAAAATTTCTCTCAAGTTTTTCATTTTCTTCTGTAATAGCAAGCGGTATGCCCGAATATATTATTTCAATTGGTTTTTCTAATTCCGGTATAATTTTTTTTATTTTTTCCTTCAGCCAAAAAGATCTTGGAAGGATGCAAACAGCATTTTTATAGGCTTCAAACATTCTTTTTTTGAACATTAAATATTTAAAACTTTTCATAACCGTAATGTCGCTTGAATGCACTGCTGCAAGCATAGGAATATTATGTTCTTTTGAGATAATATCCGCACACATTATTCCTGACGGCATATGGGCTATTATTGCATCAAAATTTTCACCCTGAAAATATTTTTTATACGCCCTAAGGACACTGTTTTTTTGAAAAGGTGTGAGAAAATTTTTATTAAAAATCCTGATTCCTTTGTTTTCAAAGCATCCGTTTTTATAGAGCTTTCGCTTTCTGATTAAAACATTCGGGATTAAATTCGGGCGGAAAACTTCCACCATATGCCCGCGCTCTAAAAACCCCAGGGCAAAATCTCTTATTGTCAGAGGAATACCTTTTTCTTCTTCAAAAAGCGGGTATAAATCAGTGATAAGAAGGATTCTCATAATCTATCCCGGGCTGCCTTATTATACCTTTTTAAACTTTGTAAAGTCTGCAAAAGTATCAAAACTGCTTCTGAGTTTTAAAAGGAGCGCCAGCCTGTTATTTTTATCTTCAATGTTTTCATCGTTAACAAGTACTGCTTCAAAGAAACTGTTAATTAATGGTGTGAGCTTATATAAATCCTTAACTGATTTTAAATCATATGTTTTAATTTCAAAAGAACCTCTTAGAAGGTTTTTTTCCTCGTCTGTTTTTAAAATGCTTTCTGTGAGGCTTCTGTCCAGAAGTTTTTTATCAATACCTTCTGTTATTCTTGAGATTCTCTTTGCCTGTTCTATAAATTCTCTGAATTCTTTGGAATCCTTTTCTTTCTTTAAATCTTCACATTTCTGGTTGAAAAGTTTCAGGTCTGACAGAGGTGAAGTTTTTCTTAAAGATTCTAAAATTTCGGAATCAAAGTTTTCTTCAAGCATTACAAAAAGCCTGTCCGTGATAAAATCCATAAGCTCTGATTTCAGGGTGAGTTCAACTTCAAGATTGAATTCCTGTGCAATTTGTCTTACGGAAAAATCTATAAGTTTTTCAATATCAACCCTAAAGCCTGATTCAATAATAATTCTTAAAATTCCTATCGCAGCACGACGCACGCCAAGAGGGTCATTTGAGCCCGTGGGGCGTTTTTTCTTTTTGTCTTTCTGGGTAGAAAGGAATACTGCGGAGATTGTATCAATTTTATCTGATATTGAAACTACCATGCCTTCTTTTGACTGTGGAAGTTCTGAATTAGCATTCAACGGGAAATAATGTTCTTTTATAGCTGATGCTACATTTTCCTTTTCGCCGGATTTTAATGCATAATTTTCGCCAATAAACCCCTGGAGCTCCGTGAATTCAAAAACAAGTTTTGTACTTAAATCTGCCTTGCATAATTTTGCAGCTCTAAGGGTATCTTTTGTCAGAGTGTCGTCAAATTTTAAATCTTTGCACAGATATTCTGAAATTTTTTCTATTCTTTGGGTTTTATCAAAAAGTGTTCCAAAGTCTCTCTGGAAAGTCATACCCTTGAGATGTTCAATTTTAGATTCAAGCGAATTTCTCACATCCTCATTGTAGAAAAATATACCATCTTCAAGTCTTGCGCTTACAACTCTTTGATTTCCGGATTTTATATTATCAAAGGATTCTTTGTCTTTGCCTACAAAGTTTGCCATTGTAATAAATTTATTTGAAAGTTTTCCTGTCTTTATGTCGTACAACGGAAAATATCTTTGATGTTTTGACATAACTGTTGTGCTTACGATATCAGGAATTTCAAGATATCTTTCATTAAATTCACACATAACGGGAACCGGATACTCGGTGATAAAAGTTACCTCGTCTAAAAGGTCGTCAAGATTTTTAAAATTTATGCAAAGTCCATGGCTTTGCGCAAGGTCTGATGCAGATTTTACTATTAAATCTTTTCTCTCTTGAATGTCTGCATAAACATTTACACTCTTTAAATCTTCAAGGTAATTTAGAGGGTTTTTAATCTCAACCTCTTTATTCTGTGCAAATCTGTGTCCCCTTGTTTTGTTCGTTGCTTTTTTATCTATTACCTTAAAATCAAGGGTTTCATCATCTAAAATTGCAACTATATTTTCAATCGGTCTTGTAAATTTTTCTTCAAAATTGCTCCAGCGCATAAAATGTGAGCCCTGAAGTTTTAAGATTATATTTTCTATATTTTCTTCAAGGATATTTTTAGTCAGTCTGCCTTTTTTTTGAACTTTTGCAAAGATGTAACCATCTTTTTGATATAGTTCACTTTCTTTAACGTCATTTTTCTTTGCAAAACCCAGGGCTGCCATTGTATATTTGCCGTTTTCATCCAAAGCAACCTTTAAAATAGGTCCTTTGATGTCTTTTACAGTGTCTTCCTGTTGACTGTCAAGGTTTTCGACCAAAACCGCAAGCCTTCTTGGCGTGGCATATCCTTTTATTTCTTTGTATTTTAATCCGTTTTCCAAAAATAGTTTTTCAAATGCGCTTTTCAGCTGTCCAAGTCCGCTTTCAACAAACTTGTACGGCATCTCCTGCACTAATACTTCCAATAAAAAATTTTTCATAACCTAATTCTATTACAAAATAAGAAAATTTAAAATATTAAGTTTTATTTCATATGATACAAATTTTTAACGTATTTGAAATTATGACATTTATGTGTCATTTTATTATTGGGAGAGAATAAGATAAAATGACCTATTCAGGCGCACTGTTAAGAATTACCGAAGACCAGAATGAATATGCAAAAATGGTGGCTTCAAAGATGTCACATCCTATGGTTAGAAAAAGAGGGATGATTGATATCCTTGGGATTACAAGTGCCGTAAATTGGTTTCTTGCAAGCAAAATTAAGGTAAATGTCGCGCGCAGCCTGCATAAAGTTCCAAAACTTCTTGAAGAATTCAAAATAACTGATATTTATTATAATAACTACAGAATAGATGTGATAACGGTTTTCAGGGAAAAGAATGTTAAAATTCCAAGAATTCACATTGATTTTGATATCATGCCCCACTATTATCTTGTTGTTCAAATAGGCACAATGCTAAAAGAAACAAAGATAATTGGATATTTGAGCCCTGCTGATGTTATGACATCAAAAAAGGATGGCAAGTTTTACTATCCTCCTGAAGAAAAACTCAGAAGTCCTGAGGAATTAAAAAAGATTATAAAAACCCCCGCGCCGATACCGTCAGTCGTAGGGAAGCATCTTGAGTGCATGTCTATGTTTTTGAGGTTTATAGAAGATGAACTTTCTGTAAGCTATAAAAAAATACTCATTCAGCATCTTTTGACCTGTGAAACATGCACAAGAAAGCTCGTTGATGTTATAGAGTTTGATAACGCTGCAAAGAGTGCAAAAAATTATCCGAGGACACTTGAGAGGTATTACAATAAATTTTTAATTCACAAAAAACAGCATATGATAGACATGAAGAATGCTTCTGTTTCTGCCATGACAAGAAAAAGCTCTGTTACGGGCATGTTGGATAAAGCAAGTCTTGCAAAAGAAAACCCCCCTGCCGAAAGTAAACAGCCGGTTCCGCAAAGCGCAGCACAGAGGGCTGCCCAAAGGCTCAAAAGAAGCACGATTGACTATATATTCAGAGATAAGCCTGATTTTGAAGGCAGCAGCACCGATGTTTTAGTGCCAATAAGGAATAAAAAGAAAAAGCTTATAACAATGGCGGTTTGGGGACTTATTTTCGTTGGTCTTCTTTGCTTTGCCTTTACAAGGCATTCAGCAAGTACTCCTGAATCCATTTCAAGTGCTGATACAGAATATTATGATGAAACAACAAATTCTCTTGAATCTTTTGAAGAAGGCGCGGGAGACCATGGAAATACGACAGAAGCCCTTCCTGAGGATTTTTATAATTCAACAAGCGGATATTATAATAAAGACAATGATTATGCTCTTGCATCCGAGGCAAATGGCGAACCTATAATAGCGACAATAAATAAAGTTTCTTGGGAAGTGCCGGAAAATCTTGCAGATAAAACAAATTATAAAAAATTCCTGCAGCTTGTAGGTAAAAATATTAAGCTTAATTTGCAAAATGATTTATTGCTGTCAAACGATACTGCAAAAAACAGTCTTATCAAGGTTGATATAAAATTTGGTCACAATGGCGATATTCAAACATTAAAGATTGCCCAAACTTCAGGTTCTACGCAGATTGATGACATCATTAAAAAGAGCGTTAGGGAAACATTGTCATACATGAAGCCCCCGCAGAGCGGTTTTGGCACAAAGACTGCAGAAATTACGCTTGTAATTGAGCTGTAGATAATATTGCTATCAAGCGTTGTGCAAATACCATATGTTGAGCTTCAAAAACAATGAGTATTTTATCCTCTGAACATATTCATTTTATAAACTTCATCCCTTAAAAGCGGGAAATCTTCTATATCATGGTTTTTTACAAACTCAAATGCTTTTTCCCGCGCAAGTTCAAGTATTTTTACATCAGAAACCAAATCTGCAAGTCCAAAATCAGGCATGCCGCTTTGCCTTGTACCCATAAATTCTCCGGGTCCTCTGATTTCCAGGTCTTTTTGTGCAACGATAAAGCCATTATTTGTCTGGGTTAAAACGGAAAGTTTATCTTTTGTTTGTGCGGATGCGGTTTGAGCCACAAGAATGCAGTATGATTGTTTATCAGAACGCCCCACACGTCCTCTTAGCTGGTGAAGCTGGCTCAAGCCAAAACGTTCGGCATTTTCTATCATAATAACCGTGGCATTGGGTACATCCACCCCGACTTCCACAACTGTTGTAGAGACCAAAATATCAAATTTGCCAAGCTTGAAATCGTTCATAACCTTTTCTTTTTCATCGTTAGGCATCTTCCCGTGCAAAAGCCCGATTTTAAAACTTTGAAAGACTTCATTTTGAAGCCTTATAGCCTCCTGTGTAGCATTTTTGGCGCTTATTGCTTCGCTTTCATCAATCAGGGGATATACAATATAAGCCTGATGTCCATATAAAACCTGCTCTCTTATAAGGGAATAAGCCTCTTTTCTTCCTGAGGCACCCACAAGGGTTGTTTTAACAGGGAGTCTGCCCTTTGGCAGTTCATCTATTGTGGTGACATCTAAATCTCCATGGACTGTAAGCGCCAGGGTTCTTGGAATAGGGGTTGCTGTCATGGTTAGCATCTGCGGGGTTTTGCCTTTTGTTAGAAGTTTTGACCTTTGTTTTACGCCAAATCTGTGTTGTTCATCCACAACAACTGCCCCAAGATTGTTAAATTCAACCCCATCCTGAATAAGAGCATGGGTGCCTACTGCAATGTGCGTCTGACCGTTTTTAAGCGACGTTGTCATTTCGCGGCGCAGACGGCTTGTATTTTTTCCTAAAAATAAGCCTATGGAGAGATTCAGCGGGGTAAGCCATTGGACAAAATTTTTGTAATGCTGGGTTGCGAGGATTTCAGTCGGCGCCATTATTGCCCCCTGATATCCGTTTTCTACTGCACAAAGCAGCATAATACACGCTACAACTGTTTTTCCGCTGCCGACGTCCCCCTGGAGGAGTCTTTGCATAGGTTGTTTGCCGTTTAAATCCCTTCTGATTTCTTCCACTGCAGCCTTTTGCGCATTTGTAAGCTCAAAAGGAAGGGAGTTTATAAACCTTTCTACTAACCCGCCCTTTTTGGTTTCAAGCGTAACGCTGTCGAGCCTTTTGTTCGCTTCCCTTATAAGTGCAAGATTCATTTGTAATATAAAAAGTTCTTCAAAAACAAGCCTGAATCTTGCATCTTCCAGCTCTTTCTGATTTTTTGGAAAATGAATCCGGCGTATGGCATCTTTTTTTGATATTAAATTATTTTCCTCTTTTAAAAAATCAGGAAATACGTCCGGCACGGAGCCTGCAAATTTTTCTATGGCATTAAACATTGCCCTGGTCAGGGTTTTCGGATTCAAATTTTCACACAACGGATAAATCGGAGTAATTTTACCGTCATACAATGCATTTTCGTCTTCTTCCGTAAAATCTGATGTTATTATCTGCATTTGCGGTTTATCCAATGTTAAAAGACCTGAAAATTTATCAATCTTAACTGTGCCGTAGGCTATAATGCCTGCATTTTCAGGATATTGGGCTTTATAGTGTTCAAGCATTCTTCTGTTTGGAACCTTGTAAAACATTGAAATTACAATATTTCCGCTGCCATCTGAAATTGTGAGGCTTATTACAGTGAGCTTATTTTTTGTGCTTCTGATATTTACCTTTTTAATTGTGCCGAAAATACATACAGACATGCCGGCTTCCAGATTTTTTATCTTCGTTCTGCCTTCATAATCCACATATCTTTTCGGGTAATATTCAAGTAAATCTTTGACGGTATAAATTGAAAGTTTGTTAAAAATGGCTGCAAGCTTTGGACCTACCCCTTTTACAAAAGCAACGTCAATTTCGTTAATATCATCCGAATATGGTCTTCTTTCAGGAATTTTTGCAGCTTCCTCTTCTGCTTTTTTGGCACGTCTTTCTTCAAGTTTTATCTTTGCTGCTTCAAGAGCTTTATTTTGTGCATTTTTAAAGTAATCAAGTTCTTTTTCGAGCAGCTTAACAGATGTCATTCTGCCTGAAAGGGAATCAAACCGGTACTGGTAAAAACAGGTGTTTATCGGCTCTAGACGCACCTTATCGGTTTTGCTTAATTTTTTGCCAAAATCTTTTAAAGATTGCAAAACAAAATCGGAAAAACAAGTTGTCTTTCCTATGAAATCAATATACTGGTGTTTAATTTCAACATCTATAGCTTTTTTAATGTCAGCATAAAATTTATCAAAATTCACTTTTTATTTTCTCATATTCTCTGCCGTCTTTATTTTTTATTCCGGCAAAATTCTTAAAACCTCATAAATATTTATTTTTTTTGATTTTCCCCGAATTGTAACCTCGCGTATTTTTATAACATCAACATATTTTTGCACCCTTAAAAAGGTCTCTTCGCTGATTAGAAATTTTGTTTTATAAACTTTATTATAGTTTTCTATTCTGCTTGCTGTGTTTACCGTATCTCCGATTACCGTATATTCAAGGCGCTCTTCTGAACCTATATTTCCGACAAACGCTTCTCCTGTTGAAATACCTATTCCGATTTCAATTTTTGGTTTTCCTTCATCCAGCCACTTTCCTTGCAGCTGCTTTACTTTTTTTAGCATTTCATCTGCACATTTAACAGCATCTACAGCATGGTTTTCATTTTTTATGGGTTCACCAAAAACAGCAAGTACTGCATCACCCATAAATTTGTTTAAAATGCCGTTGTGTTTTTCTATAACAGGAGCTATAGCCGAAAAGTATTCATTTAAAATGTTTGTCACCTCTTCTGCAGAAAGCTGCTCAGAGATTGATGTAAAACCTCTTATATCTGCAAACAGAACGGTTACACACGCTCTTTTGCCGCCAAGCTTTACACTGTCAATATTTGAGACAACATTTTTCATGACATCTTTTGAAATATATTTTCCCATTGCAGATTGGATTTTTTCTTTTTTTCTGCCTTCAACAAGGTATCTGTATGAATACCCGAAACCAATTGCAATCAGCATAAAAACTTCAGGCATAATGAGCCCGACGCCTATTCTGTGGTGATACATTATAAATGTGAAAATAAAATACAAAAACATTACAAGCGATGTGCACATAAGGGCGACAGGAATTGGGAGCGTGCAAATTAAAAGCAGCACAAGGATAAATACTGTTAATATTGTAATAAAACTGTATAGCGGGCTTACGCCTCTGAAAAATTTATTTTCATAAATGTTATTGAAATTTGTTGCCTGAATGTCAAGCCCTGCAAAAGTGTCTGAAATTGGTGTTCTTTTGACATCCTGCAATGCCTGCGAATTTGCATTTGAGCCCACAAAAACAATTTTGTTATTAAAAATTTCAGGGTCTATTTTGGGTTTTTTCCCGATTTTTATGTTTCTTGAAGATTCAATTATGTCTGATGCTGAAATTTTACGGTGCGAATACACTCCGTCATGCGTTTTGTAATATGAAAGAAAGCTGTATGCAACTCCATTTGAATTTACTATGGGCATTTTAAGGGTGTGCTTATCATTTTTTGCAAGAATATAGTTATCAGTAATGGTAAAATCCTTTATTCCTGTTGCTTTTGAAAACATCAAAAGCGCCAGGGAAGGATATAGCCTGCCATTATATGATATTACCTGATCCACCCTTCTTATGTAACCGTCAGCATCCTGAAGGGTGTTTACAGCACCAAGGTTTTGAATGTTATAGAAATATTCTTTTAGAAACGGTGTGAAACTTTTATAAGGACTTTGTGTCTTATATTTTGTGCTCCTTTTGTCTGTGAAATTTATGTCGGATTTAAAGAAAAGCATTTCATTAAAGATATCCTTATCGGAAATTTCTTTAAAAGGTTCGTACATAAAGCCGACCCCTGCGACAAGCTTTTCAAACCGACCTATATTATCGGAAAACCTTTTATCATTTTCCGGAAAATCAGTATCGGGAGCTATAATCACTGCATCAAAACCATATACCTTGGTACTTGTATAGTTTTCAAGGTAATCAAAAATCTCCAAAAAGACTGTTCTTTTCCATGGCCAGCGCCCAAGCTTAGCCAAAGATTCATTATCTATTACGACAAGAATAATATCGTCTGATGCAGCCTTATTTACTGATGTTTGCTTTACCATAAAGTTGTATGATTTATGTTGGAATATGGTATGACCGATAAGATAAACAAGGAAAAACACCACCACGGATGCTACAGTCAATAAAATAAGAGATTTTTTGTGCGAAATTTCCATAGCCTTATTTTACTTTAGAAACACCTTTTTGCCAAATAAATTTAGTCAAAATTTGTCTTAGTACAAATTTTATAATAGAATTTATATTGAGACTGGTTGTACCTTTCTCAACATAGGAGAATACGATGAGAAATATATGGAAAAAATTTACGGTGGCATCAATGCTTTTGGTGATGGCATTTATCACGGCAGCATTCAACCCTGTTCTTGCACAAACCCCCCAGGCTTTATACGACAAGGCTTGGAAATTGATAAATTCTAAATTTGTAGACCAGACAAATAATGAGCAAAACTGGGAAAGATGGCGTCATAAATATGACAATGTAATTAAGACTGAAGATGATGCATATGTTGCAATAGATAGCATGATATCAAGTCTTAACGATGTTTACACAAAGTTTTTAAACCCGAAAGAATACAGTGATGAGAATGATTCAATTCAAGGCTCGCTAAAAGGGATTGGCGTACAGATAGGTGTTCGTGACGGGAAACTTTTAATCATTGCTCCTCTTGAGGATACGCCGGGTGAAAAAGCCGGCTTAAAGGCCGAAGATGAAATTCTTGAAATCAATGGTAAATCTACAAAAGGTATCACTGTGGATGCTGCAGCAGACCAAATCAGAGGTGAAGAAGGCACCCAGGTAGAGCTTTTAATCAAAAGAGAGAATGAACCAAATAAAATTTATAAAATTACAAGGGCAAATATTGAATTAAAATCTGTTTCAACCAAAACGCCGAAATATGCAAAACTTGCTCCAAATATCGGCTATATAAGGCTAAGTTCTTTTATAAGCAAGAATGCAACAATGGAATTTCAAAATGCATTAATTGAAAACAGAAATAAAGACGGGATTATTCTTGACTTGAGGTCAAATCCCGGAGGGCTTTTAACTAATGCCATATTTATTGCAGACATGCTTTTGGACGGACAGGTGATTGTATCTACCGTGGATAGGGACGGCTACAAAGAAACCCAAAGATCAACATCAAAAGTGGTGACAAGACAGCCTATTGTTGTGTTGATTAACGGCGGAAGCGCAAGTGCCAGTGAAATTCTGTCAGGAGCTTTAAAGGACAACGGAAGAGCAACCATTGTTGGTAAAAAATCTTTCGGAAAAGGATTGGTACAGGAGATTAACAAACTTCCGGGCGGTTCTGCAATGCACATTACAATACAAAAATATCTGACACCTAATGGCACAGATATTAATAAAAAAGGAATAGAGCCTGATGTTGAAGTTGAAATTACCGCAGAAGATGTGAAAGCTGAGCGCGATCCGCAGCTTCAAAAGGCTAATGATATATTGTTGAAACAGGTAAAAGTTGCAAAGGCAAGACCTGTGAAACATTAAAATATGGACTAAGTTTGTTGTTAGGTAATGTTGAATAGGGTGAAAAAAGACGGACTGATTGCAAGCCCGTCTTTTTTGTAAATCTTTTGTTTTATATGTTTGCGATCGGAGCTGCAAAAGAGCTTTAGAACAAAGAATGTCCGAATTCGGCAAACGGAAAAAATGTTTGGAATAAAGATAGGACGGTCTGTTGCGCATCAACATAAAACCGGAGAGATTTATACAGCATGCTTTGCAGCAGCCTTTTTATCCAAACATTTTTAGTGCATTTTGATAAAACAATGTTTTTTGTTCTAAATGCCTCTTTATTAAATAAATACACAATCAAATGAAAGTCTAGTTATTCAAACTATGCAGAGGTGCAGGAATTCTTCCGAGACGGTTTACAAAAACACTTGAATCAAGTTTGTTTACGGGCATGATTGGCGCCTCTCCCAAAAGTCCGCCAAATTTTGCCTCATCTCCGACAGTTTTTCCGGGAACAGGGATAATCCTTACAGCTGTTGTCTTTTTGTTTATCATTCCTATTGCCATCTCGTCTGCAATAATCCCAGCGATGGTTTCAACCGGTGTATCTCCGGGGATTGCAATCATATCAAGTCCTACAGAACATACACTCGTCATTGCTTCAAGTTTATCAATAGTTAAAACCCCGTTTCTTGCAGCCTTAATCATGCCTGCATCTTCAGAAACCGGTATGAACGCCCCTGAAAGCCCCCCGACATAGCTTGATGCCATAATGCCGCCCTTTTTTACCGCATCATTTAACATTGCAAGTGCAGCAGTTGTGCCGTGAGCCCCTGCAGCTTCCAGACCCATAGCCTCAAAGATGCCCGCAACACTGTCTCCTTCTGCGGGCGTGGGTGCAAGGGATAAATCTATCACGCCAAACGGGATATCAAGTCTTTTTGCAAGACGTCTGCCAATTAATTCACCCGTTGTGGTTATTTTAAACGCTGTCTTTTTAATGGTGTTTGCAACTTCTCCAAGGTCTGCAGTTTTTGACATATTTTCAATAGCCCACCTTACAACGCCCGGTCCCGAAACACCGACGTTCAGTGCTGCTTCCGGCTCATTAACACCACAGTATGCGCCCGCCATAAAGGGGTTGTCCGTTACAGAATTACAAAAACATACAAACTTTGCAGCCCCTAAACCGTCCGCCTCTTTTGTCAATTCTGCAGCTTTTTTAATGACATTTGCGGTCTTTAAAACGCCTACCATATTTATCCCTGCCTTTGATGTTGCAAGGTTTAAGGATGAGCAAACTCTTTTTGTTGTGGCAAGGGCTTCCGGGATGCTTTCAATAAATTTTTTATCTCCGTTTGTGCAGCCTTTTTCAACAAGGGCGGAATATCCGCCTATAAAATCAATCCCTATCTCTTCCGCCGCCTTATCAAGCATTTGTGCAAGGTAAACGTAGTCAGGATTTGTGCAGGATTCTGCGACAATGGATACAGGGGTTACGGCAATTCTTTTATTTATAATGGGGATTGAAAATTCGTTTTCCAAATCCTGCGCGTATTTTGAAAGATTTTTTGCATGTTTTAAAATTTTATCGTAAATTTTTACGCCGACTTTTTTAATATCCTCGCTTGCACAGTCTCTAAGGCTTAAAGCAAGTGTAACAGTTCTTATATCGAGGTGATGAACTTTAATCATCTCGATTGTTTCCATTATATTTTGTACATCAAAATCTTTCATAAAATTTCCCCGGTATAAAGCTAAAAAATGCCAGATAAAAGGTTTGCAATGCGTGCAATTAAAAAATGCTAAACAGAGTGCATACTGTCAAAAATCTCTTTCTTTTGAACCCAAACTTCCATATCAAGTTCTTTGCCTGAATTTACAATCCCTTCCTTGATTTCTTTAAAGGATTTTTTGGCATCTTTAATGCTGCATAGCATCATCATTACAAAGTAATCCTGCATAATGGTTTGTTTAATATCTTCAATGTTTACATTTAAATCTGCAAGGGTATTTGCAATCTTTGCAACAATTCCAACCTTATCTTTTCCTGATATTGTAATAATTATTTTATCTTCACTCATAAATTTTCCTTTTTAATTTAATCAGGGTTTAAAACTTCTATATTGCCTTATATATGGCTTGCACAACAAAAAGACTATTTTTTAACATCTTCTTTTATAACGATTAAATTATTCATAATCTTCATTGCAACTGTCGGCAATACAACATCATTTAGCCCGTTTGCAATGCTTATAATACTTCCTGCCTTTAGTGTTGTTTCTTCGCCTTTGTACATAAAAGTATAATCTGTATCTCTGTCTGAACGTATTGTTATCTTATCCATTTTTATATCCTCAAATGAAAATCTAATATTTTACAATTGCAACGCCGGAGCTTGTGCCAAGTCTGTCTGCGCCCGCTTCAATTAAATCAATTGCCTGAACCCTTGTTCTGATACCGCCTGAAGCCTTTACGCCAAGCCCTCTTCTTGATACTGTATCACTCATAAGACGGATATTTTCAGTAGTTGCACCAAGACCGTTCTTTAAAAAGCCTGTTGATGTTTTTACAAAGTCTGCCCCTGCTGTGATACAGTTTAAACAAGCTTTTTTGATTTCATCCCTTGTTAAAAGGTCTACTTCAAGTATTACCTTTAAATTGTGCTTTCCGCAAACACCTTTTATGGTTTTGATTTCATCCGATACGGCTTTATAATCTCCCATTTTTATAGCTGAAAGGTTTATAACCGTGTCAATTTCATCAGCCCCTTCATTTATGGCTTCATGCACCTGTACAAGGGTTGTATCAATGCTGTTTGTGCCCAAAGGAAAATTTACAACGGTTACAAGTTTTACATCATGACCGTCGTTATTGTCATTTGCTTTTTTCTCATCGATATATTTTCTTGCAAATTTTACAAAGTTCGGGTTTATGCAAACCCCGAAAAATTTGTACTCAAACGCTTCATCAATGAGTTTTTTAATGTCTTCATCCGTGGCACCCGGCTTTAAAAGCGTGTGCTCAATATATTTTGCTATGTTCATAGAAAATATTATATCAAAACCTGATTTTTAGCGCCAGAGTCAAAATTTAAACACGAATTTATATTCTCCAGAGTTATCTCTAGAATCCTTCTGGTTGCTTCCTTTGTATCATAGGCAGTGTGCGGGGTTATAAGTACATTGTCCATTTTTAAAAGACGGTTTGCAACAAGAAAATTCTTTAAGCAGGCATCTTTTATGCCGCTAAACCCTGATGCATGGGATGGTTTTTGCCATAATAAATCTTCACATTCCATAACATCAAGTGCTGCGTATGCTACGCGTTTTTCTAAAATTGCATCATAGAGCGCGAATGTGTCTATAATCTCTCCGCGTGCCGTATTGACAATAATTACTCCCTTTTTAAGAGAGTTTATCCTGTTTCTGTCAAACATTTTAAGGGTATCTGCCGTTAAAGGCGTATTTATGCTTATGATATCTGCTCTTTTGCAGAGTTCATCCAGGGAGACATACTCTGCATCCGTGTTTTTGTTTATATCATAGGCTATAACATCCATAGAAAAGCCCTTTGCAATTTTTACAACCTTGGAACCTATTGCCCCTGTACCAACCACACCCATTGTCTTTGAAAAGAGTTCTATTCCTATATATTTATCCAAAAGAATATTTCCTGTCCTTAAGGCATTGTTTGATTGCGGAATTTTTCTAATCAGTGCCAAAAGGCTTGCAAAAACATACTCTGCAACCGTATAATCGCCGTAATTCGGGCAATTGAATACGTGAATTCCTTTTTCCTTTGCATAGTTCATATCCACGTGGGAATACCCTACGCTTCTAAGTAGGATAAATTTCAAATTATAAAATTTTTCCAGCACCTCTTTGTTTAATAAAGAAGGTGTGAAAACGGATACTATGTCTGAATCCAGAACATTTTCCGGGATATGTGCTGCAGAGTGCAGACTTGTGTTTATAAAAACCGGGGTAATTTCAAGCGGCATTTTTGCAGAGAGAAATATTTCTTCGTGTGGAAGTGCGTCAAAAAATGTTATTTTCATAATATCTAATGTTTAAAACATATGATGGCAGAAATAATCCCCCAAAAGGGCGAACCAATGGGGGATTATTCTACAAAAGAACCCTTCTTTTTGCAAGATTTTGCTGTATATTTTTATACAGGAAAATGGGGTTTACTTTTGTAAAGGTCAAAAAGGGTGAGTATAGTTTGGGAAAAACTATACTTATATTATATAGTATGTATGGAAAAAATTCAAGTACTTGACAATTAAAAAGTTAAGTAAATCTATAGGGAATTGAATATCTTTAGTATGCTGATAAATAATTTTAATATGAACAGAGAGCTGAAAATAAAATACGAAAATGCTGCAAAAACACCGAATGAACCAATATTTGCGGTGAAAGATGTTATGAGTATTTTAAAGGTATCATCACATTCATCAGTCCAACGCATAGATAATTTGGGTTTAATTAAAGTTAAAAGAAATTCACAAAACTTTAGAATTTACAGTTATAACGATATTGTATTTTTGATTAAAATACAAAAACTTGTAAAATTTAGCATTCCATTAATGACAATCAAAACCCTCATTGAATTTGAAAAATATAAAGGCAGAGACCCGGAGCTTTACCTGAATGAAATCATAGAATTTTACACTAAAAGAATTTATTCTGCCAACAGAAACAAAGCAAGAAAGAAGAAGTAAGTATATTGGTTTTTCCTGCCCATATGCTTGTATGAGACACGGTCCCGTCTATGATAACTGTGCCTACTTAACTTCCTTCGGTGAACAAGCCTCTTTAACGGTCTCATACAAGCATATGGGCAGGAAAACTATACCCCTGCTGCTTTTTCACGCTCTATCCGGCGCATTTCGCGCGCTTCGCGTGTTGTTCTTGCGTCTCTTTTTGGTTTTGAATAATTTTTCATAGGCAGCCACAAAAATTGTTTTACAGGGATTGATGCTGAAATAAATATGAAAGAAAACACAACGTCGTAAATTATCTTATCCCCGCTAAGCGTGGAGAGAACCTCTTTTATGAAGGAAAAATTCACAAGGTGAAATACGCCTAAAATCCCTGTATAGAGCACTCCGCAAAAATGAATTGACAGTACCCCGACAACTGATGCATAGGCAATACTTTTATAGGAGAATTTGTCGTAAAAAAGCACCCTGCTTGCAAATACCATCGCAAAGAAATATCCTAAAATGTATCCGAAAAAATAGCTCTTAACGTACCCTAAGCCGCCGCCCAGTGCAAAAACAGGCCAGATAAAAAAACCTGTTATAAGGTATAAAATTATAACCAAAATACCAAATCTGGCGCCCAAAATCGCCGCTATAAAAAGAACTAGCGGAATTTGCGGAATGTACTGATATTTTTTTATGCCAAAAAACGCGTCCCCGTCAGGCGTAAACCAGTAGTGCGCAAGGTTTAGCTGGGTAAAGGTGGCAATAATTAAAAGCAAAAGACATAAACCCACAACAGTAAGCGTGCCAAGGCTGAAAGGCGTTTTTTCGCCTTTGTATATTATTTCATCAAATTCGCCCTTAATTCTTTTGTTCATTTTGCCTGTTTTAATATTTCGTCTAAATATTTTTTATTTTCATCAAAAAGTTTTTTGTATTTTTCGCTGAAAATGTTTTCTGTCCACATTATAATTGCATCTTCGCCGTTATCCTGGTAATAGTGTTTTCTTTTTCCCAAAGATTTAAACCCGAATCTTTCATAAATCCTCCGGGCTTTTTCGTTTGATTCGCGCACTTCAAGGGTGATAAATTTTATTTTTTCTTCGTAGCATTTTTCAAGTGATTTTATGATTAAAAAATGTCCTATGCCTTGTTTTTGAAACAGAGGATGTACGGCAAGATTTGTAACGTGTGCTTCATCAAATATCTTCCACATTCCAAGATATCCAACGCATCTGTTCTCTTCGTTTACAGCACAAAGATACTGCGAAATTGAATTATCAATTTCATTTACAAAGGATTCTCTGCTCCAGTGGTGTTCTCCGTAGCATTTTGCTTCAATTTCCATCACGTCATTGAGATGTGCTAAACACATTTTTTCAATTTTAAATGTAGGCATAGCAAAATCTTAGCATATAAATATCCTGATACAAAGGTTTTATTATGCTTTCTTATTTTTTAAGCCTGAGTGCTTACATAAAAAGGAGTGTGTTCAACAGAAAGATTCTTATCATCCAGAATGCCTCTGTTTAATTGCGAATATGAAGCATCTTTTGAATTGAAACGCTGTTTTAAAAATTCATACGCAACTTTCGGGTCACACTGTTCGCCACATGTAAATAAATCAACTGCAGCATATCCCAATTCAGGCCAAGTGTGAATTGCAAGATGACTTTCTGATATTATTACAACTCCTGAAACTCCATGCGGATTAAAAAGGTGGAAACATTTTTGAACCACTGTTGCTCCGCATTCAAGGGCAGCTTCAAGCATATATTGTTCAACAAGTGTGGGGTTATTTAAAACATTGGGGTCGCATTCAAAAAATTCAGCCAATACGTGGCGTCCCAAATATTTGGAATGGTTTAATCTGAAATCTTCGGTTAGTCCTATAGGTGTTGTTATCGCCAATTCATAATCCTCCTAAAAAGAATCTTGTTTACTGTACACTTTAAATTTCTAAACATTATACACTATATGCAAAAAACATTAAAGTGTCAAAAGTTGCTAGTTTGAAATTAATATTAATTAATATTTTTTAAAATTTTATTTTGCGTACATCTCAAGGGTATGTTTTTATTATAAAATTGCTGTATGAAAAAAATTCTTGTAATAGATGATGATGCTGCAATTTTAGAACTTATAAAGGTTAATCTTGAATTAACCGGTTATATTTGTAAAACATCTTTAGACCCGGTTAAGGGTTTTCAGCTTATAAAGCAGGAAATGCCGGATTTGGTTATTTTAGATGTCATGATGCCCGAAGTGGACGGGTATTCTATTGCCCTTAAAATCCGCCAGACCGATATTACAAAAGATATTCCCATAATAATGCTTACAGCACTGGGCGAGCTTGATGATAAACTGAAAGGCTTTAATTCAGGTGTGGATGATTATCTGACAAAGCCGTTTGAAATCGAAGAATTGAAAGCAAGAGTCCTGGCGCTTTTAAACAGAAGCCGCCTTGCCCCTGAATCTTTAAGATACAAAGAAGTTTTAACCCTTGGGGATATTACACTCATTCCTGAAAGCTATACTGTAAGAATTCTGGATAAGGAAATTAAAATAACCCCCATTGAGTTTGATATTTTAAACTGCCTTATGCAGCACAATAATTCCATGGTTTCATCTAAAACGCTTCTAAAGGAAGTTTGGGGCTATAGTGATAACGAGGATGTAGATACAATCAGGGTGCATATCAGACACCTGAGGTCAAAACTTGATAAAATTTCAACAGAAAAAAATAAATACATTGAAACTATATACGGCGGCGGGTACAGATTAATCCCGACAGGGGTTAAGATGAATACGGCTAAATAAAAAAGAATAATCGAGATGAAATATAATATAAAACAGTTTACAATTAAGACCTTATGTCTTTTGGTTCTTTTTGTGCTTGTATTTTTTGTAAATATAGCAGTACAGGAAGACAGCGCAACATTGCCTTTGTATCAAATGCCTGATAAAGAGGCTGTATTAACCCCGAAAGAGCTTTTTCTTGAAACGTGGAATTTGGTAAAGAAAAATTACTGGGATAATGAATTAAATGAACAAAACTGGTCTCATTGGAAAAAAAGATATCTAAGTAAAATTAAAACCGAAGAAGACGCATATGTTGCAATTAATTCCATGCTTGCAAGTTTGAATGACCCGTATTCAAAATTTTTGAGTTCGGATGAATTCAGGGAGCAAAATAATTCAATTGATTCTAAAATTTATGGCATAGGAATAAATATAGCCTCAGTTTCAGGCAAAATTTATGTTGTAAATGTTATAAAAGGCGCTCCTGCCGACCTTGGCGGGGTAAAGCCCGGTGATATGATATTAAAAATAAACGGAAATGATGTAAAAGGGGATAATATATTTCAGACTGCAAGCTATATTAAGGGCAATTTGAACAGTTTTGTCGACCTTGAGATTTTAAGAGAAAACAAAAGGATTTCAAAGAAAATCAAGCGCGCCGAGATAAAAATTAAAACAGTAGAATCAGAGATTATGGATAAAGAGATAGGCTATATAAGGATTGTAAGCTTTATCAGTTCTGAAGGACCTGTGGAATTTATAGATGCGATGAACAAAGTAAAGGATACCAATGCGCTTATTCTTGATTTAAGGGGGAATACCGGCGGGCTTTTCCAGAATGCTGTTTTTGTTGCAAATATGTTTCTGGATGAGGGAAAAATTGTAAAAGTGATAGGCAGAGGCGGACACAACAGCTCATATACCGCAGAAGAAAAAGAATATACATACGATAAGCCTTTGATAGTTTTGGTTGACGGGGAATCGGCAAGCGCCAGCGAAATTGTATCTGCTGCGCTTAAAGATAATGGTAGGGCAATGATTGTGGGTACAAAAACCTTTGGAAAAGGTGTTGTGCAAAAGGTTTATGATATGCCAAACAATATGGGCATGAATCTTACCATTGCAAGGTATCTGACACCAAATGGCAACGATATTAATAAAAAGGGAATCGAACCGAATTATTTTGTTGAGATTACAAAAGATGATTTTGAAAAAAATAATGACTCCCAGTTAAATTTCGCAAAAAATATGCTTCGAAATGAAATAGAGCGCTCAAAAATTGCGGCTAAAGAGCGTTAAACTTTATTTTGCAAATTTAATATATTTGGGTGCATTTGAATATAATTGTGTGTATTTTTTAATAAAATCTTTGTGTTCTGTGTAAAATGCTTCTAAATCGAAACTTATGCCTGATTTTGCAGGGCAGGTTTCAAAATCAAGTGCAGCATATAAAGCTTTTACAAGAGAATTTGTAATTGCATCAGAGCCTCTCTTCCAAAAGGTGCCATGTGCCATAAGCCAGTGCAGAGAAGCTATTTGTTTATTTACTTGCTCTACATCTTTTTTAGATAAACTTCTACCCACATAGTTATTAATTAAATTGTTGTAAATTTCATCACAATATTTATATGAATTTGTAATGCCCCGTGGATGATGAATAAGACTTCCGCCACCTCCGCCTGCATCTCTAACAAACTGTACCGTAGCTGCCTGTGGATATTCTATTGGTGGTTTAATACTGTGGACGCTTTTTTCTTTTAAAAACTTTTCGTATTTTTCAAGATATGCGCCATATCTGTTTTCTTTGCTGTATCTAGTTAAAAAGACAGAGGCGTCATTAAGTCTTAATTCTCCAATATTTGCTGCTTTTTCTTTATCTGCAATGTGTTCGTTTGCCCAGTTTTTATATTCTTGTGCAATGTAAGAGGTTGTATCTGAAAAAGATTTGCCATCTAAAATCATACTGGCTGCACCGTTTGAGGTGGCTGCCATTTGTTTTGACCAAGCTTCATCTTTGCCATAACCGTCTATTTCTATAAAAAAATTTTTTGGGTTTTGTTTTATTTTTAATAAGCCTATTCTTCCTAAAGAATCAAGTCTTGTTAATTCATTATGCAGCAATGCACCATCTTCTGTTGGAAATTTATTTTCCCCGACAGATTTTTTAGTATTATAAGTCAATGTATCTGTATTTGTTGGTATGGATGAAATTTTCATATATCATATATAAACAACGAGCGAGGCAAAAATTGCGCAAACATTATGAAAAGATAATTTTATTTTATTCCCGCTCTTCGTTCATGCCTATTTTAAGGCTTCCTGCACCGTATTTTTTTTCAATATTATCCCAGGCTTTTGATAATTTTTTGGATTTTATTTTTTGCTCAGCATTAAAAAGTCCTAATTGCTCCTCTTTTTTCTTTTCTATGCCGGATAAAATAACCCCGGATGAGCGGTAGAGGATATTATCTATATAAATTTCCTCAAAGAGCCTGTATATTTCTTTGTTTATTTCAAATTCGCTTTCTATAGGGTCATTTAGCGAGAGTTTATTTGTGTAAATTCTAAAATCTTTTGTCCGGAGCATGACAATCAAAAGCTTTGCAGTTAAATTTTGGCTTCTTAATTTTGTGCAAACCTGATGACAATGGTAATTCAGCGCATTTTTTATAATGCTTTTATCATCTGTAAAATGCCTGAAGGAGGCGGTTTTTGAAATGCTCTTTGGGGCTGACGGTTCTGAAACTACGGGGTTTATGGAAATTCCCGAAAGTTCTTTTTGCAAATCCAGCCCGTTTTTTCCAAGATTTCTTTTTAAAAAATCTTCAGGAAGATTGATAAAATCAAGCGCACTTCGTATATTATGGCGTCTCAGGGTTTTGTCCAGATTACGTCCTATTCCCCAAATTTCATTTATAGACGTTTCCCTTAAAATATCTCCCATATTCTCAACATTTATTTCAAAAACACCTGACATATCTGTCTTTTTTCTGATTTTTGACTTTGCAATTTCTGATGCCAGCTTTGCAAGGGTTTTTGAGCTTGAAAGTCCTATTGAAACATCGATTCCGGTTTCATCTTTTATAGAAGAGCGGATTTTTTGCGCAATTCCAAGATAGGTAGTTTTATGGGTTCTTTCGCATCCTGTTATATCAATAAAGGCTTCATCTATTGAATAAATTTCGACATTTGGTGAAAAATCATAGAGTTTTTGCATAATACGTTTTGAAATTTCCCTGTATCTTGCGTGATTGCCTGATAAATAAATTGCGTTTTTGTATTTTTGTTTTGCAATAAAATATGGCATACCCATTGTAATACCAAGGTCTTTTGCGGGGTTTGAGCGCGCAACAACACAACCGTCATTGTTACTTAAAACACAAACGGGTTTTCCCTTTAAGCTTGGGTCAAAAAGCTCTTCGCAAGATACAAAGAAATTATTACAATCCACAAGAACAATTGCCGGCATAATGATATTATAATATCTTTTTGAAAAATATTACTGTCTGAAGCTTAAACCTGCAAATGTTTTCTCTAAACCCTGCTTTATCTTTGAAATTTCAGATTCAATTATTTCATCTGTAAGGGTTTTATTTTCATCCTGCAGGGTAATCCTGTATGCTACGCTTCTTTTGCCGGCTTCCATATTTGCACCTTCATAGATATCAAATACTTTTGCGCCTTTTGAAATATTCTTATCGCTGAATTTTTTAATAGCCTTTAAAATGTCGGCATTTGAAATATTTTTATCTGCGATAAAAGCTATATCTCTTGCAATTGGAAAAGTTTGCGGGAGCTTTTTATATCTTACAACTCCGTTATCGTGCATTGCGCCTAATATTTCATCCAAATCAAGCTCAAATACAAATAAATCCTGGTTCAATTTCATCTTATCCGCCAAAATAGGATGAATTTTTCCAAAGTAGCCAAGGTTTGTAAGATTTTTGCCCAAAAGTCCGACAGTTGCCGTTTGGTAAGGGTGCATAAATTTAAATTTTTCAACATCCTTAAATTCAGAATATACTATCCTTTTTTCAATTCCTAAAATATCAAAAAGGTTTTCAATTACACCTTTCATTGTGTAAAAATCAGGTGCACCTTTTTTATCCCAAAGTTCATTGTTTATATTTCCGAATATACAGCCTGAAAGCTTTCTTTTTTCTTCAACACCAGAATAATCTTCCGTGGATTCTGCCACCTTTTTAAATGTTTTTCCGATTTCATAAAATCTGAAATTTTTGTTTGCCATATCAAAATTCAATTTTACAACATTTAAAAGGTTTGGCATCAGCTGTTCTCTTAATGTTGTGGCATCTTCGCTTTGCGGATTCATAACAGTAACTGCAGTTTTCGGGTCAATTTCATTCATAAATTCTTTATAAAGATTATTCCCGACAAGTGAACTTGTCACAATCTCGTCAAATCCCAAATTTAAAAACATTTCATTGATTGCTTTCAGGGTTCTTTGTTCTGTGGTGATTGTGGCACCCTCCGATATACTCATTAAAGTTGGCGGAATATTATCATATCCTGAAATCCTTGCCACTTCTTCAATCAGGTCAATTTCTCTATATACATCATTTGTTCTGTAGCTTGGCACTTTAAATTTTGCTGCAATTTCATTTTTTCCCAAAAGCTCAAATCCAAGGTTTTGAAGGATTTCAATACATTTTGCCTGTTCTATCTCAATTCCAAGTATTCTTTTGATTTCAGAACCTCTCAAGGTAATTTCTATATCGTCTTTTTTATTGTTGCCGCACTCTGTCATGCCTTCAAATTTTGCATCAGCATATTTAATTAAAAGGTTCACAGCCTGCATTAAGCCTATTTGTACAAGCTCAATATCAACGCCTCTTTCAAACCTTGCACTTGCTTCAGACCTGTATCCTACAGAACGTGCAGACTTTCTGTTTGTGTGCGCAGGGAAAAATGCTGCTTCAAGCGCTATATTTTTGCTGTTATTATCAATTTCAGAATTGTATCCGCCAAACACACCGCCGATGCAAACTGGCTTGTCTTTTGTTGCAATTACAACAGTCTCTTTTGTTAAATTCCTCTCCACTTCATCAATCGTAACAAGTTTTTCACCCTCTTTTGCATAGCGCACGCAAAGGTAGTTATCAAGTTTGTCAAAATCAAAGGCGTGCAGCGGGGTGCCAAGCTCCATCATTACGTAGTTTGTAATGTCTACAACGTTATTTATGGGGCGCATGCCTGCTGCTGTCACCCTTCTTTGGATAAATTCAGGTGCTGGCTTTATTTTAATATCTTTTAAAAGCGCTATAGAATAATATTTGCAGGCTTCATTGTCTAATATTTCAACCTTAAATTGATCTGTGGATGTATCTTTTGTAGCGCTCAGAGGTGAAAATTTTAGTTTTTTATTAAAAAGGGCTGAAAGTTCTCTTGCAACACCTATTACAGACATCTGGTCGCCCCTGTTTGCAGTTGGTGCCAAATGGAAAATTATCTCATCATTTAAATTTAAGATTTTTTCCAAAGGTTCACCAAGTTTAACTTCGCCAAGCCCTAAGGCAGGATTATTTAATATTAAAATACCATCCTCTTCCTGCATCCCGTCCAGACCAAGTTCATCCTGGGAACATAACATACCTTGGGATTCAACACCGCGTATTACGGCAGGAGTCAGTTCAAATAATTCACCGGTTTTTCTTGAAAAAACTTTTGAGCCCACACTTGCGTAGGGGATTATCTGCCCTTCTTTTATATTTTGTGCGCCGCAAACAACTGTTTTTACAGCACTTCCGGTATCTACTGTTACAAGGTGCAGTTTGTCGGCATTAGGGTGATTGTCAATTTTTTTAATTAATGCAGTTATTATGTTTGTGAAATTTGGTTTTTTATGTTCAATTTCTTCTACCTCTAACCCGCTCATAGTCAGGCTGTGAGCAATTTGTTCCGGCTCGATGCCTTCTAAATCAACATATTCATTAAGCCATTCCAGTGAAACCTGCATAAATTAATCCTCGTTTTATTAGCTATTTTCTTTTTGCCGGGTGCAGCCCAAGCTATTGTATCTCAATTTTAGTACAAAAAAGGATTTATATGCAAATTTTAAAAACATGGTATTATGAGTTTTAGAACCAGCCTTTGGAGTCTTAAAATATGGAAAGACAAATAAGCTCTTTTAACCTTGAAAAATCTTTTGGCACGCTTTTAAAATGTCATAGAGATTTTGATAAGAATGAAAATTCGCCTTTTGCTGAGTATATTAAGGATTCCTGTGTTAAAAGGTTTGAATATACGCTTGAAACTGCCTGGAAATTAATGAAAAAAATCCTTATTAAAAAATACGGCAAGGATGAGAAAGAATTGACCATTAATAATATTTTTAGATTTATGGAGGGTTATGGGTATATTGAGGACTGGCAAAAATGGAAAGATTACTATCAAAAAAGAAATAACACAGCCCATGAATACAACCTTGAAAAATCAAGAGAGCTTGTATGCCTGATTCCGGATTTTTTATCCGATGTTGAATTTTTAATCAATTCAATAAAGGAAAGACAAAATGAAGATTAAAGGCGTTAATGATATTGAAGTTGATATTATAAAAGGCATCATTTCGCCATATTTTGAAAAATACGGATTTTATTTTTACGGTTCAAGGGTACGGGGAGATTTTAGACCGCTTTCTGATTTAGATATTATGATAAAAGGTAAAACACCTGTTTGTCCGGATGATTTTGAAGCTTTAAAAGAAGCTTTTGATTCTTCAGATTTGCCATATATTGTGAATTTAGTTGATTTTCATAATATTTCGGATGAATTTTATCAAATGATAAAAAACGATTTGATTTTAGCTGAATAAGTCAAAGGTACAATTTTCAGATGCAAAAATTTACAATTCAAGTCGGGCGTTTAAATTTTTTGTTTTTCGAGTTATACCACAATCTCTTTTTCTTCCCTGTATGTTACATACCCGGGGTGTGTGTCCGGCGGGCGTTTTATAAATTTTCTTTTTGTATGGATTATTGAAGCTTTGGCGGAATTTTTCATTGGTGAATTTTCTTTTACTAAATTACAGGCAAAAAGTAAAACATCGTCGGGTACATTTTTTCTGCCGTTTTCTGTCCTTATGAAACAGTGCCCGGAGGGGCAGTCTTTTGCATGCAGCCAGATATCCTCAGGGCTTGATATTTTTTTAATTAAATAATCATTTTGTTTGTTGTTTTTGCCGATAAATATCTCAAATCCTTTGTAATCAATACTTTTAACAGAAATTTTTACCGTTTTTTCCTTTTTGCCGGTTGCGTTATTCCCGTATGCACTGCCCAAAAAATCTGTCAGCTCTTCTTCAATTTCATCCAAAGTGTCAATGTCTTTAACATTTTCAATTGAAAAGATAATTCCATCCAGATATTCAAGGTTATCCTTTGCCTCTTTTTCTCTCTTGTCCTGAATCTCTTTTGCAGTTTTTCCCTTTTGGTAAAGCGAAAAGTATCTCTGCGCATTTTCAGGGAGTGTTTTTGTTGTGTCAAGGGAAATTTCAATACCATCCAGCAAAATCTTCTCTCCAAAACCATTGGATAATTCAGGTGTGTACATATTTGCCAAAATAAGCTCACCCTTTTTCCTGTTTAATTCATATGAATTCTTTTTATTTGAATTTAAAATTGTATCTTTGTATCTTTTATATTCTTTGCCCAGAAGCTTTTTCAGGTATGATTTTTTTGCGCCAAGCACATCGGAAAGCACAAAGTGGGAGAAATATTTTTCGATTAAAAAATTCAGGCTGAAATCTTTAATGCTGGAATTTAAAGGGTTTATGGCAGGGGGTAAAATTTCATTATCCGGTTTTGAAATTTTTTCATTTAAAATATTTTGGCGCCAAAACTCTTTAACTATCGAAGAATTTCCTGAAACTGCACTTTGAAGGAAAGAAAACAGTTTTTCCTGTTCAATATTACAAGGCGCAGTGATTTCAAATTTGTTTAAAATAAAGTTCAAAAACCCCTTTGAAAAATAATAATAATGGTTTGAAATTGCATCCGAAACTCTGTTTTGCCCATAAGCTTCTGGCTGTAAGTCTTTTGTATTGTCTTTAAAGCTATCTTGAAAATTTGCACTTTCAAGAACCCCGTAAAACCCTGCAAAACTTGTCTTTAGAATATCTGTTTTTTCCTGTTTTGGCGGTCTTATATATTTTATTCCTCCCCAAACTTCCCTTACTGAGCTTTTTTCCGGCGAAATATTATGCACACACCCTGTAATTATTTTGTTTGAGGCATTGTAAAGTATTGCGTTAGAATGTTTTCCCATAAATTCTACACTGAGACACATAGGAAAAAGCGAGCCTATCTCATCATATGTTTCAAAATAAAATTCTGCTATTCTTTCATACTCTACAACCTCGACCCTGTTTAATTTTGCGCCTTCCATATGTTTTCTTAGGAGCATACAAAACATAGGAGGTTCTTTCGGGATTTTTATAGAATAATTTTCTTTATTTGTAATGAAATTTATGTGGGCAAATTTCGGGTCAGTGTTTATGTATAATTTTCTGTTTTCACCGTTGTTTCTTAATGAAAGCAGTATTTCTCTTTTTGATGGCATCTGGATTTTTTGTACTGTAGCGCCGTTTAGAAAACCGGAATTTTCTTCAATCAGATATTTTAAGCTTAGTGAATCCAAATTATACATAACAAAATTTATTGTAATATAATTTATAAGGATAGTAAAACAAGGCAAAGACAAAGATGAACTGCTATTTTTTCGGGACATTTAACCCTCCGCACCTTGGACATATACTACTTGCACAAAGTGTGAAGCAGGAGTTTTGTTTTGAAAAGATAGTTTTTGTGCCGGCATTTTCTCCGCCGCATAAAGAAACACTTGATTTTTTCCATAGATATAATATGTTAAAACTTGCCGTAGACCCTTCTTTTGGGGAGGTTTCAGATATAGAAAGCAAGCTTCCTGTACCGTCTTTTAGCTTTAGAACAATTAATAAAATATATGAAAATTCAAAACCAAAAGAACTTTGGGATGGGAAAATTCCTTTTATAACAGGATATGACGCCATTATGGGGATTGAAAACTGGAAAAACCCCGGGATTTTAAAAGAAAAATTAAAATTCATTGTTCTAAAAAGGCACTCAGGTACAACGGAAGCTGATATTTTTGCACTCTCTGATAAGGGCTATGATTTTGTACTTTCTAAAAATAAATACTTTGATATAGAATCTGCTAAAATACGTAAAATGGTGTCGAGGGGCGAAGATATAAAAAATTTTGTTGATAAAAATATTGAAGGATATATAAATGAACATAGACTATACAGGTAATCCAAAAAACAGGGAAGAAATCTTAAAATGGCTGAAAGAACATCTTTCCGAAGAACGATATATTCACACCCTCGGTGTGGAAGAATGCGCAAAAGAACTTGCTCGAATGTATGGAATTAACCCCGATAAGGCGGCATTTGCAGGGCTTTTGCATGATTGTGCCAAGTGTCTTTCAAACGATGAACTTTCAGATATCTTAAAAACAAAAGTGAATGATGTAAAAGAGGATGAACTTTTAAACTATAAAACATTTCACGCGCCTGTCGGTGAATGTTTTGCAAAGGAAATTTTTAAGGTGTCTGATGCTGATATCTTATCTTCAATCCGCTTTCATACCCTTGGAAGAGTGGGAATGAGCACATTTGAGAAAATAATATTTCTTGCAGATAAGATTGAAGCCAGAACGCGTGAACCTGAATACAGGGAAAAAATCTTAAATATTTTGAATGAAAATAAAGGCGAAAAAGGGCTTGATATGGCGCTTTTTGTCTGCTTTAAAGAAACGATAAAAAGCCTTGTAAAAAGAGAACTTGCTATATGTCCTGTTACAATTGATGTTTACAATTGGTTACTTCGCAGGGTTAAAAATGGTGAAAAATAATTTTTTATATTACAATTGTATTAGTTAAAGATTAATAATCTCGGGTTTGGTATCCGGCGCTTGGAGCCAGCGGGTTTTAACAGGTTTTTTAAAAGGCGGGAAGCAAAAATTGTCCAATTCAAAATTAACTTTATTTATCTTTTTGGCGCTTGTTGCGGGGATTATTTTTGGCTGGCTTGTTCCTGAAATTGCCGTTAAGATGCAGCTTCTTGCGGATATATTCTTGCGGATGGTGAAGATGATTATTGCCCCTTTGATTTTTGCAACCCTTGTTGTAGGGATTGCAGGACATGGGGATGTTAAGCATCTTGGAAAAATCGGCTTAAAAACAATTATATATTTTGAAATAGTGACAACACTTGCCCTTGTTTTGGGGCTTATTATGGCAAATGTTTTCAAACCGGGTGTTGGATTTAATATAGATTTAAATTCTGTTTCAATGGCTGTAGTTGAGAAAATGCAAAATGTCCAGATTGACCATTCTTTTTCGCACATGCTTACAGATATGGTTCCTACAAGTGTTTTCAAGGCTATGGCGGAAGGAAATTTACTTCAAATTGTCGTTTTTGCAATATTCTTTGCGCTTGCAATATGTGCAGTAGGTCAAAAAGCGCGTCCTGTTTTGGATTTTCTTCAAAGCACCTGCGAAATTATGTTTAAATTTACGGAATTTGTTATGCTTTTTGCTCCGATAGGTGTATTCGGGGCGATTGCATCCACTGTGGGGCACAACGGTACCGGTATTCTTGCAAGTTACGCCAAACTTATTTGTGTTACATATCTTTCGCTGATTATATTTGTGGTAATTGTACTTGCTGTTGTGTGCAGGATTATCAAAATACCCTTCTCAGGACTTATAAAGGCGCTTAAAGAACCTGCGCTGCTTGCATTTACCACTGCAACATCAGAAGCAGCCTTACCAAAGGCGATGGATGTGATGGAAAAATTCGGCGTACCGAAAAACATTGTAAGCTTCGTAATGCCTACGGGATATACATTTAATCTGGATGGTTCAACGCTTTATCTGGCGCTTACAACGCTATTTTGTGCGCAAATTGCGGGGATTCATCTTCCTGTTCAGCAGCAGATTTTAATAATGCTTACTCTTATGCTTACATCCAAGGGTATTGCGGGTGTTCCGAGGGTTTCCCTTGTTGTTTTGACAGGAACTTTGTCAAGTTTTGGTCTGCCTGTTGTCGGAGTTGCAATTTTGCTTGGAATTGACCAGATTCTTGATATGGGAAGGACAACTGTAAATTTAATTGGCAATTGTGTTGCAACTACTGTTGTAGCCAGGTGGGAAGATGCTTTTGATTACGATAAAATGAATAAATATGTTTTTGATAAGAAGAAACAAAAACATATTTTGCCAAATATTGTAACATCTGATATCCAGGGTGAAAAGAAAACAAGAGAGGTTGAAAGGGTATAGCCCCGGTGTATTTTTATTCTGTTTGATTTAATGTTTGTACATTTGGGAACACGCCTTGCAGATGGGAAGCAGCAAATGAAAGCCTGCAAAATAAAAACCGCCCAAGCAAGGACTCAAGCGGTTTTTAAAATGTTATTTTCAAAAACTTGTCTTTCAGACTTATTTCTTGTTAACAAGTTCTTTGAATTTTTTACCAGCAGAGAATGCAGGAACAGTTTTAGCTGCAATTTTGATTTCTTTACCAGTTTGAGGGTTTCTGCCAGTTCTAGCAGCACGTTTGCGAGCTTCAAAAGTACCAAAGCCAACTAATGTAACTTTTTGTCCTTTAGAAACAGATTTTTGAACAGTTTCAATGAAACCGTTTAAAACTTCAGCTGCTTCTTTTTGAGTAACTTTTGCTT